>PLXP01000062.1 GCA_003151435.1 Acidobacteriaceae bacterium
ATTCATGTGCCTGCGTGCCGACACATCAACCAGCACTTTGGCCCCGCGCAGTACTGCGGCATACCGGGTTGCAGCGTCGATGATAACGGGCGCGTCGCCGTGCAGGACGCGATGTCCGCGGCTGGCGTTGGCGGCAGCGATGCCGGCGATCTCCACAGGAACGACGGCGGAATCGAGCAGCGCGACGACCCAGCGGACCGGGCGCACGAAACGCTCGGGCTTTCCAGCGCGCCAGTACATGTTTTTCGCCCAGTAGATGCCGGCGACTTCCTTGGGCAGCCCGGCGGCCAGCAACTCCGTTGCGGAGCGTCCGTGGCGCTTCACAGTGGCTCCAACATAGTCGCCTTTGGCGTTGGTGACCTTCTCGAGGGCTGCGACAGCGACGCCAGCCTTCTTCGCAAAGGCTTCAGCNNGTGAGCAGGTCGTTGACGCGGCGGGCCAGTTCAGCCTCGGCTCCGGCAATCATGCGGGCGGGAATTTCTTCGAGGCCAAGCTCCAACAAGAAATCAGACATTGCGTTTTCTTTCCGATTACGTTCCATCCGTAGTGGGTGGAACCGAAGAATTGTAAGAGCAACCGCAGGTCCTTCGACTCGCTTTGCTCGCTCAGGATGGCAGCCTTTGTAGTATCTGACTGGTTAACAGCTTTGCTGCGCGGCATAGGCTTTGGCCACGCCAACGGCCAGCGTGCGGATGCGGCCGATGACGCCGACGCGCTCCGTGACGCTGATGGCGCCGCGCGCATCCAGCAGGTTGAACAGGTGCGAACACTTGAGAGCCAACTCGTATGTGGCCAGCAGCGGGAAGCGACGTTTCTGCGCGGCATCGGCGTCTTCGTTCGCCATGAGCGCCCCGGCTTGATCCAGAAGTGATTTGGCTTCCGACTCGTAGAGATTGAAGTGCTCCCAAAGCTTCGCCACGTCGGCGAACTCGAAGTTGTAGACAGAAAACTGGAGCTCCTCGGCAAGTCGCACATCGCCATAGGTGACGGGCGCGCCGGTTTCCGGGTCGCGGGCCCAGACGACGTCGTAGAGGGAGTCGACATCCTGGATGAAGGCGGCGATGCGTTCGAGACCGTAGGTCAGCTCGGCGCAGATAGGGTCGAGGTCGAGGCCCCCGCACTGCTGGAAGTAGGTGAACTGGGTGATCTCCAGGCCGTCGAGCATCACCTGCCAGCCCACGCCCCAGGCTCCGCCCGCGGGCCACTCCCAGTTGTCTTCTTCGAACTTCAGGTCGTGCTTGAGGAGATCGATGCCAATCGCCTCAAGCGATTGGAGATAGAGTTCCTGCACGTTGACCGGGGGCGGCTTGAGGATGAGCTGGAACTGGGTGTGTTTGAACAGGCGATTGGGGTTCTCGCCATAGCGGCCGTCGGCGGGGCGGCGTGAAGGCTGCGCATAGCCAACCTTGTAGGGCTTGGGCCCAAGCACCCGCAGAAAGGTCTCCGGCGCCATGGTGCCCGCGCCCACTTCCACGTCGTAGGGCTGCTGCAAAACGCAGCCGCGTTCCGCCCAGAACCCTTGCAGGCGGAAGAGCAATTCCTGAAACGTGAGGGGCGTGGGTTTGGTGCGAACTGCGGCCGGTGTAGAGGAAAGTTCAGTTGAGGGCACGGGGCATTCTCTCTTTGCGGAACTGACGCTGATTTTATCAGCCGAAGCGCCGCCGGACGGCCAGAGTCTAGCCGCCGAGGCGTCCGAGGGCTTCTGCAGACCGCAGCTTGCGCTCCAGGTGGCGTTCCAGTGCAGCCCAAGTGAAGCGGCGCAGGTCCTGTCCGCGGCGGCGAGGCCATGCCTCAGCGGCAAAGGCCGATGCTGGCGCGCGGAGCATGCGCTGCGCGAGCTGCCAGGAGTCGGCCGAGAGCGCGCTGGCACTCCCGTTGCGATGGACGGCACAGAACAGCCCGTCGCCCTGGGTGTTGAAGCTGACCTCGCCTGCCACCAGCGCTTCTCCACATGCTGTGCAGTGGGCCACGTCGGGCAGCAGGCCCATGAGGCGCGTCATCCAGAGAGAAAAATAGGTCAGCGGCACCCAGGGCTGTTCGACGGTGGTCTGATCGAGCACCGACACGAGAAGGCGGAAGACGGTCTCCTGCGGGTCGTGGTCGGGGAGCGCCTCGTCAAGCACCTCGGCGAAGAAGCTCAGCACTGTGAGGCGGGCCTGATCGACAGGAGTGGAGAGTGGGGACCGGACGATTTCAAGCTGATCGAGTCGAACCAGTTCCTGGCGGGGGCGCTCGGCGAACCATGCTCGGGCCTGCGTCATGGGCTCCAGCGCTCCGCCGAAGCGCTTGCGGCTCTTGAGCGCTGATTTGGCCACTCCGCGTACCTTGCCGTAGTCGCGGGTAAAGAAGCTCACGATCAGGTCGGCTTCATGAACCGGCCACGTGCGCAGAACCACGGCTTCTGAAGTGAGTACGGCCATTAGGTTCCATCATCGCACTGCAAGTCGCCAGGCTGTCACGCGACGCACAGACACAAACGTCCGCCACGGCGGACCGGGGCGGACGTTTGGAAAAGCGCGGCAGCGCGGAACTTCGTTGCCTTAGCGGCCGAAGTGGGCGGCGTTCTTCTCAGTAAAGTGGGCCCATTTTTCCGGCAGATCGTCGGCGGCAAAGATGGCCGAGACGGGGCAGGCAGGGACACATGCGCCGCAGTCGATGCACTCTACGGGATCGATGAAGAGCTGGTCGGTCTCGGCAAAGCCGTCCTCGTCCTTTTTGGGGTGGATGCAATCGACAGGACAAGCGTCCACACAGGCGGTGTCCTTCGTGCCGATACAGGGTTCTGCAATGACGTATGCCATCTTGATTTTCTCCGGGGAGACGAACTCTCGACGCTGATGGTAGCACACGACCCCAAGGGCTGACGTCAACGGGTCAATGGGCGTTTTGCGATGCGGGAATGGAGGCGGTTTCTTCCCTCTTCCGATGGGACGCAAAAACGGGCTTCGCCGATACTCATGTGCTGACGTATGGGAAGAATAGAGCTGGGGATCCGAATCCGTGAGCTACTGGGCGGCCGCGGCTCGCGCTGTGCGGCTCGCGGCAAACTCTGCTGGAGTGGGAATGGGCGAAAGGTTGCGGCCCGCGAACATGTCGCTGAAGAGGCCGACCAGCTCGTTATGGATAAGGCGGTTCGAGGCCAGGACTTCGCGACTGTCGAGTCGCACCTTGTTTCCGGCGAAGTCCGTCACACGTCCGCCTGCTTCCTCGATCAGCAGAATTCCCGCGGCGGTGTCCCATGGGTTAAGGTGGAACTCCCAGAAGCCCTCGTAACGCCCGCAGGCCACGTAGGCAAGGTCGAGCGCAGCCGAACCGGCCCGTCTCACTCCATGCGAACGCAAGGTGAATTCCTGGTAGAAGTGTATGTTCGGGCTGTCGTGGCGCTTGCGGCTGGGAAAGCCGGTAGCCACCAGCGACTCGGCCAGCACCGGAGTAGCGGAAACGTGCATGAGCTTGCCGTTCAGCAGGGCTCCGCGACCGCGTTCGGCAGAGTACATCTCGTCGCGCATGGGGTCGTAGATCACCCCGGCGACGAGCGTCCCGTCCTGATCGGGCGCGAGCCCGGCGGGGCGCTGTTCCAACCCCAAGGACACGCAAAACTGGGGCACGCCGTGGGCGAAGTTGGTGGTGCCGTCGAGCGGGTCGACGTACCAGCGAAACTCATGGTCGAGCCGTTCGCGAGTGCCCTCTTCGCCATAGATGCCGTGGTCTGGAAAGGCTTCGCCGAGGCGGGTTTTGATCAGCTTCTCGACGGTGCGGTCGGCCACCGTGACCAGGTCCACGTCGCCTTTGTATTCGGTCTCGACGCCAGCAGCCAGAAACTCGCGCAGGCGCGCTCCCGCCTCACGCGCAATGCCGGACGCTTTGGGAACCCAGGTGAGTTCCGTCTCAGCCTTTGCCGCCGAATCGCTCACAGGCTTGCTCCACCGGAAGCGTTGCCCGCGACCAGTGAGCCCTCCGCGGCCACACCACGGCGTTTGCCGACTTCAGTGATGGAGCGAATCTGATGCTTGTAGATGAAGAGATTGGGATTGCCGTCGCGCGTCAGGCGCAGCATTCCATCATCGAAATACTCGATCCAGCCTTTGACGATTTCGCCGTCGCGCAGCTTGACGGAGACCAGCACCTTTCGCTCGCTGAGGGAGCGGAGGTAGAGTGCCTCCTGTCCGGTTTCGCCCGGCGGAGGAGTCTTGGAGCGACGGCGGGAAGACAATGGCGGAGTCATGATGCCATTTTAGATGCAAAGGAGTCGGCAGGCGTTCCGAAAGTCAATCCTTGTCAATGAGGTCGCACGCAATAGACGCTATTTTGGCTTCGAGTCAGAGTAATAGCCGCTGCGGTAGCGAATGTTGAACGCATCCGCACTGGCCCGGGGAACGGTCACCTGGACACGATGAAAGTTGAGGCCGGGCACCTGGTGGCGGGGATAGTACCCCAGCAGGTACTGCGTGCGCAGATCGTCGCTGACGCGGGCAAAGGCCTTATCGAGGCCGCCCTCGCTTACGTAGAAGCTCTTACCACCGGTCTGCTCGGCCAGTGTAACCAGCGCGTGTTCTCCACCCGTATCACGCCCTGCGCTGGCTTCGATGGGCACGTCGATAAGGCTGTAGATGATGACTTCGCCGCGCAGCGCCTGCTCCAGGGCTTCGGCGTAATTAGTACTCTTGACTGTGTCGTCACCATCGGAGATGAGCACCAGCACCTTGCGTCCCTCTTTCCTTGCCAGACTCTGCGAGCCAAGATAGATGGCTTCGTACAGAGCGGTGCCCCCTCCTCCGCGTAACTGGGAGAGGCCACGATCGATTTGGGTCGCCTTGTTGGTGAAGGGCGCGAGCTCCTTTACCCAGGTGGCGAAGCCCAGGAGGCTCATCTGGTCTTGCGGTCGCAGGAGAGCGTGGGCAAAGCGCCTGGCTGCGTCCTGTTCCTCGGTCATGTCCTTCTTCACGCTCTCGCTGGTGTCGATGGCGAGGGTCAGGTTCAGGGGCAGTTCGGACTGGCGTTCGAAGATGGAAATTTCCTGCGGGCGTCCGTCTTCTGTGACCTTGAAATCCTCTTTGGTCAAGCCGCCGACAATGGCGCCGGTATGGTCAGTGACGTTGACGAAGAGGTTGACGAGTTTCACGTCCATGCGAAAGGTGGGGCCGTCCTGCGCGGAGAGGGCTGTTGAAGCAAGAAAGAGCAGCGCGCAGCATGCGGCACCAATGCGGTTACGCGCCATGCGTAGCCTCCTTGTCCGACGCCGCGAGGCCCTCGGGAAACGGCTCGCCATCGGCCCAGACCACCCCGTCAACGAACGTCTCCCTCTTCCAGATGGGGACCGTCTTCTTGAGAGTGTCGATCAGCCAGCGGCAGGCGTCGAAGGCCTGCGCGCGATGGGCCGACGCGACGACGATGAGGACGCTGGTTTCGCCCACCTCAAGCTTCCCCAGTCTGTGGACCACCGTCACGTGGCGCACACCAAAGCGAGCGATGGCGTCGTGAGCCAGGGTGTCCATTTGCTTCACGGCCATCTGCTCGTAGGCTTCGTAGTCGAGGTGCAGGGTCTGACGGCCGCGCGAGTTGTTGCGCACAATGCCGTCGAACACCACCACCGCGCCGTCTTCTCCGCGCTTGACGGCGGTGACAAGTTTTTCGGCATCGATGGGCTCGCGGGTCAGGGCGGTCACCACGGGATTGGCGCCCTCCGCTTCGTCGGATGCGTTCGCAGCTCCGCCGGAGACCGGGGGCAACAGGCCCACTTCATCGCCCTCGCGCAAGACGTGTGCGGACGGCGCGTATTCGGCATTGACGCTGACGGCGATGCCGCGAAGGGAGGCAGGATGCAGGGGACGGTCCGCGGCGAGCCGCTGCAGCAAATCGGCGACGGTGGCGCCCTCGCGCAATTCGACTGGGTACGCGGCGGAGCCGAGCCAATCCTTCAACACGCCAAAGGGAAGAATCTGTACTTGCATAGTGAGGAAAGAATACCGCCTGAACAACTTGCCAAACGCACTAAGTTGTTGATATTGTTAGATGTGCTCGCAATGGTTAATAGATCGGTGGAAAGTAAAGCTCGGTTAAGGAACCTGTGCAATGGCGAAAAATGATATCCCGCGTCACATCGGTTTCAT
>PLXP01000088.1 GCA_003151435.1 Acidobacteriaceae bacterium
TTATGCGCGGATGTATAGAACGGGATTTGATAAGCCCCGACGTGCGCCGTTCCCGCACCCTCGGAACTGAGAACGTAAGGGTTATTCACCTGCTTCGTGAGAGCCATCTCCCGTTCAAATCGCTTCACTGCCGAATCGTCGAGATCCCGAGCGTCGGGAGGAATATAGAATTTCGCCACCAATTCTTTTTTGGGTGACTTTACGACGAAGGCGACACCATTTCCTCCACGGCCGAGTTCCTTAGTTACCTGATAGGCGGTGCGTTGCCCGTCCGCTTGGATGGTAGCCTTCGCTAGCGTCTTGATAATTCGATTGCGGTCCACGTGCCTGCGCCCTTCCGCCGGTCACTTCGTCTTTTCGCACCTTAGGCGCGAAAAGGTTAGCCATGACAGGATGATTTAGACCAGTTTAGGCGTCCGTGTGGATGAATGTCGACGCGATTCTTGCCTTATTCCCGGGCGGAGTTCACGGTCCATTTTGCCGAAGTGGCGCTGTTAAGCTGCGACTCGCGTCCTCCAGCGGAATCGGAGCGCGAGGATGCGGACGGTGAAGCCGGTGGCGAGACCGAACGAGGTTGCGAGGGTGCGGTTGAGGCCTGCCTGTTGCGCGAGGAGGAAGACGAGTGCGGCCGGTAGGATCAGTGGCGGGCGGCTAGTGGCTGGTGGCTAGCGGCTCTTCGTCGTCGCTTACCACACGGCTGTCGCCCCGGTTCTACGCCGCCGCTTTGGTACGCCAACGGAAGCGGATCGCGAGGACGCGTACAGTGAATCCCGTGGCTAAGCCAAGCGTGGTTGAGACAGTTCGATTCAGGCCTGCCAGTTGCGCTATCAAAAACACGAGGGCAGCCAGCGCGGCGACGATGGCGTGGAGTTCGCCACGCTCGAAGATCCGGGTTGCTCTGCCGCTGAAGACATCGCGCAGTGACCGTAGCTCCAAAAGTGAGGGATTTCGGATAGCCCCCAATCAGCGCTTCAGGAAAAACGATCAGCGAAGCCCCGCCAGAAGCGGCGACTGGGCACAGACGCTCTACACGGTTCAGCGTTGCTGGCGTATCCAAGAGAACGGACCCGACTTGCGCGACAGCTACCTTCGTCACGATTACACAATTGTAAGTGCCCCGGCGGAGCAAGCGACGACTTTTGATTCGCGGCTTCCGGCAAGCGGGCACGATCCTGCGGTCTCGCCCCCTTCCCTCACCGAATCCACGGCTCCTCTTACCAGGACGGCAGTTCGAAATCTGGATACGCCATGCGAAACGCGTTGAGTGCGTCTTCGCGGAGTCGCTCGAGTTCTTGGGCCGCATCTGGAGAATCAAGAGTAAACACCGTGCAGTGCGGATCGTCGCAAGCGCAATGCTGCAGAACGCCTGCCTTGACCAGCTCGTCGTATTTGGTGCGCAGCCGGGCGAGGCTGAGTTCCACGGTTTGAAGGTGCTCCCGAACCGAGGCGCTCTTGAACTGGTGTCGCATCGGGACACGATCAATAAAATCTCCGTCCCGGGTCTTCCACATTCCGGTGCCCAGAGCGCAAATCGTATCGGTGATCGCCTGCCGAAAATCTCCCCAGCCGTTTTCGCGATAGATCGGAGTATAAAAAGCTGGACGCTGGAATATCCGCGCCAAGGAACGAAGAGCCTCGTCGTCGTCAAGCGGTTTCACCGAGCGTACAACCGCTTTGAGGTCCGACTCGGCGTCCGGAAAAACCTCGCCTTCCACTAAGCGCTTTAAGAGCGACTCGGTCTTGTTGCGAAGAAACTCCTCAAACTCGACCCCGGACCAGAGGTCGCATTGGTCCACCCCCAACGACAGAACATGCCCTTTGATCCTGTCGCGCAAAGGAGCCGAAATTGTCGAGCGCGCGACAAACCGGAAGATCTGTGGCAAACCGTGCGGAGCTCTTTGCACCTTGGCAACATCGCCTTGGGCTTTGGCAAACGTCAAACGCGAGCGATTGACGCATTGAATGCATATGGTCTCATTCAATGTGTTATCTCTGACGAGCCAAATGTCTCGTCCGAGGTCCCCGCCAACCTGCCCGTACCACTCCAGAGACTTCCATACCTCGGAACGACAGTGATAGGCAAAGACCAGACGCTCAAAATCAGCACCTGAAAGGTCCTCAAAATGAATGGCGGCGACAATTCGCGCAGGCAAGCGACAGGAATTTTTCATAGCTAAATGTTGAGGATCTCCTGGAACAGTCTAAATCTTCTCGCACGCAGTGCTCCAACCCTTTGCTCGGCAGTGACCGAGCCTTACCGGCGTGAAATCCCTTTCGCGGGGAGACGCGCCCCCTCTCCCCGCGCCCCTCTACCCCACCTTCCCCGGATCAGGAAGTACATTGCCATCATTGCAACCGCGTGCTTGAGTGCCAACGCCCGGCAGCCGAGGTTCTGCCGGCAGCGCCAGGCAGCGCCGCATAGGAAAAATGCAGCACGGCCAATCGGACTTTTGATTTCAGGAGATCGGTGATCCGCCATGCTGTGCTCAGGGAACGTCGCGGCCGTGGGAATCAGGCCCTGGCGCGAGACGTCGGAGAAGGAGGTCGGCAGCGTTCGGGGCACCATCAGCACGGCTTTCATGCTATAAAGATCAAATTCGAGGTATTCTTCGTGTCTGAACAACAGGAACATGAGCCGTTCATCGAGGCTCGCCATGCCGCCCTTGTGCGCGATATAGAGCTTCAGATCCAAAAATGGGACGAGTTCGCGCGTTATTATCGGGTCGTAGGCTTGAGTATACAAATTACCCTGACACTCTTTGCAGGTGCCCTGCCTGTTTTGCTAGTCATGAATGTTTCCCGTTTTATCGTAATCACCATCTCCATGATCTTGGCCTTATTGGTGATGGCTACGCCCGTTTGGCAGTTCGATTCAAAAGTGCGCTACTATTTCCAGGCCTCGCATGAATTAAGGAGAACTTTATATTTATACAAGTTCAGTTCCTCCAACGAGAAGATCAACCGATTGCAAGCATTGACCGAGGAATATTCGCGGTTGATGACCGAACCAGATTCACGTTGGCTGCAATCGGTCGGCTTGGAGCGTGACAAGTGAGTTCCGTTCCAGCGACCGAGATTGTAGACGAGGGACTTCGGTTTCAAATCATCACTGATATCCGCAATGATCGGAAAAACCTCAGATTCACCGAAGTGCCTCAGGTTATTGTCATGACGATGCTCCTCATTACACTTGCTGGCGTGTCTTCATTTGGATTGATAACAGCAATTGCCGGATTGAAGAATGCGAGTGGAACTCTCACGCAGACGATTAATTTACTCAAATTGTTCGTCGGTGGCAGCTCGAGTATTTTGGGATTTGTCGTTCTCAGGCTCTCCAAAAGGTTGAGCGAAATTACGAAGCTTTACCTTTTGGAACAGAAACGTTTTACAAGTGATATCAATCGGATTCGGCTTTGCACTACCGAGGTTGAAATGGAAGCCATATTGAAGCAGTATTACAAGTCATTGAAGTAGGCTGTGCAGTTCCCACGGTGATTTCGCTTTGCGCGATCGACCGTCGGCGATGGCGGCAACGAGGCAGAAACCTCGTCACCAACCCCTCACCTCTACCCTCAAAGGCCAGTGTGCAAAATCGAGGTCAGTGCGGCCTTCCACTGAAACTCGTGGGCTTTGCCGGGATCGAGAGCTCTCCGCCCTTGGCGGACTTCTTGGGGACGTAGGTCACTTCGCAAATTTCTCGTCCGTCGATTTTCCTCATGCCCTGGGACACTGACCACTCGCCACTGTTTAATTCACGGCACCACCACCAGCACGCGGAAGGTTCCCGGCTTCATCTTCCTTACGAAGGGTTTCATGGGATCGGATGTGGCGACGGTTTCGATGTCGGCTGTGGGGAGAAAGATCTTCTTCGTCAGAGGATCGAGGGCCATGGTCCTGGCCCAGAGCTGGGTTTTCACGGTGTCGACCGGTTCGTAGTAGTCGGGGGAGAGTTCGTGGATAACGGTGATGACGCCTTCCGAGCAGGAGATGAAGATGAGCTTGCTGTCTGGGTCGAAGCCGCCGGCGTCGACTCCGGAGCAGGTTTGCTGGTGGGCGACAACCTTGCCTGTCAACGCAGCGACGACTGCGAGGGTACTCCGCGCGTCGGAACGCCGGGTACCGTCAGAATGCGAGCAGCTTCAGCTGGGTCAAGCAGATTGTTC
>PLXP01000263.1 GCA_003151435.1 Acidobacteriaceae bacterium
ATCTGTGTGGCGGACACCACTAGCCTGGGTCCCCTCCCAAGAACCCAGGCGCACGATTATGCGGTTAGATTGTTAATTCGGCCAAGCCGGATTCCGTTGATGAAAAGCATTGTAACCACCATAGATCCGGTTGGCGCTTCACAGAAACTATGCAATGTTTGCATCTCCTCTGCCTTACTGAAGACCGTGTGCTCCCTGGGTTGGCGAAGACTGAGTATTTGAGAACACAGGCGTGAGCGTTATTGATTCGACCCACCGACGCTTGGTACTATCCTGAGCCAATTTTCCATGGGATTCGATGTATGTACGCGCCTGGCTCATCGTCATGCAAGTTCCGCCCACACTCTGCAATAGCTGAAAGAATTGCTGCCAGCTGGCAAGAGAGAACTCATCCAGGCCGTGCGAATATACAGTCATAACGCCGCCCTGGGCGCCCAATCCTTCAACCAGCGCTCCGACAGAACCGGCCGGTTGAGCGGGATTATACGAGTTTGGGATCCAGTAAGCAGCGAGGTTGTAGACGTCAAGACTGGATAAGGACCAACCGCTAATGATATTGAGATTGACGTCTGTAAGACCATTCCGGTTGGCGAGGAATCCGGCATTTTGAATATGCGTATCGACAGTTGCGTTCGACGATGAGAACGGCGTGGCGAAACTGGTGACCGTGTATCCCGGAATGTTCGCATTGATGTCTGCCTGCGCCCCTTCCACTTCCCAGGCGAGATAGTTCGAAGACGCGGTAAGCATGTAGCCAGGCTTGATATTGACCAAGCTGACATTGGCTAGATTGAGTGGCGTGAAGAACAGCTGGTTGGGCTGGACTTGGCACGTGTAGTTGGTATTCGTCGCGATGGTGGCGCACATATTCTGGATGCTGTTCCACTTATCTTGGATCGGCACAACGAGGTCAGGAGTAGTGGAACCATTCAAGAATGTACTGAGCGTGCCGGCGGTTTGGTTGACTGTCATTGTCGCGGTTTGAGCTGGACCCGCGTAGGAGATGGAGAATACGTTGTTGTTGGCAAGATCGGAATGGCTGCGGGTGTGCGCAACGATCTCGGTTCCGGCGGCCTGCAGTGCTTGTATCCTCGTCCAGTCCGCAGGAGTGACAAGCTTCGTGTTCAGGGCGAAGCTCAAGTGGCAGCCATAGGTGGCGGCAATAGGTGCGAGCTCTTCAACTACACCGAGATTGCTATAGTCGTCGATAAACGGCACGATGATCGCAGGGGCAGCGCGCGAGGTGAACATTGGGCTCTCCTGAACGTTTGTGCCATTGTCTGTAATGCCGAAGAACCCATACTGTCGAGGCATTAATGGGTTGGGGAGGATAACTGAGTTGGTCACATCCATACGATTGGCGGTCCAATTGTTGATAGTTGTCATGGTCGGATTGGTTGTGGCATTGCCAGAGATCGTGGAGTTCTGAATGCTGCTGGGTCCCGTCGTATTCCATACCTCAATGGCATCTACGCTGTTTCCGCTCAGAATGGAATTGGTTAGCGAGAAACCTGTTGCTCCTGCAGCCACGAGCCCGATCATATTGTAGAGCCCCTCGCTATTGGTAATGATGGGCGAGCCGGAAGTGGCTAAAAGTCCCTCATAGGCTGCGTCCTGCCACACTACGTCGTTGAAGGTCTGAGTGCCGGTTAAGCCGGATCCAAGCAGGATTGTGGTGTACATCCCGTCTGCGAAGCCGAGATGCTCCACCGTGATGCTGCCGATGTTCGTTAGCAGCAACGCATAAGGGCGGGCCGTAATCTCGATGGTAGGAAGAGACGTGCCCGTTGCGCATCCATTGGCAAGGTAGAGATATAGGACGCCATTTACGTAGTACCAGTCACCAGGGGCGGCAATTGAACCGCTTGACGTACTCTGATTCCCCAACACCTGGTTTAGCCATACCTCGGTCAGGTCCCATCCTCCGACGGTCGACTTGCATATGTTGCCGCTCGAGACGGACCATGAGGTGGTTACTACGTCCGCGGCCGAGATGAGAGGTCGAGCGCCTGTGCCATACGCGCCGAAATAAAGGTTGCTGGTATTGGGCTGCAGCATTTCCCTCCAGACTCCTCCAGTTTGAAACAAAATCTGGTCTCCCGATGCGAACTTGGCCGAATTTACATACGCGATCGTTTTCCATGCGGACGTGGTCGCAGTGCCGGCCGCGCTATCGTTACCTGTTGGGCTAACGTAATATGTCGCCGCGAAGCCCCTCTCTGCCGATGCGCATATAGCAATTAGAAGCAGAACAGTGGCAATGACTTTCATAGTCTTCTCCAAGTGGTTTTCATGTGAATTTGAATGCACCTCGACAGAAGCGGGTGTTGTTAGCCCAGAGCGCCCCCACGCGTCTGAGTGGACACTATAGATATGTCGCTTCTTCAGCTGCCCTGCATCGCCTATAGGCCGAATTCAGTCTATAGGCGACATAAGGTGATGGTTTGCACGCGAAACCTTTGGTAGAGTGAATATTTACTCGAGGCGGTCACCAACAGACGGAGCGTACGGGGGGAAAATGACTTCGCAAGACATGCCGGATCAATCACCATCACATCGGCGAAAGTTGGCCTTACAGATCATGAGCATTGGATGGCATCTATTGCTCAACTCCGGTTCCTTAGTTCGGTTCGTGCGTCTCCTTCGCCTCGAAGCATTCACCGAAATATGCCAATATAATCCTCGATTCGCCATTAAACCCTTCGGCCATAACTATCTCGCACGTAATATCGATGCGCGTGCGGGTTTAGGATGTTTTGTTCATCACTACCAAAGGATGTACTCCTCCTTTCCAGATCGCATCTTAAAGGCGATCTTGTATTGGGATATCCCCCTCTACCAAACGATTGAGGGCGAACACAGTTATTCGTTGAACTTGGGCACTTCAAAGCCGTATGACAAAGAAGGCGAACTGTCGCTGCTGCTCAAGGTAGATTCTTTTATTATCTTTGATCTCACCTTTACCATCATTCCCGGCTGGGCCATTGGATCAGATGCGGTTGAGGCATTCCTGATATCTCGAATTCAAGGGCAACGTTCCTATAGCCAGGAGATTCGCTTGGCGACCAAGGCGATGTGTAACGTTCGCCCACGTGCCTTGTTGTTCGCAGCGCTGCAGGGTATTGCCCTAGCCCTCGGAGTGGGAGAGATCTCTGCAGTGGGTGCAAAGGAGCAAAGCTCGTATTGTGCATGTAGCGAGACCTCGTTTCAGAACAGCTACGACGAATTTTTCACCGAGCTGGGACTGGAGAGAAATTGCGCCGGGTTCTTTTCTGGCCGCGTTCCCATCGCGGAGAAACCACTGGAGTTGGTAGATCCGAGTAACCGTCGCACCGCAAGAAAGAAGCAGACGTTCAAGGCGCTAATACAAATGGCCTGCGCTAAATCCATTTCGCAAGCGTTGGGTCAAACGTCAGGGTACTCGGAGCAGATTGTGCCCTCTGACTCGGTGAATCCCATTCTCGTGGCCAGTACATCGTAAGTCGAGGAACAAGGCTGATCTTCTATGAACACAATCCAAGCAAGCGCACCTACGACTCAACACACCATAGAAGCAGACTGGCAGCTCAATTCCATCTGCAATATGAAGTGCGGGTACTGCTTCAGTACTACGAACCCCACGATCGCACGCTCCACGGTTATCGATCCTGCACGCTGTCTGGAGTTCTTCGACGCAACCGGAGAAGTATGGTCGCTGCATATGACGGGAGGAGAGCCTTTTCTCACTTCAGGCTTTGTCAAACTCTGTAGCGTCCTCTCTAGTCGTCACTTCCTCTCGCTGAACTCCAACCTCTGTTCCGCACTGGTGCGTGATTTTGCGGAGGCGGTCGATCGTTCGCACGTTCAATACGTGCATTGCTGCCTACATCTCGAGGAGCGCGGCCGGTTGAACCTCTGGAAGGCTCTTGAAGACAATCTACGCGCTCTTACCCGGCGGGGATTTCTTGTCTTCGCTTCGCAGGTGATGACGTCGAAGACCTTTGCCGTCTTCCCTCAAGCGGCCGAGCGTCTGGCCGACCTGGGTGTCGTGCTCATACCCAAGTTCCTGCAGGGCTTATTCGAGGGTAAATGGTATCCTCACGCTTACTCGGAGAAGGAGAAGGCGGTTTTCTGCACCCTTTCCGAAGAAGCAGAAGCCGGCCTGCGCTCCCTCACACCGCTGCTGATGCAGCAGCGCGTCACGGTGAACCCTTTACGCGATAGAGAGTTTTTGAGCGGTTTCCCCATCTTCCGTGGTGTCGGGTGCTCCGCCGGCGCACGATTCTTCACCATCCAATCCAACGGAAACATCTATCGCTGCGGATCCAACCATCTACTCGGCAACATTGAAAAAGACATCTTCGGGCCGCTGCCTCCATACACCCCCTGCGACTCCAGCTATTACCCTTATTTTTGCTTGCGCTATTCCGAATTAGCGCAGAGCCCATCAGGAGCCACGCTCATTCCTCTGGAAGTGCCACCCTCCACCGGCTTGCAAACGATATACGGCCTGGTGCGCATAGGAAGAAAGGTGCTTAAGCAAGTTATCAGCTGACCGTTGCCATCGCATGAGTCAATTCTGCGGACTTTTTCATTCGCAACGCAACTTACCTGCTTTCAGCCGATAGTAGCCGAAAAGAGTGGATTTAATGCAAGTTCTCCAAATGCCAATCCGTCTTCCCTTAAAGGTTGAACGTGGCCGCAACGATGAACCACGCTTTAGGCCGAATAATTTTGATCTGATCCGCATCTTCGCCGCGTTGCAGGTCGTGCTGACGCATGTTTTCAATCATCTGCATTATCCGGATGTCAACTTACACTACTTTTTGACTTTCTTTCCAGGAGTGCCAATATTTTTCGTGACCAGCGGATATCTTGTCTCGGGGTCTTTTGAGAGGAGTGGAGGAATTCGAAGATATTTCAGGAATCGTTTTCTGCGCATCTATCCAGGGCTATGGGGGTGTTTGTCGGTTACGTTCCTCTTGGTCTTTTTCCTTGGTTACCGGCCAACGCGGTTTGGTGACTATGCGTGGTTTCCACTTCAATTCCTTGGCGTAATATATACGCCTCAGTTCTTGAGGCACTTCGGCTTCGGGTCTTACAATGGGAGCCTTTGGACGATTCCCGTGGAACTGCAGTTTTATATGCTTCTGCCTTTGGCTTATTCGATGGTTCGGAAAATGCGTCTTGGCGACAAAGGGTTTGTTGTTCTATTTGCCTTAGCCGCGACTTTTTCACTAACTCAATCCGCTCTGTTTCCTTTTGGGATTATATCGGATCACCAATTCGAGCCAATCAGCGCGAAGTTCTTGCGAATTTGTTTTGCTCCTCATATCTATCTTTTCCTCCTGGGAGTTGTTTTTCAGCGTTTTAAGTGCTTCAAATTGCGCTGGATCAGTGGCAAAGGAATCGTTTGGCTTGTTTGCTATATTTTGGCAGCCTGTGTTGTGCCTTCTACGCCGGTGGTGAATGTTCTTAGCGCTATCGCCCTCGGCTTTGTAACGTTATCGATGGCCTACACGGCGCCTCGTTTAGGTGATCTGCTCCTGCATCATCAGGATGTTTCCTACGGGACATACATCTACCACGGGTTGCTCGTTAACCTAGTCATCGTGTCAGGGGTGCACTTTAGGTTCGGTGCTTTTGTGGTTCTGATCGCTTGCACGATAGCCGTCGCATTTCTTTCCTGGCGATTGATTGAGCGGCCCTGCTTAGCGAGAAAACACACTCGACGGCAAGAATCTCGTGAAGTATCGCGTACGGAGGAGGTTTTAAGTGTCGTAAATTAAAGGGGACGGATGGGAATCGAAAGGAATTGATCGAAAAGCTGCGTGGCGATTATCTGGTGGAAGATGCGGTAGGTTGGTTGTGGCGATTCTTCGCGCCAGACAAGCGCTGGCACGAACCTATTCGGATGATTTGCGGTGCAAGGTTCTGCAGGCATACGAACGGCCCGGTGTGATTCTGGAAGACTCGGCGGAACAGTTTGGTGTTAGCTACGGCTCGCGAATAAGAGTCGTCGGCAGCAGGTGTCGACGAGTCGCATGGAGCGGCTCGCGCAAGGGCACTCTTTTCAGCAAAGTCGTCTTCACACACACTGACTGTGGCAGCGGCGAGGGTGGGATATACGTTTAAAGATATATAAGGAGCCACTTGCAAAATCCACAAGCATCGCTGGTGATTCTGACGGGAGTGGGATTTTCCCGCGTCGGGGTTACGTGGCGATGCAGGGCAACTCCGTTTGGTCGATATTCGGGTATGGCTGAGAAGAGGATTCCGATTTTCGGACACGCCGCGACCGTGGCTATCCGCTCTTGATCCAGTTTTTCGGCTTCCCCCTGACCGCCTAGGTGATGAGTCTCAGGATCTGATCGGCGGCCAGCGCGACGATACCGAACATAAGATGGCACATCACCTTGGCGTTGCCTCGCACGCGTATCATGCGCCCGCCGAGTTCGTCTTTCAATCGCGCGTTCACCCGCTCTACGGTTGTACGTTCCCGATAGCGCACGTCCTCGGCAAAGCCCAAGTTCAACAGCTTGCGCCGTTTCTCCTCCGCTTGTAACTCCGCCTTCTGTATCGGATCGCGGCGCGGATGGGCATCGATGATCGGTATGTGCCCCAGTCCGCGGATTTGCTCGTGGATCGACTGCGCATCGTAGGCAGAGTCCATCAGATCGTAGAGAGTGGTGACCCGTTGGGCAGTTAACCGCGCCAGAGGAATCGCCGCTTGGCTATCGTGCAGGGACGCCGATGTAAGGATGCAACTGATCGGTATCTGCCCGTCGGCCACGTCCAGGTGTAACTTGTAACCTAGTCGATCCTGAAAATACGACTA
>PLXP01000042.1 GCA_003151435.1 Acidobacteriaceae bacterium
AAACCTTCGATCCCCACAAATTCACGGACGATTACGAGGTCGCATTGCGTGAACTGGTGGATGCGAAGCTGAAGCACATTCCGCTGCCCAGGCAGCAAGCGTCACCACGCGGAAAAGTCATTAACCTGATGGATGCTCTTCGGCGCAGCGTAAAGGAACCGCCCGAGAAGAAGAAACCTGTGGCGCGAGCCGGAGTGAGCGCGGCTAAAGAGAAACCTGGACCAAGGCTCATCCAATCGAGCGCAAAAGCCGCGGACAAGCGGCGGAAATCGGCCTGAGCCGATCTCGATGGCTAAAGAAAGAAAGAGCTCGCCGAAGAAACCGTCCAGCGTCGCAAACGGGCAGTTGGCGCGTTATCGTTCCATGCGGGACTTCCATATTACATCCGAGCCCAGCGGCCGTTCCTCGGCACAGCGGAACGCAAACCAGTCTCCGGAGTTACCATTCGTGATTCAAAAGCACGCGGCGACGCGGCTTCACTACGACTTTCGGCTCGGATGGGATGGAGTGCTGAAGAGCTGGGCAGTTACGAAGGGTCCGAGCTACTTCCCTGGGGATAAACGCCTCGCGGTGCAGGTTGAGGACCATCCCCTCGACTATGGAGGATTCGAGGGAATCATCCCGAAAGGCCAATACGGCGGGGGGACAGTGATGCTTTGGGACCGCGGGACCTGGGAGTCCCATGTGGACGTAGCGGTGGCCCTGGAGAAAGGCAATCTCAAGTTTGCCCTGCACGGCGAAAAGCTGAAAGGCAACTGGGTTCTGATTCGCATGGCAGGGCGGGCTGCGAACGAGAACAAGCCAAATTGGCTCCTGATAAAAGAGCACGATGAGGAGCAGCGCGGCCCGGATGATGATCCCATCACAGAGCAAGCACCCAACAGCGTTGCATCCGGGCGCGACATGGAAGCTATCGCCAAGGCAAAGGACCGCGTGTGGAATTCTGCGCCAATTCAAGTCTCTGTTGGCGAACGGCCGAAGCCTGCGCAGCCGAAGAAGCCGGATTCCAAAGAAGCAATCCCCCAACCGATGACCGGGGTAACAAAAGCACACAGGGAGAAGCTGCCGCTCTTCATTGTCCCGCAGCTTGCGGCCCTGGCGAAGACTCCGCCGGCAGGGGGCAGCTGGATTCATGAGTTGAAGCTGGACGGCTATCGAATTCAAGCGCGCGTGCAGCATAAGCGAGGGAAAGCAACGGTGCAACTGCTTACTCGCACCGGGCTCGACTGGACGCATCGGATGAAGCCGATTGCCGAGGCCGTCTCCGCTCTGCCGGTGAAGAGCGCTCTGCTCGATGGCGAAGTGGTGGTGCTGGCAAAGGATGGTACGACAAGCTTTGCGGACCTGCAGGCCGCTTTTCAGGATGGCGCAGGAAACGCCCTGACATATTTCGTATTCGATCTCCTTCACCTCGACGGACGCAATCTTAGAGGCGTCCCGTTGCTGGAAAGAAAGTCGATTCTAGCCAGGTTGCTCGCTGGCTCTTCAGCAGGCGAGGTTCTTCGTCTGAGCGAGCACCTTGACGGAGACGCCGGTGCAGTATTTAGTCGCGCATGCAAGTTGGGAGCAGAAGGGATTGTTTCAAAACTGGCGGGCTCTCGCTATTCATCGGGGCGAGGGAACTCCTGGCTGAAGTTGAAGTGCTACCAGGAGCAGGAGCTGGTGATCGGCGGGTTTACGCTTCCGTCGAATGGAACTCGCGGAGTTGGCGCGCTGCTATTGGGATATTACCGCGAAGGTAAGCTTGTCTACGCCGGACGCAGCGGCACGGGCTTTACGCAGAAGACACATACCATGATGCGCGAGCGCCTTGAGAAGCTCGACCGCAAGCAGTCGCCGTTCGATGAGATTCCCGCAAGCGCCGGTCGAGGCGCACATTGGGTAAGGCCTGAACTGGTTGCGCAAATATCCTTTGCCACATGGACCGCCGACAATCTTGTGAGACAAGCCGCCTTCAAGGGGCTGCGCGAAGACAAGCCCGCAAAATCGGTTCAGCGCGAGCTAGCGACGGGGCGCGCTGCGGAAGCGGAGCGCGACGAGAAGGCAGATGCGTCCTCGATGCACAAGCCGGAGATGATTGCTGCAAGACGTATTTCATCGAAGGCGGCCAGTTCGAATGAACCATTGCCCATTCGCCTTACCCACCCGGACAAAGTTCTCGATGTGGAGTCGGAGCTGACAAAGGACAGCCTGGCCCACTACTACCTGGAAGTGGCAAACTGCATGCTGCCTTATATCGAGGGGCGTCCGCTGACCCTGGTTCGATGCGTAGACGGCACAGGGAAGTCATGCTTCTATCAGAAGCACAAGAATGCCATGCTGCCCGCCGACATTGGCAGCATCGACATTACCGACAGAAAGACAGGAACGCCCGAGCCTTATATCACGCTCTCCACGTCGAAGGCCCTCGTCGAGTTGGCTCAACTGGGAGTGCTTGAGTTGCATCCATGGGGTTCCCGTAACACGTCCCTTGAGAAGCCCGACCGGATCGTATTCGATCTCGATCCGGATCCTGCAATTGGCTGGAAGACACTGGCCGCGGCTGCCGCCGAGGTGAGAGAGCGCCTGAAGAACATGGGTCTTGAGAGTTTTCTGAAGACGACAGGAGGCAATGGCCTGCATGTGGTCGCTCCGATTCGTGCAGAGAATCCCTGGCCGGTCGTGAAGGAGTTTGCGCACAACCTGGTGCTTGCCATGGAGAAGGATGCGCCGGATTTGTATCTGACGCGCATGACCAAAGCCGCGCGGAAAGGCAAGATCTACCTTGACTATCTTCGCAATAAGCGAGGCGCCACTTCGATTGCGCCGTATTCTCCACGAGCGCGATCGGGAGTGCCCGTGGCTCTTCCTTTGAGGTGGGAGGAATTGAAAATGAAGGAGCGGCCACGTTTTCTCGTGTCCGAGTTTTCCAAGTGGAAGAAGCGTCTTGCAAGAGACCCGTGGAGCGGCATCGGGAAACTCAGACAATCTCTTCCCAAGACCATGAAAAAGTGAACCCGCAACCGAAGCAATGCGAGGGCTCACCTGTGAATTCAGGCGTCTTGGGGTATCGTTACCGGTAGAACCATCATTCGGGTACTGATCCAGGTCGACTCATTCGGGCCAGAATTGAGAGATCAGTTTAGGAACGGTGCGTCGCACAACTCGGCACAGATAGACGGCCAGATTTGAGCCCACCTGTAGAAGGTACCCCTCAAGAACTGGAATGGGCTCTCTTTCTACCAAGCCGCTGCTTGACGAGTTGAAGAAGACGCCTATTTGCTCGCCCTAACCCTTATATCGCACAGGCAACTCGACATTACTAATGGTCAGACATTGCCGCAATCTCAGGGGCGCGTCCGGAGCCATCTCCGAGTCCCTTACTTCCAATTCGAAGATGACTAGCTAGTTGATCCTTGAAAATAGACTAACTACACGTAGAATCAATAAGATATATCATACAACAGTGCTATAATTATCTCAGCCAGTAATCCGATTCGCCAAATAACTGGGGAAAAAGTATGCGCCCGAAGAGAGAGTCCGAGCAGCCACAGCGCGAGTTATTCCAAGTGGAATTGGAGCAGATGATCGATATGCATCACCCGCTGGTTGGTCTGGGGAAGTGTATGGATTGGGCTTCGTTTGAAGAGGCGCTAGGAGCGACGTATCATCCCACGCAGGGAGCGCCGGGCGTCTCCACGCGGCTGATGGTGGCGCTGCACTATCTGAAATACCAGCACGATCTGAGTGACGAGAACGTAGTGTTGCACTGGGTGGAGAATCCCTACTGGCAGCAGTTCAGCGGCGAGCGTTACTTTCAGCATCGTGTGCCGGTCGATGCTTCCAGCATGACGCGCTGGCGCCAGCGTCTGGGCGAGGCCGGAGCCGAACAGATGCTGCGCGCCACGATCGTGGCGGGGATCGAAATGGGCGCCATTCGTCCCGCGCAACTGAAGCGCATCAACGTGGACACGACGGTGCAGACCAAGGCGATTCGCTATCCCACCGACGCGCGTCTTTATCACCGCTGCCGGGAGCGGCTGGTGAAGATGGCGCGCCGGGAAGGCCTGGTGACCAGCGCCTGAGTCATTCAGCAACTGCGCGAGGCATTTCCGTACGACTCGGCACCCGGTTACTTGATCTTTGATTCCGGCCCACAGTTCAACAACGAAGTAATCGAGACAGTGAAGAGCTTCGGCATCCAGCCCAAGCGAACCAGCTTTCGAAGTCCGTGGCAGAATGGTGTTGCCGAGCGTTGGGTTGGGAATTGCCGCCGGGATTTCCTCGACCACGTGATCGTGCTCAATAAACGGCATCTGAAGCGACTGTTGAGCGAGTACGTCCGCTACTATCACGAGGACCGAACGCATCTCGCTCTGGCGAAGGAGACGCCCGCCGGTCGCGAAGCAGTGAGAAGGCCCGGTTCGGGTGCCAGAATTATAGCGATGCCAAGGCTTGGGGGCTTGCATCATCGCTACGATCTGGCGGCCTGATCTGCTGCTTCGAAGATTTTCCTTCAGGGTTGAAGATGAACGCCGGGAGAGGTGTGTCCGCGGGCCCTTTGTGACCCTTTCGGCGCTGCACTCTCGACTCCCTGCCGTCACCGAACACCTACTTCCTCAATCGAAAACCCTCTTCAAAACTGTTCGCGACTTCAAAACCAGGCCCATTTTGCCCCCGGATGGAGTTTTGGCGAGGGACACCCTTTGCTATCGGTGAGCACCTCCTGCAAGGTTCAGCAAGCGTCGGCATCGCGCTCTATCCGCTGGACGCCACCACTAGCGACGGCCTCTTCAGCGCCGCGGACGCGGCCATGTACGTGGCGAAAAAACGCAGACACGAAATCGAGACTGAGCAAGTCGAGCTGCGGAATCTCTGACTCACACGGAAAGACCAGGCAGAAGAGCGTACCGCCCTCGCTCTCCCTGTCTCCCGTCTCAGGGGCAGTACCCACCCTGCATCGAATGCAACAGGCATTGCTTCACTCCCGATTTCATTGTGCGCAGACTGCAACTCCGTACCCCAATAGTGGGAGTCCCTCCGAATTCCTGCGGGCGTAACATGAACAATGCACAGAATCCGGCCATTGGTGCTTCCTGGCAAGTTGCCAGTGAATTCTCGATCGTGGGTGATGAATGCGACAACTTCTGCCGATAGGTACTTTTAGGGGTCAGAGAACAAGACACTTGCTCCCTGGATTCTGCGCAATGAAGAGGTCGGTTACAACATTCGTCGTCGTTCTCGCCTGTGCCATGGCTGCCTGGGCTGAGACGCCCGCTACGCTTACCTCCCTGCGCGAAATTCACGCCCTCACGAATGAGCAGGCCAGCCAGGGAATGCCCGTCTCCTTCGAGGCGACTGTCACCTATTTTCTCGGACCGGAAAGAACTATGTTTGTTCAGGATGGCGACGTGGCCATCTATGTCTCCGCCAACACGGATGACGAACTGATTCCCGGCGATCGCGTCCTGGTGGTTGGAAAAACGCACGCCGACTTCGGCCCCGATGTGGCGAGCGACCGCATAACCCTGCTCCGCCACGGCACTTTGCCCAAGTCCGTTCCCGCCACTTTCGACGATTTGATCCGGGTCCAACGGGACTGCATCTTGGTTACCGTTCATGGCGTGGTTCACACCGTCGATCTGGACAAGCGATCGGACATGCGCGACGCCAGCATGCCGATGCACACCATCGCCCGTGCGCAGTTGCTCATGGAGGGCGGCTACATCGATGCATTCATCGGCAGCGACGATCCAAACGCGCTCTCAGGCCTGCTGGACGCCGAGGTGGAGGTCACGGGGACTGCCGGCAACAGTTTCAACGGCAAGATGGAGCCGACTGGAGTCCAGCTCCACGTTCCCACACTGGCGAACGTGAAGATTCTCAAGCGCGCCGAAGCCAGCCCTTGGTCCCTTCCGGTCACGCCCATGAATCAAGCTCTCACCGGCTTTCATGTGCGCGATCTTACGCACAGGATTAGGATTCATGGAACCATCACCTACTACCACCCCGGCTCGGCGGTTGTGATCCAGGATGGCGCCAGGAGCCTGTGGATCACGACTGGGACGGCCGTTCCCTTGCAGATTGGCGATGCAGCGGACGCAGTCGGATTCCCCGATGTCCATAACGGTCTGCTGGCCCTCACCCGCGCCGAAATCCAGGATAACCACGCGTGGGCGCCAGTTTCGCCGCAGCCGGCGACCTTGAAGCAACTCCGGTCGAGCGGCAATGTCTATGACCTGGTTTCCATCGAGGGCCAGGTGGTGTCGGCAGTCCGAGAGACCTTGCAGGATGAGTATGTTTTGGCCACCGGCGGTCAACTGTTCACGGCGATTTACCGCCACCAGGACCCGCTTCCGCCCATGAAGCACATTCCGCTCGGCTCCAGGGTCCGCGTCACCGGCATCTGCATCCCCGAGGATTCCAACCCATTCATCGGCGAGGTGCCCTTCGATATTCTGATGCGTTCCTTCGACGATATTGCGGTCGTCGCCAAGCCTTCTTTGCTGAACGTCCGCAATCTTATGCTGCTCGTCGGCTTGCTGCTTGCCGTGGTCCTCGCCGTGGGCGCGCGGGGCTGGATGATCGAGCGCAGAGTGCGCCGCCAGACGGCTGCCCTCGCTTACATCGAACACCGGCGCAGCCGCATTCTCGAGGACATCAACGGCTCCCGGCCACTCGCTAAGATCGTCGAAGAGATCACTGAACTCGTTTCCTTCAAGCTGCGTGGAGTTCCATGTTGGTGCCAGATCGCCGATGGAGCACAACTTGGAAACTGCCCGCCAAAGCTTGCCGGTCTGCGTATCGTCGAGAACGAGATTCTCGCCCGCTCCGGACCCGCACTCGGCGTCCTGTTTGCGGCGTTCGAGCCACTCACCAAACCCAGCGCCATTGAGTCCGAGGCCCTCTTGATGGCGGTTGGGCTAGCCACTCTGGCCATCGAGAACCGCCGCCTCTACTCCGATCTGACCCATCGCTCCGAGTTCGACCTGCTCACAGACATTCACAATCGCTTCTCGCTGGACAAGCATCTGGATCGGCAAATTCTGGAGGCGCGCCAAAACGCTGGGATCTTTGGACTCATCTACATCGACCTCGATAAATTCAAGCATGTAAATGACCTCTATGGACATCATGTCGGAGACCTCTATCTGCAGGAAGCTGCGATCAGGATGAAGCGGCAGATTCGCCCTAACGACAAGCTGGCCCGGCTCGGCGGCGACGAATTCGCCGCTCTCATTTCGGTGGCGCGGAGCCGTGCCGATGTCGAGGAGATCGCCCTCCGCCTGGAACGCTGCTTCGACGATCCGTTTGCGCTCGAGGGATACACTCTGCACGGTTCGGCAAGCGTCGGAATCGCGCTCTTCCCTGAAGACGCCACTTCTCTCGACGCCCTCTTGAGTGTCGCGGACGCAGCCATGTACGCAGCCAAGAATACCAAGCGTCACATCGAAGAAATGATCACCGGCCAGCAAAGCCCGGAACTCTCGCACGAGGACAGCGAATGAAAAAAGGCCCGGCTTTCGCCGGGCCTCTCTTGCCTGTTTCCACCGATACTGGAATGTGGGCGCCCATCCATCGCGCCTCTTGCGAAGCGTGGGATGGAGATTCGAGACAGCAGCCCTTACTCGGCGGCCATCTCCTCCGCCTCGCCAAAATATCGATCTACTGTTAAATCAAACAGATGGTAGTGCCTCGCCAAAGTGCAAGAGTCGGTTCACGACGAACTCCTTACAAAACTCCGCGCATATCTAACACGTCTGGCCCAAAATTGAGAATGCCCTCAAAGTGACCTGCCTCCTGGATTCGCCCAAATCGGAATACGATCTGGTCGAAGGTGAGGCACCAATGGACGGCCTTGCTTCCGAGACGGTTTCAGAGTGACGAGGAAGGCCTAGTGATGGCTCCATCTGTCTTTAGAGCAGATCACGAAACCCGTCTGCAAACGATTGAAAACAATGGCGGAGCGAGCGCTGCAGTCGGATTTGTAGTCTACAAATCTACCAAACTCAACAGATCTCAATATGCACATCTCTCAAGTTGTTGATTTTGCGTGGGTTATTTTTGGCACTCCATCTGCTCCCAAAACAGATCGGGTCGTTTATGGAACCCTATTGAAATTGGTTGAAAATAAGTGCTTATTATAGAGCAGCTTAGCGACCGTGGCCCAAACCCTGTTGATCCTTGTGGCTCTTGGGTGCTTTGACAGTTACAAATTCGACTACAGCAAGGAATTTGCTTTTGTTTTTCGAAGCAACGAGAAAAGTGCGCCAGTTCTCGCAGGCTGGCTTCGCACTCGCGGAGTGAGAATTCACTCATTCCGGGACTTGATCAAGGCGAAGACGAGGCCACCTTCCGCCCGGATGGAGTTTTGGCGAGGCACACGTCCTCATGACTTGCCAAGCAGCTTTTCAGTCAAGACCGAAAAGCCCATCAGACGCTGCTGCTCGGAGATGTTACTTGCGCCCTCTATATCGGCCCGAAGTTTGTCTATAGGCTGATCCACTAGGAAGCGAATCAATTTGGGGAGCATGTCTTCTCGAGATTTCCCCCCGATTTCTTTGAGCCCGATTATCTGAACGAAGTGCCGAATGTCCTGAGATTCGGGCAGAACCTGGCGACTCTTGAGACGGAGAACGAACTCGCTTAGTAATCGGTGCTTCTCTGGATGAGTCTTGCGAATCGACTCAAGGCTGCTAATCCCATTAGGTCGGATCCGCCCCTGGCTGCGTGCCCCATTTTTCCGCGCTGGCCTACGCAATTCTTTGCCGTCCTCGGGCGGCACTTTTGCGACTGCTTTGCGAACGCGCTCAATTCCAAAGTGCTTCACAAGGACATTAATCTGCTCTGTTAGCAATGATTGTCTAGACGATGTACTCATAATCCGATCCTGGGAAAAAACTCGTTCGCAAATGCCGCGAACTCTCCTTTCACCTTTCCATGGGCTCCTTTTGTCGAGGCAATGGGCATGCCATCTCGAGCCGCTTTGAAATATGAATCTGAATGGGGTATATCGTGGTTGAAGACGTACCATCCGTATTTTTTTGCTTCGTCCATGACAGCCTTGCGCGCGATTTTGTTCTCGCTCTTCACGTTGCCACGGGTAAAGTCGTTGAAAACCAGACCGCACACTTCTATCACCTTGTCCTCATGGCGCATCTGAAAGGCATTGATACTTCTATTTAGAAGAGGGAAACCAATCGCAGCCAAGAACTCGGCACGAATTGGAACGAGGATATATCGGCTGCAGTGGTACGCCGCGTCTGTCAGAATCGAATCAGTCGGTGAGCAATCAATGATAATGAGGTCGTAGCCCTTCTCAACCTTAGCCACGAAGCGAGGAAGGAGCGTCTCTTTTTCCGTGGGATTTCGCAGCGTCCAAGAAAGTTCAAGCCTCGACGGAACAATGTGCAACAAGCTCCCGTCGTCATAGTTAACCCGCGGAAAGATCACCTTCGCCGGATCGAGTTTCTTCGGGCTCCCCGAGGCGGTACCCGTTGGGGTGAACTGTTCGAGAATGTCAGCGACGGTGAGGCCCCCTCTGTCCAGGTAAGAAACGTAGGTTTGGGGTGACATTACAGATTGGCTGGCATTGGCTTGGGGATCGAGGTCGATGAGCAGAACCCTCTTATCCAGTTGTACGGCGGCGTACCAAGCAATTTGCGACGCAAGTGTCGTCTTCCCTACTCCGCCCTTCATATTGATCATTGACACGCAAACGGCCATCATTCACCTCCGTGCGCTCTTGTCCCTGGAACCGGTAGTACCACGATTATACTTCCGTTGCTCGGTCCACGCCGTGCAAGGAATGGACGGCAAGAACGATTGGAATAGTGCTTTTAATTGAATGGCTTAACCCATACACCCCGAACTCCGTTGATCCTTGTGGCTTTTGTATGGTTGACGGCCACGAATTCGAGTATAGCGATCAATTCCCGCCATCGGCGCTACGGAAGAGCGAGCAACTAGTATTCGGCAGAAGTGTTCCAGGGCAGGAACAGGAT
>PLXP01000221.1:0-2436 GCA_003151435.1 Acidobacteriaceae bacterium
TTTGTCGGATCTACCACAGATTTGGGTGCCCCACCCTTGGATTTTCAAGGGTGGGATTCACAGAAGACGGCAGGTGCCCCACCCTCGGCCCGTCTTTGTTTTTTGCGCCCAGGGTGGGATACCACAGCCCTCCATCGCAAGGCACGAAATCATGCGGTCAGAGATCTGGCACTACAGTTGTAGTTCGAGGATTCCGGAGAGAGTGCGAATTTTTGAGGGCCTTCAGGCCCGGGCCGTTGCTCCTTTTCTCCGATCGGAAGCAACTGCGACTGTAGTACCAGAAAAACCTGGAAATGTCCCCGCCGCGTCAGTTGGAAAAATATCGCGGTCTTCGTCATGCTTCTGTTCAGTTTGCTAAGCCTTGTGCGCAGTTCTGTCAGCGTTTCGTTCCACTTTCTTTTCTTCCGCCGCCCCCTGCTTGTCCGATCCATTCACAACCATGGGCGCAAGGGATTTCTCCCGTCAGTTTTTGCGGCCCTCGCGCGCCATCGCCGATGGGGCAAAGCTCCTTCCCCGCGTCTAACCGTCAGCCGCCCAATTAAACTGGCAGCAGAGGTATTTCGTGCGTCGTCTCCTACTTTCCGCCCTGTTTCTTTCCCTCTCTTCCATCGCGGTTTGCTCGGTTGCCCAGACCCAGGGCGACAATCAGGAGAAGCAGGTTCCCTCCGCGCCTTCTGCAATCGCCGCTCCCTCTGATCAGGTTGCCGAAGCCGAGGCGTTGATCGCCAAATTCGACTGGAAGGGCGCCCAGGCCGTACTTGCCGCGTGGCTCACCGCCCACCCTGACGACGCGCGGGCCCTCTTCGACGCTGGATACGCGGCCGACGCGCAGAACCTCCTCGACGATGCCGCTGCGTTCTATGGCCGCGCCGTGCAGGCCGACCCCAAGTCGTTCGAGGCCCACCTCTCCCTGGGACTTCTCCTTGCGCGCCAGGGCAAACTCACCGAAGCACGCTCCGAACTGGTCACCGCCACCGCGCTCGATCCGGGCGACGCGGGACCCAAAGTCAAGGCTCGCGCCTGGCGCGCCCTCGCGCAGATCGACCGCGCCGGCAACCCCGCTGAAGCTTCAAACGACCTGCTGGAAGCGCTCAAGCTAAGCCCCGAAACACCCGAAGACACCCTTCTGGCCGCCGAACTTGCCCAGGCTGCGGGACAGTTTGACGCCGCCGAAGCCGCCTACCGCCGCCTGCTGGCCAAGGATCCAAAAAACGCCGCCGCACATGCCGGCCTGGCCCACCTCTTCATCGCGCGCAAGCAGTATCCTGAGGCGGAGACGCTCCTTCGCTCAGCTCTCCAGCAGACGCCCGACGACCCCGCTCTCACCGCCCAGTTGGCCACCGCACTCGCAGCCCAGGACAAACCGGAGGCCCTGCCGCTGCTCCAAAAGCTCCACGATGCCCATCCGGCCGACCTCGACATCACCCGCATGTTGGCCGAACTTCTGGCCGAGTCCGGCGATGCCGGCGGCTCCGACCAGCTCTACGCTCCCCTTCTCGCCGCTCACCCCAACGACCCCGCCCTGCTCATCGCCCACGGCCAGAACCTCATTCGGCAACTCAAGTTCGCCGCGGCGTTTGACGCCTTCACCAGGGCTACCCAGCTTGCCCCGGCCAACCCCGATGGATGGAGCGGATTGGCCTTCGCCGCATCGAAAACGGAGCGTCCCGCTATCACATTGCACGCTCTTACCATGCGATCAAAGTCGCTTCCTGAGGTCCCCTCCACCTACTTCCTGTGGGCGACATCTTACGATACATTGCACGAGAAAACGGCGGCCATCGCGTATTACCACCACTTCCTGGAGGCAGCCGCTGGTAAGTTTCCCGATCAGGAATGGCAAGCCCGGCAGCGTCTTCTCATCTTGGAGAAGCAGAGGTAAAAGCGGGCGAAGATTGAAAAATCAGGGTCAATAGGGACCGGACAACGGAGTTTGAAACGAAGTGTGCGCTTGGTACTTGCGCAATTTCAAACAAGCTCCTATAGTCTCGGCCCATAGTACAACCGTCCAATCGGCCCGTTGCAGCTCGCGAGCTGACGTATTGTTTCCAACGGAATACGCCCCCGTCACCGCTCGCTGTT
Source organism: Acidobacteriaceae bacterium (assembly GCA_003151435.1). Taxonomy (GTDB): domain Bacteria; phylum Acidobacteriota; class Terriglobia; order Terriglobales; family Acidobacteriaceae; genus Telmatobacter. The sequence goes on from PLXP01000221.1 coordinate 2,083, forward strand.
CATTGTCCGGCTGGGCACCTTAGTCGAATACCCGCCTGTGCGGAGGTTCGTCATGCGTGTTCCGATTTCCCCGCTTGTGCTCGTTCTTTCCAGCGCACTCTCGCTCCCCGCCTTTGCGGCATCTTTCGACAACAAAGTCCCCGACCAGCAAATGATTGATGCCCTCGAAGTCCGGGCCGCCCAGGCCCAGCCCCGCGAACAGTGCTTCCTCTACGCCCAGCTTGTCCATGAAATGATCGAGTTCAGCGCCAACCAGTATGCCGCCGGCGACGTGGAAAAAGCCTCCGGCCTGCTCAAACGGGCGCAGGAATTCACGCACAGGATTCATCTCGCGGTTTCTGATGACAACAAGCG
>PLXP01000221.1:2462-14395 GCA_003151435.1 Acidobacteriaceae bacterium
TCATTCTGCCCGCCCACTTCTCCTCGCGCTTCGCATGTGGTTCAATGAGAGCCGTTGGGGGTGCGGAAACGTGCGTCGATTGCAAAAGTTCCTCCTGGTGTTGGCTTGTCTCCTTTGCGTGGAAACTCTCCACTCCCAGAAGGAGAAGCGCCAGCCGTTGTCCGACGCGCAGATCGAACAGATCAGGGAAGCAGGCGTCTACCCCTCTGATCGCATCAACCTCTACACAAAGTTCGTGAACGAACGCGCCGAAACCATTAAGGGCCTCACCAACCGCGCCAAATCCGCCGCGCGCAGCCGCCGGATTGACGACGAGTTGCAGGACCTGACCGCCCTGATGGACGAGTTGGGGGCCAACCTCGACCAGTATTCCGAGCGCAAAGCAGACATGCGCAAAGCCCTGAAAACCCTCGCGGACTCAACCCCGCGTTGGCTCGGGATTCTGCGCACACTGCCTGGAGAATCAGGATTCGACCTCACCCGCAAAGAAGCCATCGAAAGCGGCGAAGACCTTGCCGACCAGGCCACCCGCCTGTTCGCCGAACAAACCGAATACTTCAACCTGCACAAGGATGAGCAAGGCCAGGAACGCGCAGAACCGAAGTGAGACAGTTTTCAGTTNNTCTCAGTTCTCAGTTCTCAGTTGTCCGACTTCAGTTTCAATCGGGTGGGATAGCCGCTTGTCTGAAATGCGCTTCAACTTCTCTTCCGGGCTCCGACTACCGACCACAAATTAGTTCACAGCCTTATAACTGACAACTGAGAACTGGGAACGGAGAACTGCCTTTGTGCTACTCTCCATCTTGGTGGCCTCAGAGTTTGTCCCTATCTTTCAGGAAGAGTATCGGGCCTTGCGTCCACGGGCGCCGATGCCGCCCATCGCGATCCGCTTCCGCCGGTTCACCTCGCTCAACACCACCATCCGCCTCCGTGAAGGACAGATTTTTGTCAGCCTGTCTGACCTGCTGGAAGGCGCGCCGGAGACGGTCATTCGCGCCATCGCCCATATCCTGCTCGCCAAGCTCTACAAAAAGCCCATCGAGGCCGCCCACAACCACCGCTACAAGCGCTTTGCCTCCAGCGCGGCCGTCACGCGCCAGACAGAACTGATCCGCGGAGCCCGCGGCAGCAAACGTTTCTCCGGCCCCGAAGGCCGCTTCTACCACCTCGAAGAAGTCTTCGATTCGCTCAACATGCGCTTCTTCGGTGGACTCCTCGGACGGCCCGAACTCACGTGGAGCGAACACATGGCCAAGCGCTCCCTGGGCCACTACGACGCCGCGCACAACACCATCGTGGTGAGCCGCGTCTTTGACCGCCCCTCAAGCCCCCGCTACGCCATCGAATACCTGCTCTACCACGAGATGCTGCACCTCAAGCACCCGGTCAAAATGCGTGGAATCCGCCGCTGCGTCCATCCCCCCGAGTTCAAGGCGGAGGAGCAGCAGTTTCCGCAACTGAAAGAAGCGCTCGCCTTCATCAAGCGCCTCTGAGGAGCCCAAAGCCATGCCCTCCCAAACCCTCTCTCGCTGCGCCTGGGCCGGAACCGACCCCCTCTACTGCGCCTACCACGATGAGGAGTGGGGCGTGCCCCAGTACGACAGCCGCGCGCTCTGGGAAACCCTGATGCTCGAAGGGTTTCAGGCCGGTCTTGCGTGGATCGTCATTCTCCGCAAGCGCGACGCCTTCCGCAAAGCCTTCCAGAACTTCGATCCCGCGAAGGTGGCAAAGTTTACCGAGGTCGACATCCAGCGCCTGCTCCAGGACCCCGGCATCGTCCGCTCCCGCGCAAAGATCGAAGCCACCATTAACGGCGCACGCATCTACCTGGCGATGCAAGCCGCGGGCGAAGACTTTTCGACCTTTGTGTGGAACCTGGCCGGCGGCAAACCGATCCAAAATAAGGGACCCGTTCCCGCCAGCACTCCGCTTGCAGAGGAGATCTCCAAAACCCTCAAAAAGCGCGGGTTCAAATTCGTCGGCCCGGTCATCGTCTACGCCTGGATGCAGGCTGTCGGCATGGTCAACGACCACGCCCCACAGTGCTTCCGCCGAAAGGCCGTGCAACCATCCAGCCAAAGCCACCCGCGAATACCCGATTGAACAACATCCGCGTCCCACAGATTGCGGGAATAGAATGGTGCGTGAACTGGCGATAAGCCCATTCGCGCGCTGAACGGAATCGCAGAGGAGGAACGCTCATGATTGGATCGACATCTGCCGCGGGACAGGCACTGCCTGACCTTGAAGACTGGGATGAGTTCCTTGAAGGCCGATACAAGGAAGGCCGGACCGCAGAAGAGTTCCGCATTTATGACGCGACGGCCACGCCCGGTGTGGCGGAGTTCTACCGCTTGAACCATGAGAACCAGACTCTGGCTTACGTGCTCGGCAAAGAGAAGGAATACCTCGGCCTCAGCAAAGGCAAGAAGACCGTGTGGGAAGCTGCGGAGTTCCTGAACACGCTGGTCGATGACAGTGATCCCGACACCGATCTCACCCAGATCGAACACCTCCTGCAAACATCCGAGGCCATTCGGCGAGATGGGCATCCCCGCTGGATGGTGCTGGTCGGTTTTCTTCACGACCTGGGAAAGTGCCTGTGCCTCTATGGCGAACCGCAATGGGGCGTAGTGGGAGACACCTTCCCGGTGGGATGCGCCTGGTCGAAGGACATTGTTTTTCCCGAGTATTTCGCCAAAAATCCCGACCGGAACGTGCCTGAGTACCAGACCGAATACGGCATCTACGAGCCGAACTGCGGGCTGGAGAACGTCCACATGTCGTTCGGGCACGACGGGTACATTGCCGAGGTGATGAAGCCGTACCTGGCCGACGAGGCGCTGTACATGCTGCGATTCCACTCGTTCTACCCGTGGCACCGGCATGGCGCTTACAACCACCTCTGCAACGACAAGGACCGGTCCATGCTGGAGTGGGTGCTCAAGTTCAACCAATACGATCTGTATTCGAAGGGGCACGTCAAGCCGGACTTGGCGCAGCTCAAGCCCTACTACGACGACCTGTTTGCGGAGTTGTTGCCGGCCAGGCTCGACTGGTAAGCCTTCGAAGGCGTTGCTGTCATTGCTGGCAGATTATGCTATCATTGACTGCATGGCGGTCCTCACCATTCGCAATCTCGACGACGCTGTTAAACACAAACTCCAGGTCCGCGCTGCTCTCCACGGCCGCTCGATGGAGGCCGAGGCGCGCGAGGTGCTGACCGAATCCACCCGGCATGCTCCCGCCAATACGACTGGGAGCGCGGGCCTGGGCACAGCCGTTCACAATCTTTTTGCTTCCTTCGGTGGAGTAGAACTCGAAATCCCAAAACGCCGTAAATCTCGCAGAAAGACTCCGGCCTTCGAGTAATCCAGAGCCCCTCCCATGATCCTGCTCGATACGAACGTTATCTCGGAGGTGATGAAACTCCGTCCAGAAGCAGCCGTAATGGCATGGATTGACGCCCAGGAAGTGGATGATCTCTGTACATGCACCATCGTTGCGGCAGAGATATTTTCCGGCCTTGACCTGATGCCTGCAGGCAGACGTCAGGTTCAGCTTAGAGAGAAGACGGAATTCATGTTCTCAAACCTCTTTGCCGGACGTGTCTTGGGTTTTGATTTACCAGCCGCACGGGCGTACGGAACCATCCTGAAATCAAGAAAAGCGATCGGACGGCCTATCGATGAGACCGATGCCCTCATTGGGGCAATCGCATTGGCCAATGGCACGAAGTTGGCAACGCGGAACACTTCGCACTTCGGGGAAATTGGAATCGAGGTCGTGAATCCCTGGCTCTGAATCGGCATCGATCAGGCCGTCTTCTCCACTGCCAAAACGCCCTCTTCCTGCACGCTCGCGCGCCGGTTCGCCGCCCACACCATCAGCAGCACACCCGCCACAACCGATCCGGCACTGGCAAGCTGCGCGTTCGACAATCCCCAGATAATCTTGGGATTGCGCCGGATAAACTCCACCAGGAAGCGAGCCGCCCCGGTCAGGATCAGGTACTCGCCCAGAATGCTTCCCGTGGGCCGCGCCTTCCCTCCCCTGACCCACAGCCAGAGGCCGATCGCGAGTCCCGCGCCAAGCTCGTACAGCGGTGTCGGATGCACCCTTGCAAACGTCGGCTCAATGCCGTGAGGAAAGCTCATGCCCCAGGGCAGGTTGGTCGGCAGGCCGTAGCAGCCGTCGCCGGAGAGAAAACACCCAATGCGCCCCACGCCATAGCCAATAGCCGCTGCCGGAGCCGCCATATCCAGGGTCCGCAGCCCGCCGATGCGCGCCCGCCAGCCCTGAAACACCAGCGCCGAGATTCCGAACACCAGTCCGCCAAACCACGCGAACCCCGCCGTGTCCCACAGCACGCGCCAGCCCAGCTCGCGAAACTCCGACGGCGTGTCGACCACGTGCCACAGCTTGGCGCCCACAATACCCGCCACCACGGTCACGGCAACCATCCCCACCGCGTCGGCGGAGATTTTTGCGCGGCGAAAATTCCACTCCATCACAAAGCCGCCGGCCATCGCGGCCAGCCACAGCATCAGGCCGAATGTCGGTACATTCAGGGGTCCAATATGGATAAAGGGCAGCATCTCTCTTCAGTATAGACGTACCCCGAATCCGGAAGATCCCCGTCCCAGGACAGGTTTTTCACAGCCAACTTGCCTCCCTCCCCGTCCTTCGCGCGATACTGTCGGCATGGCTACCATAACTTACCAGGGCCTTGAGGTCCTTTATACCCGTCAGCAGATTGCCGACCGTGTTGCGGAAATGGGCGCTGACATCACCCGCGATCTCAACGACGAAAAGCTGGTCATGGTCGGCGTCCTTAAAGGCGCAGCCCCGTTTCTGGCCGACCTGGCGAGGGCCGTCCAGGTGGACGCGACCTTCGACTTCGTGGCCGTCTCCAGTTATGGCAAGGGTCCGCGCTCCTCCGGCGTCGTCAAGTTGATCAAGGATCTGGACGAGCCGGTCGAGGGCAAAAACGTCCTCATCGTCGAGGACATTCTCGACACCGGCCTCACGCTCTCCTATCTGCGCAAAATCATCTGGGAACATCGCCCCAAAACCCTCCGCATCGCCGCGCTCCTCGACAAGCCTTCGCGCCGCCTCGAGAAGATCGAAGCCGATTACGTGGGCTTCTCCATTCCCAATCTGTTCGTCATCGGCTATGGCATGGACTACGCGGAACGCTATCGTAACCTGCCTGATATCTGCCTGATGACGCCCGACCATCCGGAGTAGATCTGTCTGCGGAGAACCCCGCCATGAGCCACGAACGGGAACTGCTCACGGAAGCCTATCGGGACTTCAATGCGCGCCGCCTCGATGCTGTCTTGGCGCGCATGCACCCTCACGTCATCTGGCCGAATGGAATGGAAGGCGGATATGTCTATGGCCATGAAGGCGTGCGCGATTATTGGACGCGCCAGTGGAGCATCCTCGACCCGCGCGTGGAACCCCTTCAAATTGAATCGGATGAGTCGGGCCGCTACTTGGTGGAGGTTCACCAAGTGGTCCGCGACCTCGCCGGCGCATTGCTTTCCGACGCGATTGTTCGCCACGCGTACCGCATTTCGGACGGCCTCATCGAACGAATGGACATCGAATAGAACGGGCCGCACTCGAGGGCGGCCGCAGTCGCCCCAGCGCCGGATCGGTCCATTTGATTCACTGTGATCTGTGCAGTTGGTGTGACCCTCCAGAAGGTTCTATACTCGGTCCCGGTAGTTCGCCCAAAGCCGCCACCGGAGAGCGGCGCGTTAGGCGACAGAAGGAGCATGACCATGGCCGCGATTTCGCCCATGCAGGAAGATGTTGAGTTTGACCACGGCAGCTTTGATTCCGCTGCCTTTGCCGCACAGACCCTGGCAAACTGGCAAGCCTTGGCCTCGGTAATCGATCACACGCTGCTCAAACCCGACGCCACCCGCGAGCAGGTCGAGAATCTCTGCGATGAAGCCGTCCGTTACCGCTTCGCCTGCGCCATGGTGAACCCCATCTGGGTGCCCGCGGCCGTCTCTGTGCTGTCGGGCACAGGCATTCCCGTCGGGGTGGTCATCGGTTTCCCGCTGGGAGCCTCACTGGTTTCCTCGCTGCGCCACGAAGCCGCCACGCTCACCCGTCTTGGGGCGCGCGAGCTGGACATGGTCATCCCCATCGGCCAGCTCAAGAGCGGCAACCACCAGGCGGTGGAGCACGCCATTCACGCCGCCGCCACAGTCGCCCACCACCACGATGCCATTCTGAAAGTGATCCTTGAAACCTGCCTGCTCAACGTGGAGGAGAAACTCCGCGGCGCGGAGATCGCCATCCAGGCCGGCGCGGATTTCCTCAAGACCTCCACCGGGTTTTCGACGGGCGGCGCAACCGCGGTCGACGTGGCCCTGCTGCGCGGCGTTGCCGGCGGACGTTGCGGCGTCAAGGCCTCCGGCGGCATCCGCACCCTGGCAGACGTACGCAACCTGCTTGAAGCCGGCGCCAATCGCATCGGCGCCTCCGCCGGAGTTGCCATCGTCCGCGAGCTGGGAGCGGAGTGAGAAACAGTTCTCAGTTCTCAGTTGTCAGCGGCCGGTCGACAAGTGGTGGTCAGCGGGTTGTTGACTAGCCACCGCGTCAATCAGGTTGGATCAGCTTCGGAAGTGGCGCGGCTTCACGGCGAGCCCCAAAACACAGATCAATGTGGATGGAGACCGTTACCAACCTGATTAAAGCCGTCACTGACAACTGACAACTGCCTCATCAGCTATCATTCCCTTCGACGCCCATGTCCTCCATTCCCCCATCCTCGCCAGCAGAGCCGGAGCTTGAAGGCGACTATCGCCCCGCCGGCGGCAGCCCTTTCGCCCATCTCGACCCCGTCAATGCGCGCGTCGAGCCAGCCGACCTCACTTACCTTGTACAACTCGCCGACGCCCTCAACACCACCCTCGATCTGCAGACCCTCCTGGTGCGCACCTCTGAGCTGGTCCGTGCCATCATCAACTACCGCATCTTCGCCATCATCCTGCTCAACGACCGCACCCACGAACTGCGCGTGCGCTTCCAGATTGGCCACACCCCTGAAGTGGAGCGGATGCGCATTCCAATGGGCAAGGGAGTGGTGGGCCAGGTCGCTCTCACGCGCCAGCCCATGCTGCTGAACGATGTGTCCAACACGCCGGCCTATATTCCGGCCAATCCCGACGTGCGTTCCGAACTGGCCGTTCCGCTCATCGCCAAAAACCGCCTCATCGGCGTAATGGATATTGAAAGCGAACAGGCCGACTACTTCCGTCCGGAACACCTTCATCTGCTCACGCTCACCGCCTCCCGCATCGCGCAGGCAATCGAAAACGCAAGGCTCTACGCGCGTGTCTCACGCCAGGCGCAGACTCTGACAGTGCTGAACGAAATCGCCACCGAGCTCACGTCGATCCTTGACCTCGATCCGCTGCTGGAGCGCGTAGGCCAACTCCTGCGCCGCCTCATCGACTACCAGATGTTCAGCATCATGCTGCTCGATGAGAAGGGGGACACGCTCATTACGCGCTACGCATGGCGTTTCGGCTCCGTCCACGCTCCCACGCGCCGCATCCCTGTCACCAGTGGCCTGGTCGGCGCCGCGGTCCGCGAGTGGCGCGTGATCAACGTCCCCGACGTGCGCAAGGACGCGCGCTACCTCGAAATGAATCCCGAAACGCGCTCCGAAATGGTCGTCCCCCTCTTCCGCAAGGGCCACATCATCGGCGTACTCGATCTGGAGCACACGCGCACCGGTTTTTTCCATGAAGAGCACGAGCGCATGCTCACCACCATGGCAGCCCAGATCGCCATCGCCATTGAGAACGCACGGCTCTACCAGGCTGTCAGCCGGCAGGAACGGCAACTGGAACGCGACATCACCATGGCCCGCGAGGTACAACTCCGCCTGCTTCCCACCGACCCGCCGCAACACGCTCACGGCGAACTGGCCGTGCGTTTCCTGCCTGCCCGCACCATCGGCGGCGACCTTTACGATTTCCTTGAATACGGACCGAACCAGAGCGCCATCGTGCTCGGAGATGTGAGCGGCAAGGCCGCGCCTGCGGCTCTGTTTGCGGCCCTGGTCAGCGGCATCATGCGCTCCGCCGCTCATCAGCGGCTTGAGCCCGCAAAGATGTTGGCCACGCTGAACGACGCCTTGCAGGAGCGCCGGCTGGAGTCCCAGTACGTCGTCATGCTGTTTGCGCTGTGGAATGACGAGACCCAGACTCTGCAGGTGGCCAACTCCGGCGCCGTGCAGCCTGTGGTTTGCCGGGGGAACGAGGCGACCGTGGTGCGCGCCGAGGGCTTTCCCCTGGGTATGTTCGCCGATGTCACCTATGAGGAGTTCAACGTTCCAACGCAGCCCGGCGACGCCATCGTCTTCGTCTCCGACGGCATTCTGGACGCGGAGAACGCGAAGGGCGAGATGTATGGCGACGACCGCCTGTCCACGATGCTCTGCGCCCATCACGATCAGCCTGCCGCGCACATCGCCGAGGCCATCCTCTCCGACGTCACCCGCTTCCAGGACGGCCACGACCGCTTCGACGATGAAACCATCATCGTGCTGAAAGTGAAGTGAAAAAGCAGGGAATAGGGAACAGGGAACAGGGATCAGGGAATAGGGAATAGGGACCAGGGAACAAATTGGCTCAGTAATCGCCGGGTGCCCCATCCTTGCCGCGTCTTTTGCGGCAAGGGTGGGATGGCCAACAGCAATCCACCACCTCCCGCTAACTTGCTAACTCGCCCGCCCGCGCAGCGGCACTAACTTGCTGCTGTTGTGACTATTCACCTCACCCAGAACCCCTGATCCCTGTTCCCTGTTCCCTGTTCCCTATTCCCTGTTCCCTATTCCCTATTCCCTATTCCCTGCCTTGTTAAACTTGAATCGACACCATTCCTGGAGCTTCCTTGCATACCGCCACAGCAGAACGCATCATCCGCCCGGCACGCAACATTTTTGGCAGCCTCCGCCTTCCCGGCGACAAGTCCATCAGCCATCGCTACGGAATGCTCGCGGCCTTTGCCGAAGGCACGTCCCGCTTCACAAATTTCTCCACCGGGGCCGACTGCGCATCGACGCTTGCCTGCATGCAGGCCCTCGGCGCAACGGTCCGCAAGCTCGACAATGGCACGGTTGAAGTCACCGGCGTCGGTGGCAGCGTAACGCCGTCAAACCAGCCCCTCGATTGCGGCAACTCCGGCTCCACCATGCGCATGATCTCCGGCCTGCTGGCCCCGCAGCAAGGCAGCTTTACGCTGGTCGGTGACGCATCTCTCTCCCGGCGACCTATGGAGCGCATCCGCAAGCCGCTGGAGGCCATGGGAGCGCGCCTCACGCTCACTGACGGCCACGCCCCCATCCATATTGCGGGCGGTCCGCTCCAGCCCATCGACTACACCACCCCCGTCCCCAGCGCCCAGGTAAAAACCTGTGTCCTGCTGGCCGGCCTGCAAACCGCCGGCGAGACCACGGTCCGCGAATCCGTGCGCACCCGCGATCACAGCGAACTCGCCTTGCGCGCCTTCTCGGCCCGCCTCACGCGCACCGTGAACTCCGTCTCCATCACCGGCCCGCAGGCCCTACACGCCATCGATGCCGCGGTGCCCGGAGACATCTCTTCCGCCGCATTCTTCCTGTGTGCCGCAGCGCTGTTTCCCGGCTCCAGCCTGATTCTCGATTCTCTCGGCCTCAACCCCACCCGCGCCACGCTGCTTGACGTTCTCACGGCCCTGGGAGCGCACATCAGCGTGCTCAACCTCGAAGACAAAAACTCCGAGTTGGTCGGCACCGTGCAGGTCTCGTCTCCGCCTGAAGGGCTGCGCTCCACCACGGTGAGCGGCGCGCTGGCTGCGCAGCTCATCGACGAGTTGCCGGTGCTGGCAGCCATCGCGCCCTACACCAGCGGCGGCATCCGCATCCGCGACGCAAAGGAACTGCGCGTAAAAGAATCGGACCGCATTGCGCTGGTGGCCCGCAACCTCCGCGCCATGGGCGCCGAAGTGGAGGAGTTCGAGGACGGCCTCGACGTTCCCGGCGGCCAGACGTTGCATGGAGCCACCATCGACTCCGGCGGTGACCATCGCATCGCCATGGCCTTCAGCGTCGCCGCCTTGCGCGCCGAGGGAGACACTCTGATTCAGGGCGCCGATTCAGCCGCCATCAGCTTTCCGGAATTCTTCGACCTGCTGGATCTCGTCGCCGAACGATAACGTCGCCGGGCCTTTCCGCAAACAAGAAGGCCCGGCGCAATGCCGGGCCTTCTTGTTTTCCTGGTGCGAATGACCTACCGCGTCGATGGCGGCGCCGTCGGAGCCACCCGCGTATCCGTTGCCGGTTGCAGCCCCGGAATCACGGGAGCTGCTTTTACCTCTCCCGTTGCCGTATCGTTCAGGTTGATGCCATAGTGCTGGAGTGTCGAAGCCAGAATCTGGTAGAAGGCGGCCCGATCCTTCGCATAAAGTGCCTGCGCCGTAATCAGGTTGTATTCCGCCCCTGCCAGGGTGCGCTGCTGCTGCAGCACAAGGGACGTCGTCGACGCGCCCAGCCCCAGCTTCTTCTGTTCCGCCTCAAGGCTCTGATTGTTAAAGTCCCTTGTCGCGATTGCCGCCCGCACCTGCGCACGATCGTTGGTAAGTGCGAATTGCGCGTTCACAACCTGCATGCGGATATAGGTATGCAGCTGTTCCAGCCGCAATTCAGCCTGCCGATACTCCATCAACGACCGCGCCTGCTGCGCCTGCGCATACTTGTTGCCGATGGGAATGTTGATATTGAACCCGACGCCTTTGTCAGGAGACGAGTTGTTGAATGTGTCCTGGAGCGCGGTCCCGTAGCCGCCGATGCTGGGTGGGCACGCCCCGCCAAAGAAGGAGCAGTTCAATTTCGGATTCACCGTACCGGACACGCCCGATCCGCTCAGGTAGGCAAAGACATCCACTTGAGGAAGAAGCGCATTCCGCGCCCCCCTCAGCGTGATCTCGTCGTTGCGCAGCGTAAGCACTGCCTGTTCCAGTTCAGGGCGATGCTTGAAGGCATCCTGCACGAGTTCCTCTACCGTCTGAGTCTCCTCGGGAATCTCCGCGATACTCACCCGGTCAGTCGGAATCACGGCCGCCGTGATCAAGGCAGGATCGTTCAGATTGCGCGCAATAGCCTGCTTGATGATCTGCTGCTGATAGTTGAGACTGCTCTGCGCGCTGATCAGCGCTTGCTTGTCGGTCGCAACCGTCGAGTCGGCGCTCACCACATCCAGCGGCGCCACCGTTCCAATGTCCAACTGCTTCCTGGTGTCGCTTTCCAGTTTCGTGCTCTGTTCAAGCGCCCGCTCCTTGGACTGAACATCTTCATATTCCTGCACCAGGCCCCAATAAATGCTTTCCACCTGGTTGACAGTGAAAAGAATCTGGTTGCGGAACGATGAGTCGGTGATGCGCCTGTTATTCAGAGCCTGGTAGATGAAGCGCTTATTGACCCAGATTCCCGCGCCCTGCAAAAGGTGTTGTGTGACCTGGGCTTTGAAGCTCGCCTGGTATTGCGGACTATACGTGGTTACCGCGTTTGTCGAAGTGGACTTGTTGTTGTCCCAGCCAAACTGGAACGCGGTGCCGGTCACGAATCCCTGGTTGTAGGTGACATTGTAGGTGTTGGATGTGCTCTGGCCACCAGTGAAGAAGCTGCTGGAAGGTGAGGTCGCGCGATCAAATTGCAGGTTTCCCGTGATCGAAGGCTCCAGTGCCTCGGGCGCCGGTCCCGCACCTGCGGTGGTTAATGTGAGGCCGCCCACGCCCGAACCTGCGCCGCCTGACCCCGCGGAAGTCCCGCCAGGACCTCCTCCCGTCGACAAGGTGGCGTTCGATCCGCTTAAGGTACCCTCGACCAGGCCAGCCGGTGCTCCAAGCAGCCCAGCCCCGGTGCG
>PLXP01000221.1:14421-32720 GCA_003151435.1 Acidobacteriaceae bacterium
GGCCTCGAGAAATCACGCGCCGAGGTGCGGAGGTTCAAGGGCTCGGTCAACACAGGCGCCGGAGCCGCTGGCAGTTCGGACGCTTGCTTATCTGGAACCGAAGCCCCAGATCCTGCCTGCTGGGCAAACCCTGAAGGCACTCCTGCAATCAACGACAGCATGACTGCCGCTACTGCGCGCAGCCGATTGCCCGCCTGCCCGCGTACTGTGCGCGCAGCATCATTCTGGCGCTCAAACACACGTGTACCGTACAAATGCATGTTTCCTCTCCACGATCTGTTGAGGCATGTGGGTTGCCATTCATCAAGACGAACGGAAACCCTCTCCGGACGCAAAATTATGATTCCCCGTGGCGATTTGTGCTTTTTCAACCACCTGCGCCCATCGCACACCGGTCAATACGCGCTCGGGCCCAAATTCGTTCCCAAGTCTTGTTCCCAAGCCTCGTTCCCGCCATTCGATCCGGCGATTCCCCGCTTCGGTCCCGGTCCACTTGCAAGCATTGCAGAAAGCTGAGTATACCCCAGTCAGCTCTCGCCGCCTGTGACCAGCGCCCCGTCAGGTACCCTGTTAAGAACGGTTCCGCAAACCCACCGATTCCCGTGAACGCCACCCCCCAATCCGAGCCGCAAGCGCCATCCAATCTCCGCACCTGGAAGCTCACCCTCGCCTACGACGGCACCGATTACAGCGGCTGGCAGGTTCAGCCCGGCCAGCCCACCATCCAGGGAGAATTGCAGGCCGCCCTCGGCCGCGTCACGGGCGAAGCGCCGCTTCCCCAAGGCTCCGGCCGCACCGACGCCGGCGTGCATGCCCTGGCGCAGGTGACCAGCTTTGCCCTGCAGGCAACCATCCCGGCCGAAAACCTCCAGCGCGCCCTCAACCGCACTCTCCCCGTCGCCATCCGGGTCGTGGAAGCAAAAATCGTTCCCAACGCCTTCCATGCCCGCCATTCGACGGTGGCCAAAACCTACGAATACCGCGTCTTCCTCGAACGGCCCCAACATGGTTCGGTCGTTTCCTCGCAAGCCGCCCTGTGTCCCCCCTTCCTCGCCCGCTACGTCTACGCCTGCCCGTGGCCCATGGCTTTCGAGGCCCTGGAGCGCGCAGCCGAAGCCTTCATCGGCACGTACGACTTCCTCAGCTTCGCCGCCACCGACCCTGACCTCACCCAACGCGGCCTCGATCGGGATCCCCGTTCCAATCCGGAGACAGCCGCCGCTTCCAGCGAAAGCCTCCCGCCGCCCACTGCGATCCGCACCATCTTCAGCTCAGCCTGGGAGCAACGCCAGATCGAAGACGGCGCCCTCCTCGTCTACCGCGTCCGTGGCAGCGGCTTCCTCCACCACATGGTCCGCAACCTCGTGGGAACTATGCTCGACGTCGGCCGAGGCTCCCGCAACGCCGCAGAAATTCCCACCATCATCGCCGCTCGCTCTCGCGCAGCCGCGGGTTCTACAGCCCCCGCCCGCGGCCTGTTTCTGCATTCGGTCGAGTATCGTTCGGGATCGGAAGGTTGATCGCGTTCCGCTTTCCACCCAAACGTAAAGATAAAGGCTCGCTGGACAGTGGCGCTTAAATCACCACCTGCTACCCTGAAACCATCGGCATGGCCTTCTTCACCCGCAATTCCGCCTTCACGCGTGTCACGGCCCTGGCCGCGAAACGGCCGGTCCATGCCGCCTTCGCGTGGCTGCACGGCAATCCGAAGACCATCACCGATTGGCAGGCGGAGCTCTGCGCCATTCCCGCGCCACCCTTCGGCGAACAGGCACGGTCGGAGTGGCTGGCCGCTCGCTTTACCGCAGCCGGGCTCGCGCAGGTTCACACCGACGCGGCAGGAAACGTCCTCGCCTTCCTCCCCACTCCCCACCTTTCGCCTGAAAGCACCGGCCCCGTCGTCGTGGTCTCCGCCCACCTCGATACGGTGTTTCCCGCCGGCACCCCCCTCAACCCGGTCCTCACCCACGTCGATGGAAGCGACCGTCTTGAAGCTCCCGGAGCCTGCGACAACGGTGCCGGCGTGGTGGGAATGCTGGCCATCGCCCACGCCCTTGTGCGCGCCGAGGCGCCCTTGCCCGCCCATCTGCTCTTCCTGGGCAACGTAGGCGAAGAGGGCGAGGGGGATCTTCGCGGCGTGCGTCATTTTTACGCGCAGCGAGCCATGGCCGGGCGCGTCGCGGCACACATCGTTCTCGATGGAGCGGGAGCCGACTCAGCCGTCACCCAGGCCCTCGGCAGCCGTCGCTACCAGGTCGCCATCACCGGCCCGGGCGGCCACAGCTTTACTGACGCCGGTACGCCCAACCCCATCGCCGCCATCGCTTCGGCGCTGGCCACTCTCGCTGCAACCCCGCTGCCTGAAGAGCCCCGCACCACGCTCAACCTGGGCACCATCCGCGGCGGCACCAGCGTCAATTCCATTCCCGAAAGCGCCACCGCCGCCATCGACTTCCGTTCCACCAGTCCCCAGGAATTGCTGCGGCTCGAGGTGGCCTTGCATCGCGCTGTCGAAGACGCCGTGGAACGGTGGAATGCACGCGCAAAGGCACAGGTCCCGCATGTTCGCGGCTCGTTGGCCTTCACCATCTCCACCATCGGCGACCGGCCCGCTGCCCAGCTTCCTGACGACTCCCCCTTGCTCGAGGCCCTCCGCGCCGTCGATCGCCATCTCGGCCTTCAAACCGGCGTGCGCCTCGGATCGACCGACGCCAACATTCCGCTCTCCCTCAACGTTCCCGCAGTCTCAATAGGAGCCGGCGGCGAGGGCGGCGGCGCCCACACGCAGGCCGAGTGGTACTCCGCCAAAGACCGCGAAGTGGGACTGCGCCGCGTCCTGCTCCTGACGCTCTCCATGCTGGAATGGGCTGCCGAACAATAGGGGTCTGCTAAACTGCGCCCATGCGCGCCTTCCTTGTTTTGCTTGCCGCCGGCCTTGCCACCGGGTCCCTCTCCATCTCCCAGACAGCTCCCATCCGCCACACGGCTCCCAAGCGCGTCAAGCCTCCGCCGGTCACCGCAACGGTCCCCGACCTGATCGTCTTCGACGGCGTCATCTACACCGGCGCCGGTCTTGCTGACGACAAACCGCAGGTCGTGCAGGCCATCGCCATCGGCGGCGGCAAGGTGCTGGCTGTCGGCACCGACGCTCAGATCACGCGTCTCGCCGGCCCCCACACCCGCCTCCGTTACCTCGATAGCGCCAGCACCAGCACCTTCCTCTTTCCCGGCTTCAACGATGCGCACACGCACCTGGGCGGCGCCGGGCAAACCAAGCTCAACGTCGACCTGACCGGCGTGAAATCGCTGAGCGAGATGCTGGCGAAGATCGATCTGTACGCCAAAGGCGCACCAGCCGGCCACTGGCTCACCGGCGGCAACTGGGACCACACCCTCTGGGCGCAAAAGGTACTGCCCACGCGCCAGGACCTCGACAAGGTCACCGGCGGCCATCCCGCGTTTCTTGAGCGCATCGACGGGCACATCGCCATCGCCAACTCCGCGGCCCTCTCAGCCGCCGGCATCAGCGGCAAAACGCAGGCGCCGCAAGGGGGAGCCATCGATCTCGACACACACGGCGAGCCCACCGGCATTCTTCGCGAGTCGGCGAAGGACCTGGTCTACAAGGTCGTTCCGCCCCCCAGCCACGACGACCGCCGCAAGGGCGACGAACTGGCCATCAACGACGCGCTCGCGCACGGCGTCACCTCGGTGCAGGACTTCAGCGAGTGGGAAGATTTTCTCATCTTTGAAGAGATGGAAAAGGAAGGCAAGCTCAACCTCCGCATCAGCGAGTGGCTTCCCTTCAAGGCTCCGTTGCTCGACCTGATCCGAATGCGCAATCACCACGACCCCAACGATACGTTGCTGCACACCGGGATGTTGAAAGGCTTCATGGACGGCTCCCTCGGCTCTCGCACAGCGGCGCTGAAAGAGCCTTATTCCGACGATCCCGGCAACACCGGCCTGCCGCAGTATTCGCAAACGGAATTAGATAAAATGGCCGCCGAACGCGCCGCTATCGGATTCCAGCTCGGCTTCCACGCCATCGGCGATAAAGCCGCCGCAATGGCCCTGGACGCGTTTGAAGCAGCCGAGCAGCCGCATCACCCCATGGCGCTCCCTCAACCCGGTCCTTGCCGCCCTGCCGGCCAACCGTATGAGGTGTGGGATGAAAAGATCCCTTGTCCGAATAACAGCGCTCCGACAAAACCGCTTTCTCCTCTATGCAAGCTGCGGGACGGTTCGCCGTGCTATCCAGCCTTAGCGGGGCTCAGCCCGCGCAACCGCATCGAGCACGCCCAGGTCGTCGATCCGGCCGACATCCCCCGCTTCGCAAAACTCGGCGTCATCGCCTCCATGCAGCCCAACCACCTGCTCACCGACATGAACTGGGCTGAAGACCGCCTCGGCGCCAAACGCGCTGCGTATTCCTACGCGTGGAAAGCCTTTCTCGACGCGGGCGTACCGCTAGCCTTCGGCACCGACTATCCTGTCGAACCCATCACACCCTTCCGCGGCCTTTATGCTACCGTCACGCGCAAAAACGAAGCCGGAACCAAAGAATACTTCCCCGCCAACAAGCTCACGCGCGGACAAGCTCTCTACGCCTACACGCAGGGCTCCGCCTACGCCGAATTCGCCGAGAAGCACAAAGGCAAGCTCCTTCCGGGCTTCGACGCCGACTTCATCCTCGTCGATCGAGACCTCTACAAAGTTGACGCTTCATCCATTCTTCGAACCGTCGTTGTCGGGACGTTCGTCGGCGGACGGCGAGTTTTTCCATCACAGCACGAGTCGCAATGAATGAGCCCACCGGGTAAGTACTCTGCTTGCGCGGGACGCCGCGTCTGCGGCTGGCATAATGCGAATACATGAAGCTGCGCGCCTATCTCCTCATGCTGTTCGTGGTGGCGGTCTGGGGCTCGACCTTTGTGCTCATCAAAGGAGCGCTGGCCGACGCCACCCCTGCAGCTTTCAACCTGGCGCGCATGACGCTCGCCTTCGCCGTGCTGGCCGCGGCCTATCACCGCTATTGGCGCGACATTCGCGCTTGGCAGGTGGGGGCCGGCGCGGTCGTGGGACTGTGTCTCGCCACCGGCTATCAGTTTCAGACCATCGGCCTGGTGCGCACCACGCCTTCAAAGTCCGCGTTCATCACCGGCCTTGTCGTCGTGCTGGTGCCGCTGTTCTCTTCGGTTGCCTGGCTGCGGCCACCGGGCGCTCATCGTCCTCGATGGAACGCCTTCGCCGGCGCTGCCCTGGCCTTTGTGGGGATCCTGCTGCTAACCGCGCCGCCTGTTCGCATGGGTGCCGCCGCCTTCCTGCCCGATCTCTCTTCCATCAACCTGGGCGATGTGCTCACGTTCGGCTGCGCCGTCGGGTTCGCGTTCCACTGCATTGCGCTGGGCCACGCCTCGCCGCGCATCCGCTTTCAGCCGCTTGCGCTCCTCCAGGTAGGCTTCTGTGCGGTGTTCATGGCCGTCAGCCTGCCCTTCATCGAGCATCCCCACATCGCGTGGACGCCGCGGATCTTCGTCGCGCTCGGAATCGCCGCGGTCCTGGCCACCGCTGCGGCCTTTTCCATTCAGAGTTGGGCGCAGTCCATCCTGCCCACAACCCACACCGCCCTCATCATGACCATGGAGCCCGTCTTCGCCTGGATCACTTCATTTCTCATCATGGGCGAGCGCCTGGGCCTCCGCCCCGCGTCGGGAGCCTTGATCATCCTGGCCGGCATCGCCATCACCGAGCTTGTCCCACAGCCCCACGTCCCCACCGCGCATGAAGCGTAAGAACAGGGAATAGGGAACAGGGAATAGGGAATAGAAAGTCAGCCTGCCCACCAAGCCGCTAACTTGCCAACTTGCGATGCCGCGTCAGCGGCGCCAACTTGCTGCTTTTGTTTGAACTTTTCGCGTTTCTACACCCCTTTTCAGCCAAATCAGGCGCTTTTAGTCGCCCCAGGTGTCGATGAAATCTCGTTTAGGAATCGCGGCCATAAGTCGCCCCAGGGGTCGTCAAACTACTCCCCAAGCTCCTAAGCCCCTATTCCCTATTCCCTATTCCCTGCTTCTCGTCACTTCGGCGCCGCCTCCCCCGAATCCGCCAGCGCATACGCCAGCACCGCCATCACCGCGGCGTTCTCGTTCAAATGCTTTGGATCGATCTTGTCGAAAGTGTCCGCCGGCGTGTGGTGATAATTGAAGTAGTAGCGGCTGTCCTGAATGGGAGAGAAGCTCGGCACGCCCTTTTCCGTCAGCCCGTTGATGTCCTCGCCGGTTTCAGGGGAACTCCTCAGCGACTCCGCCCCAATCGCGTCCAGCACCTGCGCCACCGGCCGCAGCCACTGCCCCAGCGCGGGCTTGCCGGCGTAGTAGATGCCCGTTGGATGGTCCGCCCCAAGATCGCTCTCGATGGCCCCCGTGTGATTGCCGAAATCATCCTTGTGGTCCACCATGTAGGCCGCCGCGCCCTCCGAGCCCTCTTCCTCGCTCATCCACGCCACAAACCGCACCGTGCGCTTGGGATGAATCCCCAAATCGTGCAGCAGGTGAATGGCCTGCATCGAGACAGCCACACCCGCGCCGTCGTCGATTGCGCCCGTGCCCAGGTCCCAGGAATCCAGATGCCCCGAAACCACCACCACCTGTTCGGGGTGCTCGGTTCCCTTCCAGTCGGCGATCACATTAAAACTCGCGGCGTCAGGCAGCGTCTGCGGCGTCAGCGTCAAGTGCAGCTTCACCGGACCCTGACTGGTGAGGTTTTTCAACAAGTCGGCGTCTTCGGCCGTCACCGCCGCAGCGGGAATCTTCGGCACACCCGGCGCATACTGGGTCAATCCCGTATGCGGGAGCCGATAATCCGCCCCGCCTACCGAACGCACCAGCACGGCCGCTGCGCCCACGGTAGCTCCGGCGATGGGCCCGGCCCCGCGATAGACCACGCCGCCGCCGTACGCTCCGCCGCCATTGCCCTCGGCCGCCAGTTCCTTGTCAAACTTGTGGTTGAAGAGCAGGATCTTGCCCTTCACCGCACCCGCCGGCAGCGCGTGGAGCTGCTTCCAGTCGTCCACAACCACCACCTCGGCCGTCAACCCGTCCGCTGCGGTAGCCACGCTGCCGCCGAGCGCGGTCAGCACCACCTTCTGCGTGCTTCCCGGAGTCTGCCCCGGCCACGCCACTACTTCCGCAGTTTCCAATCCGCGTACCCAGTGGGGAACGGTAGCCTTCTCGAGCGTCACCTCGGCTCCCAGGGCCCGCATCTCGCTTGCCACGTAGTCCACCGCCTGCTGCGCCTGTGCAGAGCCGCTCAGCCGCGGGCCGATGTTGTCGGTCAGGTGGCGCAACTCGTTCAAAGCGTAGGGATCTTTCATTGCCGCGTCGCGCAGACGCTCCATGGTGGCCAGTTGCTCGGGTGTCCAGGCGCTTTTGCCGCCGGAAATCATGGAGTTGAGGCGGTCGAGATAGCTGGTCTGGGCCGACGGGGCGTTTTGTGCCGCGCTCCACGACACGCCCGCTGCAGCTAGAACGCACGCAAAGGCAACGAAGCGAAGGCGCTTACGAGTAAATTCCATGGGTGATATTACCATGCGACCTCGGAACTCTTTCCGTGCATCTACGTCTAATACAGGGGGAAAGACCGCGACCCACAGGCCTCGCAGGGCCCTTCCTCAACACAACTTCGGCACCACATCCCGGTGTCTACGCGTGGTCACCGAAAGAGCTCAGCCAGACGGGCTTGCCCGCAACTGACTATACTGATCACTGGTGCAACGAAACAATCCAGCCGCAAGGCTGGCGATCTGACGAGGTCAATGAACTCATGAAATTGCTCTTCGAACGGCTACGCAAACGCCGTCTCGCATCAACGTTCATCCTTCTTGCCACACTTTCGGCTGCAATCGTGGGCGGATCCTTTGCCGCGCACGGCGTTCGCGGCCAGGAAAAGCAGAATGACAGCTCAGATGCCACTCCTCTCAAGGTGGTCAACTCCACCGTGGCTCCCAACGAGTTTGTGAAAATCGCCAGACAGGTGGGACCGGCGGTGGTGAATATCAATACCCAGACCCTGCCCAAGCAGGCGGGAGTCCGCGGCGGGCGCCGCAATCCGCATAGAGGCGTTCAGCCCAATCCGCAAAATCCCGGCGACGACGAAGATCAGCCCGACGACCAACAAGGCGGAGGCCAGAACGGAGGCCAGGGCGGAGGCCAGGGCAATTTCCAGGACTTCTTCAACCGCTTCTTTGGCGGCCAGGCGCCTGACCAGGGCGACGGCGAAGATGGCGGCGCTGGCGGCGTGCGCGAATCCCTCGGATCCGGCTTTATCGTCGACTCCAAGGGCTACATCATCACCAATTACCACGTAGTCGACAAGGCTGACAAAATCTACGTCAAGCTCTCCACCGACCCCGATACGCAGGACCTGGGCCGGCCGGCGCGCGTCATCGGCGTCGACAAGGCCACAGACCTGGCTGTCATCAAGATCGACGCCAGTTCTCCGCTGCCAACGGTCAAGCTCGGCAACAGCGACACGACGCAGGTGGGCGACTGGGTTGAGGCGATCGGCAGCCCGTTCGCGCTCTCGCAAACGGTTACCGCGGGCATCGTCTCAGCCAAGAACCGCACCATTGAGCCCGGTGCAAGCGGCCAGTTTCAGCACTTCATCCAGACTGACGCCGCCATCAATCCCGGCAACTCCGGCGGTCCCCTGCTGAACATGGACGGCGAAGTCATCGGCGTCAACACGGCCATCTACACGCAGTCGGCCGGCTACCAGGGCATCGGCTTCGCCATGCCGTCCAATACGGTGGCAGAGATCTACAACGACCTGATCAGCCCCAGCCACAAGGTGGTTCGCGGCTCCATCGGCATCCAGTTCAAGCAGGGTCTCCCAGGCGCGGTCAACCGCGTTTACGGCTTCAAGAACGGTGTGCTGGTGCAGCAGATTCAACCCAACGGCCCCGCCGACAAGGCCGGCCTCAAACCGGGCGACATCATCACCAGCATCGACGGCCGCAACATCAAGGATGGCGACGACCTGGTGAACGAGATTGCCGGCCGTCGGCCTGGAGCCACCATTCGTCTGGGCTTCCTGCGCGATGGCAAGCCGTCCGATGCCACCGTCACCATCGGCGACCGCGACAAGGTATTCGCCGATCTCGGAACGCAGCAGTCCAGCGTGGCTCCTGACGACCAGGGCGGTGCCGGCGAAGCCAAACTCGGCATCGTGGTGCACGAAGAGTCGGCCTCCATGGCGGCCAAAACCCACAAGACCGGCGTAGTCATCCAGTCGGTTCGCTCCGGCTCCTTCGCCGACCTGCAGGGGCTGGAACCGGGGCTGGTCATCACTCGCATCAACAAGCAGTCCACCGCCACCAAGGACGAGTTTGATGCCGTGGTCGCCAAACTCAAGACAGGGGACGACGTGGTGTTTGAAGTTCTTGACCCGCGCCACCCCGAAGCCGGTATTAACTATATCGGCGGCACGCTGCAGTAGTTCGACAGGGGGCCGAACCCGGTATTCCCGGGCTCGGCTCCTGCTCCATTCCGGCAGATTTTACAAACTGCCGGCTGTTTTTTACTAGGTAGGGTTCCGGTTCGTTCGGTACACTTCGACGAACGATCCCGGGTACATTTATTTTGGCTGGAGGTATCATCAGCATGCTTTCATTTCGAGCAAGCCTTGCAATTGTCTTTTCTGCAATATTATTGGCTGCGCCGGCATTCGCCACTCGCGCCCACCGGACCCCCACAACCCGCCACTCCCATAGCTCCCGCAAGGTGGTTGCGAAGTCCCATAAGCTCCACGGCCAGCAGGTGATTGATTCCAACCGCGTAGCGGAGATTCAGCAGGCCCTCATCCGCGAGCACTATTTCACGGGTGAAGTCAGCGGCAAGTGGGACGCCTCCACCGAGGCAGCCATGCAAAAGTTTCAGGCGGATCAGGGGTGGCAGACCAAGCTGATGCCTGACTCCCGGGCGATCAAGAAGCTGGGGCTCGGTCCGGACTACTCCGGTGCCATCAACGCGAAAGACTCTTCCTTCGGCGCTCCCCCACCGGTCAGCACCATTCCTTCAGAGCAGACGGCCGGCTTTGCAGCCGCTGCGGGCGTCAAACAATAAGATCGTTCCCTGAATCTGCGCGTGCGCCGGTTCATCCTCACGCCAAAAGAGCCGCCCGAGGGCGGCTCTTTTCCATTCGTATCCCGCAATTACATCCGCGAGGGCGGCATGTTGGCCAGCAGGAACTCATACCGCGGCCGCAGCGTGTCCGGACCCGATGTGATGGTGCTGTCCAGGTGAATCAGCGAATCCCCGCCCATTGTGTACTTTGGCCATTCCGGCAATCCCGCGCCGTTGGGGTCGCCCGTCTTGGCAAAGTTGGTCCAGTAGCCCATCATCTGTTCGCTCAGCTTCCGGTCCTCGGCACTCACCGTAAATCCGGGACGAGTGTCCAGGGTTCCAAACACATACTCGATGTCGTCGGAGTGGAACGCGAAGGTTCCCGGGTGGAACTTGCTGGGCGTCGCCGGCAGTTCAAAGTGATAGCGAAACACCGGGGAGTCGCCCGTCTTGCGGTGCGCTTCCAGCCACTTCCACGTGCCTAGAGCGATAAACGAGTCGCTGCCGTAGTCGATGGCTGACCGCAACGCCTTCTCGTCGGTGTCGCCGGGATACAGCTTCAGGAATTCGTCGGCGCGATCCTTGTAGATCGCAGTTGCCATCGCCTTCCACTGCTCCGCTTTCATGCCGCGGGTGGCCATAAAGCTGCCCTCGTCGCGGTTCCAGCCGCCCAGCAGCGGGATATGCGCCTGCTTGCCCGCGGCATATGTATCGACTACCGGCTCGGTCAGGAACTTGCCGTCGACGTCGGGCGGAAAGCCCACCATTCCCTTGGTCTTGGCCGCATCCAGAATCTTGTCGGTGGGCATGGCGCGCAGGTCCTTCAGCGAGGTGACGCCCAGTTTGGCCACCCACTCGTCATCCACCCTGGTTCGTTCGGCCAGCGTCTGGCCGCCCAGTGTCTGTCCACCGCCCAGCGCGCCGCCGCTCTCGCCAATGCCCTTTTGGAACAATCCCTTCGCCATGGGAGACGCGATCAGCGTGCTCACTGCAAACGAACCCGCGCTCTCGCCGAAGATGGTAACGTTCCCCGCATCGCCGCCGAACTGCTTGATGTTGCCCTTCACCCACTGCAGCGCGGCCACCATGTCCATCAGGCCATAGTTGCCGGTTGCGCCATCGGCTTCCTTCGCCAGGTCGGACGTGGCCAGAAAGCCGAACGCGCCGAGCCGATAGTTGATGGTGACCAGCACCACGCCCTTCAGCGGCAAAAAGTCGCCGTTGTGGCGAGGCTCTGAACTGCCGCCGCCCGAGTAACCGCCGCCGTGAATCCAGAACATGACCGGCAGCTTGCTCTTGTCCGTCGCGTCCGCGGGCGTGTAGACGTTCAGGAACAGGCAATCCTCGCTGGGACCAGCGTCCTCGAAAACCATGTCTTCGAACACGCGGCCTTGCGCGCAATGGGTGCCGTACTGCGTGGCGTCGCGGTCGCCCTTCCACTTGGCCGCCGCCTGCGGAGCCTTCCAGCGCAGATCGCCCACCGGCGGCGCCGCATAAGGCAGCCCCAGAAACGCGCGCACCTTGCCGTCATTGATCGTCTTGCCATGTACCTTGCCCTGTGCGGTCTTCGCCGTGAGCGGATCGGCATGGGTAGCCGCAGCCAGCCCCAGGAACAGTCCCGCTACTATGAGGGCACACGTCGCCTGCATACGAAATTGCATTGAAAAATCCTCCGGAATCACGTTATCAGGACGCGGCGGGCGGGGAGAGAGTTTCACGACTGCCAGGTCGTTCGCCTCACAGCATCTCCGGCGCCAATAGATCAGCCATGGTTTCGCGCCGCCGAATGAGCCGCGCCTTCCCGCCTTCCACAAGCACCTCAGCCGGACGCAGCCGCGTATTGTAGTTCGAGCTTTGCGCCATGCCGTAAGCACCGGCATCGAGCAGCGCCACCAGGTCTCCCGGCTCGACAGGCGCAAGCTTGCGGTCGCGCGCAAAAAAGTCGCCGGTCTCGCACACGGGTCCCACCACATCCACGGTGCGAGGCCTGCCGGCACGCCGCTTCACTGGAACAATCTCGTGATACGCCTGGTACAGCGCAGGCCGGATGAGGTCGTTCATGGCCGCATCGGTAATCACGAACGTCTTGCTGCCGTTGCGTTTCACCTGGAGAACGCGCGCGACCAGCGCTCCGGCCTGTGCCACGAGGAAGCGCCCTGGCTCCAGCAGCAGGCGGCCCTCGAAGCCCTCCAGCGCCCGGTCAATCGCCACGGCGTACTCGCGCACCCGCGCAGCGGCATCGAAGGCGCCGCCGTGGTAGTCGATGCCGAGGCCTCCGCCGGCGTCCACCGACTTGAGCGCGATGCCCTCGCGCCTGAGTTGCCGCACCAGCTTGTTCAGCCGCTCCAGCGCCGCGCCGAACGGGTCTGCCGAGCGGATCTGCGAACCGATGTGGACGCTGACGCCGTGCGGCTCAAGCCAGCGATGGCCGGCCACGCTGCGATAAATCGCCAGCGCGCGGCGAATGTCGATGCCGAACTTGTGCTCGCGCAGACCGGTGGAGATGTAAGGGTGCGTCTCGGCAAACACGTCGGGATTCACCCGTAGCGCGAAGCGCGTTTTTCGCTTCAGCTTCTTGGCGCGCGCAGCCAGCAGTTCCAGCTCCGCCTCGCTCTCCACGTTGAACTCGAGAATGTCGGCCGTCAACGCCCGATCGATCTCCGCCGCCGTCTTCCCCACTCCGGAGAAAACCACCCGCCCCGCTGCCTCCGGCGCTGCCGCCAGCACGCGTTCCAGTTCGCCGCCGGACACAATGTCAAAGCCCGCGCCTTTGTCCGCCAGCAGCTTGACAATCGCGAGCGCGGAGTTCGCTTTCACCGCATAGCAGACCAGGTGATCGCGGCCGGCGAGCGCCTCGTCGAACATCCGCAGCCGTTCGACAATCTGGTCGGCAGAATAAACGTACAGCGGCGTACCATGGCGCCGGGCGAGAGCGTCAAGCGATACCTTGCCACAATGCAGGGCGCTCCCCGGCTGCGGGTAATGAAAAGGGCGAGGCGATGAAGCGGACTCTGCGGTCAATGGTTGCTTCCCGTGTGAGATTGGCGCTGTCTTTGAGCCTACAGCATCGGTCGGGTAATGACGCGGTCCTATCCCTGTTCCAGTCCAAGCTGTCGTAGCCACTCCGCCAGCNNCACCGGCGCCATAATGGTGGCGACGGTAGCCACAGAGTCAGGCCGCACCGCCAGCCCCGCCTGCACGGCAACCAGCGCTTCGCTCGTGAGCGTCATGCGCGCGCGCAACTCGGACACCATCTTCGGATGCCGCCTTCGGGCCGAGGCGCCGATCAGCGTCTGCGTCATTCCATCGAAGATCCCGTCCACACCTTCCGCACGAGCCTTCGCAATTGTCTCCGCGCGTTTGGCCAGGTTGGCCTCCGCGTCGGGCTGCGGTTTGGAGCAGATAAACGCCAGCCCCTGCATGCGCTGCGGAGCCTGCCGCCACAGTTCCAGCAGCACATACCCGCCAATGGAACAGCCGGCAAACACGGCCTCCGCCACTTCGAGCTGGTCGAGCAGCGCCAGGACGTCAGCGGCCAGTTGCGCCATTGTCAGCACCGGCGCATCGGGCACGCGTGCGAACTGGCCAACGGGCAAGTTCGAGCCCAATTCCGAGGCGCCATGGCCGCGAAAGTCGGGCACAATGGCGCGCACGCCGGCCAGGCCTTCCACAAGCGGGCGCCAATAGTCCTGATCGAGGGGCGTGGGATGCAGAAATACCACCGGCATGCCTGCGCCGGTGTCACGAAAGCTCAGCCGCGTACCGGCGGACTCATACGTTTTTTTCATACATTTGGAGGATACGCTCCGGGCATGGGGTAGGGCTCCTCGGGGATGCCGATCCAGCCCGCCAGGTAGGCCACTGCAACCAGGCCTCCGGAGAAGAAGAATCCGACCACCGTCAGAACGCGAACCAGCGCCACATCCCAGGCATTGGCCTGCGCCAGACCCAGGCAAACGCCTGCGATCTGGCGGCCTACATGCGGCCGGACCAGGGGCCTGCCGGCGATGGGCGGGGTCACTGAAACGACCGTGCCGCAGTTGGAGCAGAACCGTGCGCTCACCGGCAATGCAGTTCCACAGCGATAACAGAAGACAGCCATGACGACCCCTCCGTTGGGGAGCTTCCCGTACTCATCCTAAACATACGCGATCTGAGGGTCGACAGTTCCCTTGTCGGCGCGACACCAGCTCAGTTCCCGTGGTAGGCGTTGCGAATCCGCTTACGGGCCGTGTCGGCGCGCGACGTGCCGGGCCCGGCGCTAATGGCGGCCTGGTAATCCTTGATCGCCAGCGGTCGTTCGCCCAGCAGATCGTGGCATTCTCCGGCGGCCAGCAGCGACCGGATCTTCAGTTCGGGGCCCACGTTGGGGGTCCATGCCGCCTGCTCGTACGCTTGCGCGGCATCGCGGTAGATGCGTTGGCCACGCAGCGCATCTCCCAGCCCGAAGTAAGCCAGCTCAAGGCGCGCCGAGGCAAAATAGCCCGGCTTCGCGCTGCTCTCCACAATATCGCGATAGGCCTGCACCGCGGCCATTCCCTCGCCGCCATCCTTGCGCAGGTTTGCCTCTTCCAGCCAGAACAGGTAGTTCCGCGGGTACTCGTTCTTGAGGCTGCGAACCCCCTGGATGGCATCCTTGTACTTCGATTCGCGGCGCAGGAAAAGGGCGATCACGGTGCGCGCTTCGACGTTGGTGGTGATGCCGCGATTCCCCGCATCCTTCAGCATCTCCATCCCGCGGCTCTTCGACCCGGTAATGCCGGCAAAGCCGATCAAAAACTTGAACGGCCCCGGCAAAGCGCCCACCACGTATTCGTAGACCCCTGTAATGAGTTTTGCGTCCACATAGTTCGGGTCGAGTTGCAGCACCTTCATCTCGTCGTCCTTGGCCTTGCTGGCCAGGCGAAACCCCGCGCCAAACCCGCGCTCAACCATGGCCAGGTAGGTACACTTCAGCGAGCGCGCCCACCCGCGGGCAAAGAGCGCATCGATGTCGCTGGAATTCCTGCCAATGCGCCAATCCGCCTCGTGAATGGCTTCGTCGGCCAGCCCCAGAATGCGATCGCGCGTTGCCGGATCCTCCTGGGTGGCGTGGTGGCCCGTCAGAAACCCGTCGTTGGCATAGAACGTGGTGTCCAGCAGGTCTTGCCGGTAAAGCTCCTGGAAGATCACGGCGTCCAGCAGCAGCGCCGTGGCCTGCGGGTCGCCCGGATGCTCCTGGTGGAAGCGATCGAAGCGCTCCACGGCCCCTGGGTAGTCGAGTTCGTAGAAATGAACAAACGCCTCGCGCACCAGCGGATCGTGGTTCAGCGGGTTGGTATGCACCTCCGTCGCCCAACCCAGGCAGGCCACAGCGAACATCCCCATCAGCACTCCGACACTCCGCATCCATCCGCGCCTTACGCTCAAACTCAACGTTTCCTCCTTAGTGAGATGGTCCATAACTAGGTTACAAGTTGCCCCATAACTTAGGTCTCTGTCCGCTTGAAGTTGTACCAATGCCGGGTGCCCCATCCTTGCCACGTCTTTGTTTTTGTGGCAAGGGTGGGATACCACAGCCCTCCATCGCAAGGCGCGAAATCATGCGGCCAGAGACCTGGGGAGCCTCTGATTGATTCGATGTTTTGAAAGGGCACGGCTTCAGCCGTGCCGTTAGAGCGATACAAGATATTCTGGGCTTTAGCCCCTGAGGGAATGCATTTTCAGCGATATACATTCCCTCGGCGGCTAAAGCCGCAAGTACTCTGCACACTTCTATGGCGCGGCTGAAGTCGTGCCCTTTCAAAACAGGGACACCTCCGCACTTGTTCAGAGATTCTCCATCTAAATGCTATGCGCAAAACCCGAAAATGACCTACGATTCGAGTATGCCCATCTCGATGCGGAACGAAACCACCGCGAGTCCCGCAAACGACCTGCGAGCCCTTGCCCGCCAGCGCCTCATCGTCGCCCTCGACGTGCCGGACGCCGCTTCTGCCGCGGCTCTGGTCGACCGGCTGGAAGGCACCTGCTCGTGGTTCAAGGTTGGGCTGGAGCTGTTTGTGGCCTCTGGTCCGGCCGTGCTGGAACCTCTGCTCAATCGCGGCCACTCCGTGTTTCTCGATCTGAAGCTCCACGACATTCCCAACACTGTGGCCGGCGCGGTGCGTTCGGCTTCAGCGCTGGGCGTGCGCATGATGACCGTGCACGCCGCCGGCGGCCCTGCCATGCTGGCCGCCGCGCGCGGCGCTCTCGAAGGCGTAACGAACCCGCCGGAACTGCTGGCCGTAACCGTCCTCACCAGCATGGATCAGCCGCAGGTGAACGCCATCGGATTAAGCCGCACGCCCGCCGAACAGGTCGAGTTGCTGGCGCGCATGGGGCTTGAAGCGGGAATTCGCGGCTTCGTGTGTTCCCCTCAGGAGGTCGCAAACCTGCGCGCCCTCACCGGTCCCGAAGGGGTGCTGGTGGTTCCCGGAATCCGGCCCGCAGGCGCGGACACGGGCGACCAAAAGCGCATCGCCACGCCTGCTGAAGCTCTCCGCATGGGCGCCAACTACCTCGTCGTCGGCCGCCCCATCACCCAAGCCCTCGACCCAGCAAAAGTCGCAGCGGCAATTCTGGACGAGATGGCCGCTGTCCTTTAATTCGGCGCCCGCTGGTCATTCACGCGGGTTTCCCGCACTTCATCGCCTTCCTCCACCGACCACAAATCTGGGTGCCCCATCCTTCGCGCATTTTGCGAAGGGTTGGATTCCACGAACCCCGACCGGCCTCGTCAGGATTCCAGTCTCAGTTCATGCAAATCAACGATCCGGTCAATAAGTGCATTGCCCTGTTAGCGCCAACTACCCCAATTTCGTGTTGTCCGTCAACCAGCCAGGCTTGCGTTCTGCTAATAAATCTGGAATCAAGTTTCATGACGCCGCGGAGGTCCTCGCGTTTACGTGGGCGTTCCGGTGAATCCTGAGGTGCGGCAGGTTCTGGGCATGCGGTTGAGTATCGGCTGTGAATGTGTGACTTGAAAAGACTGAAGCAGAGGACACCTTTTGTGCAGATTTGACCAGACCTGCAGGGGGACACGGGGTAATCTTGCTCGCGATGTGCCGAACCTCTCGCTCAGGGCAAATCGATTCCCCTGGCGGGGCAGGCACAAAGCAAACGGGAGGCTTTTCTCATGCGATTGTTTCGCACTGCGCGTGGGCTTTTGCTGGCACTACTTATCTTTGTCATTCCCGCTTTTTCGCACGCACAAATCATCATCAGTGCGAGTCTCGCGCCACCCGAACTCCCAGTTTATGAACAGCCCTACTGTCCCGAGCCCAACTTGATGTGGGTTCCCGGCTACTGGGCCTGGGGCGACGGGGACTACTATTGGGTTCCCGGCGCCTGGGTTCCGGCTCCCTATGAGGGCGCCCTGTGGACGCCGTATTACTGGGACTGGTTCGGCGGCAGATACAGGTTCCATCGGGGCTACTGGGGCCGCCACGTCGGATACTACGGCGGCGTGAACTACGGCTTCGGGTACGGTGGCATCGGTTTCGCGGGTGGAGAATGGCGCGGCCATGAGTTTGCCTACAACACCGCGGTTATGCGCGTGAATGAGGGTGTCATTCACACCACCTACAACGACCCGGCGATTGTGCAGAGAAACACGATCGCCAACCGCAGCCGCGTTTCCTATAATCGCGGCCCGGGCGGGATTCAGCACGCTGCCACTTCCGAGGAGCGGGTTGCCGAGCGCGATCAGCACACGGCTCCGACCAAGCTCCAGGCGCAACACGAGGGGACCGCAAAGGCCGACAAAACCTCGTTTGCCAAGGCGAACGGCGGACACCCGAAGACGCTGGCTGTGGAAAAGCCGTTGGCCGCGGAAAGGCACGCGGCGCAGGCAGGAGTGAAGACGGAGGCAAAGCCAGCGGCAAGAACTGCACCGAAGGCTGAGGCAAGAACCACGCCGAAGCCAGCAGCAAGAACTGCACCGAAGGGAGAGGCGAGAACTGCGCCGAAGGCTGAGGCAAGAACTGCACCCAAGGGAGAGACGCATGCCGCACCAGCCCAACACGCAGCGCCCCAGCAACATGCTGCACCTCGGCAACATGCCGCACCAGCCCAACACGCCGCACCCCAGCAACATGTCGCACCTCAGCAACATGTCGCACCTCAGCAACACGCCGCACCTCAGCAACATGCCGC
>PLXP01000055.1 GCA_003151435.1 Acidobacteriaceae bacterium
GGCACCAGCCACGGCGCCTACAAGTTCACCAAGAAGCCCGATGGCTCCGTCCTCAAGATGGACGTGCTCATCGCCATCCACAAGCGCCTCCCCCACACCCACCTGGTCATGCACGGCAGCTCGTCCGTACCCAAGGACCTGCAGGACGTCATCAACCAGTACGGTGGCAAGCTGAAGGAAACCTGGGGTGTGCCGGTCGAAGAGATTCAGCTCGGCATCCGCAACGGCGTGCGCAAAATCAACGTCGACACCGACAACCGTCTCGCCATGACGGGCGCCATCCGCAAGGTTCTGTGGACCACCCCGGAGAAGTTCGATCCGCGCGACTACATGAAGCCGGCCCGCGAAGCCATGCAAAAGGTTGTTGCCACGCGCATGACCCAGTTTGGCCAGGCCGGACACGCCGGCGACTACAAGCCCGTGACGATCACCGAGATCGCCAAGGGCTACGCCAGCGGCGCGCTCGACACGCGTCCCTCGATGGCAGCCAGCCGCTAACCTGGGCCGGCTTCAACCGGCGACCAGAAATCGTGCCACAACCCAAAGGGCCACTTCGCACATGCGGAGTGGCCCTTTTCGCATTCCCTCCGGTTCAACCCAACATCTTCTGTCGCTTGTATCTCCAAAACATCCGGGTGCCCCACCCTTGCCACGTCTTTGTTTTTGTGGCCAGGGTGGGATATCGATAACGCCTTTGCTTTTTATGCACCTACAGCCGGGTGCCCCACCCTTGGATTTTCAAGGGTGGGATTCACAGAAGCGAACACCCCACCCTTCCGGCTTTTTGTCGGNNTCACAGAAGCCAACGCCCCACCCTTGCCACGTCTTTGTTTTTGTGGCTAGGGTGGGATATCTATGACGCGGATCCTTCTCATGTATTGACAGCTTGTCTTCCTTGAGCGAAGTTTGGCGCGTCCTTTGCGTCAAACGTAGTCGAAGGACCTGCTCCTGCTTTGAAAGGGCACGACTTTAGTCGAGCCACAAACTCCCCAAAATCAACGTGGGCTTTGCAGGCTGCGGAAAAACCAAATCCGGAGGGAGGCGGGGGTTTCAACCCCCGCATAAAGCCCAAAAAACAATGCGGGCTTTAGCCCCGGCGGAATGCTTTTCGCCGATTGAACGCGAAAGCAGGCCCTTTCCCGCAGCCGGCCCCCGCCGCCCGCGCAACGAGCGGATCTCGCTTGAATCGTCCGGCACCCATCCCGAATGCCCCCAACAATGCGGAGAAGCCCGTTCTCTTTTTTGCCGCTCGATCAAGACGGCCACGAATTCTTCGAACTGCCCTCGCTCCCCGGCAACGCGTGGTGAAGCAGGACTGCCAAACACTCCAGAGGCCAGGGGGATGGAAGATCCATGGCGTGAAGGGCGTTTTTGGGGAGTAATCCTGACTATCGCGCGTAACCGGCTGTCAATGAGTGCTTTGGGCAACATTCCAAGTCGCGCCGGCTCAGTACACACCGCAAAATCAGCAGAGAACCTGCGGGGCTAGATCCGCCCTTAACTGCGCGCATTGGTATTTGCCAGCAGTTGAAGTCCGGATGTCAGAGCGGTTCATCATGCAGAAGTTGGCCGCGATCAGCACAGTATCGTGGGCTTCAAGGTCGGTTGCACCGTACCGGCGAGCTTGGCCGAAGCCTTCGGTTGTGCATGCTTGCCGCCCTGCTGCACATGACCGGCGATATTGAGCAGCGCCATCAGCTTCGGGGAGATCGGAGCGCTGGACGAATCGCACTTGATTTGCTGGACCAGCTTGTCCAGCTCCTCTATGGCGCCCAGTGTAATGGGCGACGCGACTTCGGGGCGAAGCAGCACGGAGTCGCGCCGGCCCGGTACGCCCTCCGGAAGTTGGAATGTGGGGATTGGATTCTCCTCAATTACTGAGCAATCTCGGCCGGTTGGGGTTCGCAAAGCAATTCAATCGGTTGCCTTCTGCTGCCTTGAATTTCGTAGCGAGGAAGCGCGAACATAAGCAGGCATGGAATGAGGGCAGGTAGTGCTAGGAGCTGAATCGTGATGGGCCGATAAGAGCCCATCGTGTCGAATATGCGGCCTACCAAGATAGGGCCGGTGGCACCTCCGATGGCATAGGTGGTCCAAGTGAGGGCGTATAGGGTGGAGAAGCGCTTGAGGCCGAAGTAGCGCCCGAGAAGGTAGGGTGTGATATCGCCCTCACTACCCATGCTGAATCCGATAAATGCGGCAGCGATCAAGCCCGCAGTCAGGCTGTTGGCCACCGATAGCATCACAATGCCGAGTACAGTGATCAGGAGCATGATTTGCGAAACGCGGGGGCCGAAAAAGCGGTCGAGAAAGAGACCCGTAAGAAGGCGTCCGATCAGACCTGTGGCTCCGATGATGGAGACGGACCAGGCCGCGCCGGCGGCGGAGACTCCGCGGTCGGTTAGCAGCGCTGAGAGGTGCGCGATGGTTCCATTTACGCTGATGGCGTAGAGACAAACGGTTGCGGCGATGATCCAGAAGGCAGGGGTCGCAAGCGCCCTGGCAACGGGTTCGCCAAGTTCCGTCGAGACATCCCGATCCTGTTGAGCGACGGGGCGTTCTCGGACGAAAGCCGCGGTGAGAGGAAAGCCAACAGTAAAGGCGAGCAGACCGAGGGTGAGATATGCGGCGCGCCATCCCAGGTGTGTGATGACAGCCTGAACGAGGACGGGAAGCAGCATGGCTCCCAAGCCAGTGCCGGCAAGCATGATTGAAAGTGCAAAACCGCGGCGGTAATTGAACCATGTAGAAATGGCGCGGGAGTAGCCAATATAGGCGGTTCCATTCCCCACCAGGCCAATAACAAAGAACGTGAGGTAGAAGTGCATCAGATGCGGCGTCAGCAATGCGAGCGAAGCATAGGCAGCAGAGAAAACAACGATGCACGGCAGGACGATGCGGCGTGGCTTATAGCGGTCCAGCAGGAAGCCAAGCCCGGGCGAGGCGGCGGCCAAGGTCAGTGCGGCGATGCTGAATCCCGCAGAGGTGGCTTCGCGATGCCAGCCGAAACTCTCTGCGAGTGGCTTGAGGAAAAGGCCGAAGGTGTAAGGCACAATCGCCGCAAAGCTAACCATGATCCCGAAGAAGCTGGCTATAACTATCTTCCAGCCTGGGTAGGCGATTGCGGATTCATCTATCGGGGCTTCGGCTGTCGGCGTTGTTAGCTCAGACATAAACTGGTATAACCTCGGCTGGCGATCTTTTCAGAGTGATTTCGTGGCCTTACGCAGGGGGGCGCCGCTGTTCCAAGGGCAGTGTTCAGCGCTGCATTGTGGCAATCGCAGCTTCCGTCACTCCGGTGTAACCATGTTCAACAATTTGGGCCGCGCGCGCGCGATAGATGCTGGGATCCTGAGGAGCCCAGGTATCCAGACCATCGACGTAGCGGTTGCACATGCAAAATACCGCTGCGATCAAAACGGTGTCGTGAATTTCCAGATCGGTCGCACCTTCAGCGCGCGCTGCGGAAATATCTTCCGCCGTCACGTGCTTGCCGCCAAGCTGCACTTTCCCAGCAATGTTCAGCAGTGCCTTCAGCTTGGCGGAGATTGCAGCGCTCGGCCAGTCCGTCTTAACCTTCTGAACCAGTACTTCGTCGTGTCCAAGTTGCGCCGCGGCTACGGCACCATGAATTGTCTGGCAAAAGAAGCAGTCGTTGCGCCAGGAAACATGCGTTGCGATCATCTCCCGTTCGCCGCGCGACAGCGAGCTCTCTCCGCGCAAGAGCACGTTCACCAACTCGTTGAGCGGTGCCGCGGTCTCAGGGCGAAACGTCATGGGACCGAGGATGCCAGGAAACTCTCTACCGAGTTCTTCGGCAATCGGAAGTTGAATATGAGCCATCGATGACTCTCCTTTCGGGGGGAAATGTGCCTTGAGCTCCAGGCAGGGTGGGAAACGAAAAACAGAACGCGCCTATCCTACGCGGAGGTCACAGTCGTGTGCTTCCATAAAAGGATGGAGAGCGGTTCTTGCAGGGCTTTTTCGCGTCATGGTGAGCTCTCTGTCACGATTCGGAAGGTGCCTGACCAAGACGGCGAGCCATGGTCGTAAGCAGCTTGGGCCGAACACTTGGCCTTGTCCAGGGGCACTCGGCGATGCAAATTCCGCACGATGCTGATTCGGCAAAAAATGGAACGCACTTGTCGAAGTCCACATACCAGCGCTCAACCCCGCGAACCACTTGCTTTTGTTCATTGATTGCTCCTGGTGGACACGCGTTGGTACAGACCTGGCAGGTTGAACAGAACTCATCGGCGCCGAAGCGGTCCGGCTTTGTAGCCACAAGCGGCATATCGGTGGTCACTCCGGCCAGACGCAGCCCAGCTCCATAGTGCCTGTTAATCAGCGAGCCGTGCTTGCCCAGCTCTCCCAATCCCGAGGCAATGGCCGGCGGAATCAAGAGCAAAGCGCTTGCAGACGGCCCGGGATAAGCCTGGGCGTTATAACCATGAGAACGAATCCAATTGGCGAGGGCAAAGGAAACGCGCGTACCTCGCGCATACTGCTCGCCAATTTCGGTTACGCCAATGCCGTTGGTTTCATCCGAAGGGACCTCTTTCAATCGTTCATAGTTGGGAGCGAGGGCCAGCACAATCACCCACGGCTCGTCGATCGTGTATCCCTCGAAGACGTAGAGCGGGTCCATTGGCGCAATGCCAACGCCGCCAGCCTCATGCGCGAGCGCGAAATCGGTTGCTTCAGCCGCGAACTCCTCCGGCGAGGCCTGCCGCCGCACTGCAGCCACCGGAGGCAGTTCGGGATGTGTGTACGCCGCTACAAATGCCTGTGCCGAACCTGGGCATTTCCGCGAGCTGGTGCGCGCCACCGTCTGCAATTCGCCATAGGGATGCTTGTCTGGCGGATGCCAAAAGAAGGGCGACGGCCTGCGGAGCGCGGTTTCTCCGAGCCCATTGATGGGGTTTCCAGAAACTCTGAGGAGGGCAAGCGTCTCCGGCCTGGGCTTGTAGCTGCCTCGCCCGGGACGCCTGGGATTTCCAGACGCAGGCTTTGCCTCGTCCTGCACCGCCGCTTGTCCATTCGACATTGCTGCTCTCCTAAAAACTCAACTTTGCAGATAACTGAAACTGCCGCGCGGCTCCGGCAAAAGTTGGAGTGCCAAAAGTCGGATTGTCCGGGCTGGTGACACCGTCTCCAAAGGCCTTGGGAATCGGCCCTGCGAACTCCCCTGCACCATAGACCTGATCCACATCCTGCACATTGACGCGGTTCAGAAGGTTCAACGCTTCCGCACTCAGGTTCAACTTAAGCTGTTCACTCAGGTTCAATCGCTTTTGAAGGCGAAGATCTGTGTCATAGTACGACGCGCCGCGATAGGAATTGCGGCCTATATTGCCGACTCGATCGTTGAACGGGAAGCCATCGCCATTCACATCTGACCCCGCAAGGATGCTGTAGTACTGAGGGCTCTGCAAGGTGTTGATCATTGACAACGAAACGTTGCGCAAGGGTGCAACCCAGTTGTTTGGCGATTCTCCCAAAAGAGTCAAAACCAGCCGATGCCGGACGTCGTTGTCGCTCACTGCGCGATCGAGTTGCGGAGCAAGATAGTCCTGTGGCTCATCCTGTAGCTGGTTTTCCGTGGCGATATCGATGGATTTCCCATAGACATAATTAGCGAGCAAGCTGAAGCTCTGCCTGAACTCCTTGCGCACGCCCACGTTTCCGGCGTTGTAGATCGACCAGCCTGAAGCCGTTGCGTACAGCGCGAATCCGAAGTTGGGATCGGCCGGCGCGAACTTCTGCCTGCCATCGGAGAGAAAGCCGTTCGGCACGGCATTGATGCTGTTTGAACTCTCCAGGTGAAGTGCATGGAGATAGTGATATCCAACCGTGAGATACCACTTGTTCCCCAGCTCGTTTTCAACTTCCAGGTTCGCCTGCTCGGAGTAGTTCGAAGGATAATTCCGCTTTACAAAACCCAATGGAAACTGCTTAAGGATTGCGGGGTGTGGGTAAGTTCCAGTGTGCGTAAAGTTAGCGAACGCGGGCCCCGCAAGCACTGGGCCGGCAGTCCCCACCATGCCTGCTGGCCCAAACCCTGTAAGGTCATTTTCCGGATTGGCGAATTCAGGCAGAAGGGGCTGATTCATGTGCGTAAAAGGGGACGCACCGTGCCATCCATTGATCAGGCTGCTGTATTCCAGCGATCCAGTGTATAGGCCAAAACTGGAGCGCACTACGCCTTTCCCGTTACGAAAAGCATAAGCAATCCCCACTCGCGGCTGGATATTCCCAAAATTCATGGGATTCATCTTGCCCAGGATGCGAAGATCGCTTGCCGACGGAAGAAAATCAAGGTCGTAGCGCACACCGAAGGAAAGTGCGAGGTTTGGCCGCGCTCTCCACTGATCTTGCACATAGAACCCGGCCAGTTTATGCCAGAAGGCAACAGCATCGGCAGCCTGGTGCGCCGGTCCATCCGGGCCGTCATAGAATCCGTTCTCCCAGGGCAAGCCGCGCTGCGGCACTTGGTTTCCAAAATCGGCCCGGGTCTGCTGGAAGAGAAACTCGACAGCAGTTCCAGGACCGAAATGGCTGAAAGGCCCAGCACCAAAAAAGCTCTGCGGACTGAAAATCCCTACGCCCGGCGTGAAGTAGGGCGTTTGCGCAGAGAACCAGATTGGCTCAAACTCCACGCCGACCTTGATGGAGTTGGAATCGTGCGTATAAGTCAGCGTCTCTCTGGATTGGAAATGGTGCTCGCCGTAATAATCGACTCCGCCAAGAAATCCGCCGCTGTAGAGCGTATCGGCGACATTGATCGCCGGCTCAAAGCCAGCGCCCACCGGATCCATGTAAAAGATTCGTCGGCCAAACGCAACCGAACTCTCCGAAGTCCAGCGACTGTTAAAGAGATGGAAGAAATTCCCGTAAGCCGTCTGATCGTGAATGCGATTGTCGCGATAGCTCGATGGCAACCCCTGTCCTGGAGAAGTGGCGGCAGTATTGCCATTCCTTACAGCGGTAAATAAGTAACCGGCAGACAAAGTGCTTTTGTCACTGAATACATTGGTGACTTTTCCAAAGGCATTGTCATAGTCGCCAATTTGTAAGATCGATCCCAGCTTTTCGGGCGAAAGGCCCAGATCAGTCTTGACTTCATTGATGCTGGGAGTGCCCGGCCCAAGGCAGCCCTCGGTATCGATGCAACTCAGGATGAAATGCGAATAAATGGGCGATTGCGCCCGCCGCTGACCTTCGTAACCGAAGAAGTAGAACGCTTTGTCCTTACGCAATGGGCCGCCCACTGTCGCCCCAAACTGGTTGAATCGCAGAGTATTGAACCCTGGCGCGGAAAGTAGATTGCTCGCATCCACAGCGCTGTTGCGGGCATAGTCGTAAAGTGATCCGTGTAAGTCGTTGGTCCCCGATTTCGTGATGGTGTTTACTGCCGCGCCGAGATTCAAGCCACCGCCGGCTGCGTCCGGACCATCGACGACGCGAAATTCCTGCACCCAATCCAGCGATGGGCTTACTCGCTGAACTCCCGAGACCGTGGTCGTGTAGTTGACGCCGTCCAGGCCATAGAACACGCTATGCGTCTCGCGCAAACCTCCGAAGCTGATCTCGAGCTCCGATTCCTGAAATGCCGACTGGGCCCCTGAGCTCGAATTTCGACCAACTGTCGCCGTCGGAGTTAACAGCACGAAGTCAATGAAATCCCGATCTGAAATTGGCAGTTCGGCTATTTGTTCTGGAGCGATAACTTCACTGCCTTCCGTTCGTTCTTTGTCTACACCCGTGGTTGTATCGCGGACTTCGACTTGCTCTGTGGCAGCGCGGACCCGCAAAGTGATTTGCAAGGAAGCCTGCTGACCCAGCATCAGAGTCAGTGGCGCCTGGTATACGCCAAAGCCCTCCGCTTCCGCAGTGAATTTGTATTGTCCGGCCGGAAGTCCTGAAATCACTGCCAACCCAAGCTTGTCCGAAACTCCGGTCCGGACCACTCCAGTATCGACGCTACGAACGGACGCGTTTGCCCCTGCGATAAGCTTGCCAGCTGGATCGGCGACGGTCAGGTTCACCGTCGCGAACTGCTGGCTGAGCATGGGCAAGGATCCTGCTGTCGCCAGTAGAAACAGCAGGATGAATTGATGCACGGAGCGGTGAAGAGCGCGAATACATAGTTGCATGGCACGGCGTGCGTCCCTCTGGGGGAAGAGAGCGAGCAAGTCATTCATTTGGAGTTCCTCGACAGAACGTGATTTGGGAAGTGCGAAACGGGAAGCCGCAATTCAGAGCGAATTATTGAAGATTCTCAGCAAGACTCGCATCGCCCACAAGGACGAGATCCTCCTCATCCTCAAGATGGAGAGAAGCCGTACGGAGCAACGGGAAACGCCTGCAGAATTCCATCTTTCTGGAAATCCGTTTTCAGCCGCACGCTGCCCGGTGCACGGATTGGCCCCGTGTTGGTCTCTCACCCTGCGCGGAAAGATCGGGAACGTGTGTGCATGCGCACATCTATCCACCAGAAGCGCGATCTTTGAGTGCAACTTTCTATCGATGTGTGCAATGCGTGGAACAGGTAGCATACAAGGATTCCCAGACTTTGGACACGAGGCCTTTGATGAAGCGCATTGTTCTGTATGCATTGATCGCGGCGGCTTTCACGGTTCTGCACCACGCAGCCATGGGTCAAAGCGCGACCGCCTCTTTGAGAGGCGTGGTAACGGATGGAACCAAGGCAGTTGTAGCGGGCGCTGACGTCATGCTCACCTCGGCCGGCACAGGCCAACAGCATGCACAGCGCTCCGACAATCATGGTGAGTTCTCTTTCCAAGAACTGTTCGTCGGCGACTACCGCGTCGAAGTGCGATCCCCAGGCTTTGCAACCTGGGTCAACTCAGGGATACATCTCGACGTCGGGAACCAATCACAGATCGCCGTGCAGCTTGTTCCCGCCTCCGAGCAGCAGACCGTCGAGGTGAGCTCCGAAGCGGCTGGACTGCAAACCAATGAGATCGCGCAGGGCGCGGTAGTGAGCGAGAACGAAATCGCCAATCTGCCACTGAACGGACGCAACTTCACTCAACTCGGCATTCTCCAGCCTGGAGTACGTCCGGCGTCGGCGAGTCTGACGGTTATGGGCGCCTTCCGGCGGGCCGGCCAAAACTATGAGGTGAACGGCCAGCGTCCGGAATCCAACACCTTTCTCGTGGACGGGATGCGTGACATCAACCGCATGGACGGCGGGTACGCGTATCGGCCGCCAGCCGATACGATGGCTGAGTTCCGCATCCTCACCACCACCGCACCGGCTGAGTTTGGTGGAACCAACGGCGGCATCACGACTATCGTTACCCGTTCCGGCACCGAACAGTTCCACGGAACACTGTACGAGTTCTTCCGCAACGACGCGCTCGATGCGAACAACTACTTCGCTCCCCGGAAGGAAGTACTCAAGCAGAACCAGTACGGCGGCACAATCGGTGGTCCCATGGTGCATAACCATGCCTACTTCTTCACCTATTACGAGGGTCTCCGCAACGTCCAGGACATCACGCATGGCGTGGTGGTGCCTACAATGGCTGAACGCAGCGGGGACTTCTCGGCCGATGCCCCGATTCTTCTGAATGCCGGACGAACGCCATTCGGCAACGATCTCTCCGGTCAGATCAACCCTATTACCGCTCGATACCTCCAGTCCTTTCCGATCCCGAATACAACGGAAAATCCGCATCTGGCCCAAACTTCGAACCAGAGTCAGTACAACAGCGACCAGGGCGGCGTAAAGGCGGACTGGCTGCTGAGGAGCGCGGATGTGCTCAGCGCGCGCTATAGCTACTCCACGATGGAGTTCCGCGACCCGTATTCGGAACTGGGCGCCGATGTTCCGGGGTTTCCCGTTGGCTACTACACCAACACACACCTGGGCGGAGTGACTGAAACGCACACGTTTTCCGCGCGGACCGTGCTGACGGCAAATGTCAGCTTTTTCCAGAACCACATTCTTCTGGACAAGCGATTCTCCGGCTATTCGCCTCAGGCTTTCGGCTTTGGGTACGCATCCACCTGGGCTTCCGCCACGGGTGCGCCGCTAATCATGACCCAGGGCTACTCCAACGTGGGCGATCCGATCATCAACCCGCGCGACACCATACAGAACGACTACGCCTTCAACGCCAACATCGCCCACACGCAGGGCAAACACGTCACCAGCTACGGTGGTCAGTTCCGCCGGACGCAGCTCAACGGGTACCAGGCAAACTTTGCCTCGGGCACCTTTTCTTTCACCGTTCAGGGCTACACAAACAACTCGCTGGCCAATTTTCTGCTTGGACGACCGGATATATTCACCCAGGCCGGCGGCGACTTCACGCGTGCCCTGCGGGGCTGGGAGTTGGGCGCCTATGCCCAGGATGAGTACCGCCTTGGCCCAAGGCTTACGCTGAACTACGGCGTGCGTTACGAGATCACGACGCCGTTCCAGGACATCCACAACCGCCTGATGGCTTTTGTGCCGGGCAAACAGTCTGTGGTGCACCCCAATGCTCCGAGGGGGCTGTTGTTCCCAGGAGATTCGGGGATCCCCGACACGGTTGCTCCCATCTTCAAGGGCGATGTGGCGCCTCGCGTTGGCTTTGCGTGGGACCCCCGCGGGAACAGCCGCACGGTAATCCGCTCAGCTTATGGCATCTTTTACGACGGGTTGCTGAACGGTGTTGGCATGCCGATGCGTGGCGCCAGCTCCGCACTGCCGAACGTTGTGGTCCGAACTCTCACCGGAAAGATCAACTACGCCAACCCGCTCGCTACGGTAAGCAATCCGTTCACGCCCGGTCAGTTCGCGTTGCCCGCGTCCACCTTCACCATCGATACCAACTTGCTGCCCCCCTACACACAGGACTGGAATCTCACGATCGACCAGAGCATGGGTAAACAGGTGCTATCGGTCGGATACATCGGCGCGAAAGGAACGCGCCTGCCGCGGCTGGTAGAGGCCAACCCCGCCGTGTATCAACCGGGCGCCACCCTGGCTAACTCCGGCCGGCGCCGCATCTTTTCCGGCTGTACGTTGACCAGTGGCACTTGTCAGTTGGGCACCGCGGGGCTGGTGGAGGGAAATGCGAACTCAACTTTCCACTCCGCACAGATTTCACTGACACGGCGCGGTACGCCGGACCTGAGCTACACTCTGGCATATACCTTCTCCAAGGATCTCGACTACTCATCGAGTCTCCACATGTCCGGTCCCGCTCCATGGCTCATCCTTGGAGAACTCGACGTACCCCAGAACAACCAGGATCTGAAAGGAGAATACGGCCGCTCGCTTTTTGATTCGCGCCACCGTTTCGCCGGATGCATAACCTACTCCGTTCCATTCGCGCGCAACTTGACAGGTGTGTCGCGTACGTTCCTGGATGGCTGGCAATTCAATGCTCTGCTCGCCCTGAACTCCAGCACGCCTTTCACGGTCTACGACTCGGCAAATGTCTCGTTGCAGGCACCGCACCCCGGAGTTTCCGGCATGTTCGGAGACCGGCCCAATGTGAGCGGGAACCCAAACAAAGGGGCGCCGCACAAGGTCTCGCAGTGGGTCTCTCCTTCGGCATTTCAGCGGCTCGATCCGGTTGCAAACGCCGGGCAATTCGGAAGAGAGGGTCGAAACAGCATCGCGGGCCCTGCCTTCGGCAGCCTGGATGCTTCGCTCAGCAAGAGCTTCGCAATCAGTGAAAAGACAAAAATGCAGTTCCGGGCAGAGACCTTCAACGTGACGAACCACACCAACCTGATACTGCCGGTTGACGATATGAACTCGCCTGCCTTCGGGCAGGTCACGGAGGCGCAAGCCCCGCGTGTCCTTCAGTTCGCTGTAAAGATTCAACGCTGATCCAGACCCGATTGCCAACATGGGAGACTGGATCGATGCCTTTCAGTCGAAACATCGATCCAGTAGTTCGACATAACGCCTAGGGGTAAAGATGGCTAAGCCGGGTTCACTCCCCGACACAGGTAAATTTCTGAGCGCATAATCCGCCAAGTCACTCATTCAAGACCGATCGGCCCTCAAATGTCGGCTTGTGGCAAGGATTTTCGGAAGGCCGAAAATTATTCTGCGGTCGGGTCGGGAAAACACCGCTTGGAGGGGTGCAAGACCCGGAGGCTTGGCTACCGGAAAACCAAATGCTCAGAAAGGCGCGTGAACACTGACTCCAAGGGACATCACGGTAAATGACGGGAGAGGGCCGGAAAAGCGGGGATATCGCTTGGGGTGCGAGGGGGCGGCAATTCAAATCCTCCTGTCTCCTGAGGGCCCCCTAGGAGAGCAGTCGGAGGGATTCTGGACCGGGATTGCTACTCGCCGCAAGAAGAGGGACACGGGGACGGTTTGCGCTCCAGTGAGGCGCCAGAATCACGATGTTTTACAAAAGCCCTATGGATATTGAGGACTATTTCGTTTTCTACTGGCTGCATCGAAAAAACTTTCGACCGATCGCGGTTACCATTCATGTCGAAGATGCTTCCAGGAAATCAACTGGGGGTATGTTTGGGGGTATGGGGCAATTGGGCGTTTTCGTAAGCTTTTGATTTAAGTAGACATGCCAGCTGAATACGAATCCGGTCGTGCTTTATCGTGGGTTTTGGCCTCCCCGGCCAGATTAGCCCAATCCGCGATGCAACCCACGATCGGTGTTTCCTCCCTTCTCGCCCTTCCTCGTCCCACGTGTCTTCCCAGCAGCCTTGAGGAGTAAGCCTGCACTATATTCAGCTTTTTCGTGATGTGACGGGTGCATCGCTCCAACGTCGCCAGCCACTTGCTTGACCGACTGAAAGAGCTGCTCGGACTCGGGTGGTTCAACGTACCAGCTGGCAATTAGACTTCCTTCGCAGAGAAATCCAGGGGAGTACCGATGCTCAACCGCCGCACATTCCTCAAGACAAGTGCGGGTGTCATTCCAATGGCAGCCGCGATCAACGCTCTCGACCCGTCTTCGACCCTCCTCGCGGAGGAGACCGTTGTTGCGCCCTCCAGCGGACCTGCCCCGAAGCTCACACCGCTGCCGCAACGCAAGCCGGCGATTGACCAGGCCGCCAAGCCGTGGCAGCAAAGAATCCGCCGCGTGGGGCAGAGCAACATGACCGAACACGACCCCGCAGTGATGAACATTGAGGAGTGGGCCGACTACTGGCACTCCGCCGAGGTGGACATCGTCTTTATCAGCGTCACCGGCATCCTGGCGTTCTACCCCTCAAAGGTAAAGTTCCATCGCCATGGGAAATTCCTGAACGGCCGGGACTTCTTCGGCGAGTGCGTGGCCGCCGCGAAGAAGCGCAACATGCGCGTCGTCGCGCGCATGAGCCCCGACCTGAATTGGGGCGATGCGCTCGAGGCCCATCCGGAATGGGCGATGCGCAACAAGGACGGCTCAGTCCAATTCAGCGGAGAAGAGCCGCGGCTCTTCAAGACCTGCATGTTCTCCTCCTACATGGACGACTACGTTCCGGCAATCATGCGCGAGATCAACTCGCTGTACGATGTCGACTGCTTTTACGCCAACGGTTGGCCGCCGCTCGGCAATCTGCCTGACTGTCACTGCGCCGTCTGCAGCAAGCTGCCGCCCTCCGGCACTCCGGGGTACTGGCGCGTCTTCACTGACCGTGTCCTGGAGCTATGGCAGAGATATGACGCCATCGCCAAGGAGAAGAAGCAGGACAGCTTCTTTTTCGCCAACTCGGGTGGCAACGTGCGCGGCGGACCCAATCTCGATCGCCTCGGCAAAGTCGCTGCCTGGTTCCAGGCCGACAACCAGGGGCGCACCTACGACGATGCCGCTGTGTGGGGGTGCAGCCTGCAGGGTCGCGTCTGCAATGCCGTGCTCGACGGCAAGTTTGCCGCCAACGTCACCGCTGGGTATTCCACCGGGACTCCAGGCTGGCGCAACGCCTCAAAGAATCCTGCCGAAATCAGGATGTGGCTCAACGAATCACTCGCCAGCGGCATGGCCCCCTACTATCACTTCGTCGGCTCTGAGGATGGATTCGGTGAAGACCGTCGCTGGCAGAAGGTCGGCGTCGACTATTTTCGCTGGATGGCGAAGCACGACGCACATTTCACCACCCGCCGTTCCATTGCCGACATCGGGGTCGTGATGGGCCAGAGCAC
Source organism: Acidobacteriaceae bacterium (assembly GCA_003151435.1). Lineage (GTDB taxonomy): Bacteria > Acidobacteriota > Terriglobia > Terriglobales > Acidobacteriaceae > Telmatobacter. The sequence continues at coordinate 14,132 of PLXP01000055.1, forward strand.
GCAGCTTCTCTACCCCGGCCCCGCCACGGTGCGCTCACGTGCCTACATGCACGAGACCACACAAGGCATCTACGATGCGCTCTTGCGCGGCCGTTTTGCATTTGACTTTGTGCACGAAGATCGGCTCGAGCCGGAACGCCTCGGTAAGTACCGCGCTCTGCTGCTGCCCAATATCGCCATGCTGAGCGACCGGCAATGCCGGCAGATCAAAGACTATGTGCAGTCCGGCGGATCGATCATGGCCAGCTTCGAGACCAGCCTTTACGACGAAAACCTGAACCAGCGTGCGGATTTCGGACTTGCCGATTTACTCGGCATCCACAAGGCCGCGGACGTCATCGGCACAAATGGCAATCCGTACTACGCCCGCATTGAAACACCGGACGCGGCCCCACCGCACCCCATCGTTGGGGGCTTCACCAACACCAGGTGGCTCCCCGGCGCACAGAATCGCATACCTCTGAAGCCTGTGCAGAATCCCGTGCTCACGGTGGTCCCGGGATTCGTGCGCTATCCGCCGGAGCTGGCTTACCCGCCGGTCCCGCACACAAATGAGCCGGCCGTGGTCCTGNNCTGCGCCTGCTGCACAACACCATACGCTGGATCACGAACGACGAGCGCGTTGTTCATATTGAGGGCGACGGCTTCATCGAGATGTTCTGTTGGGAAACAGCCCCGGGGTACGCCGTGCACCTGCTCAACTACACCAACCCCAATGCTCACCATGGATGGATGCATTCGACCTACCCGCTCGGCCCACAAACCATAAGGATGAAGCTGCCGCAGAATGTCAGGGTGAAATCCGTCGAGATCTTGCAGGCTGGGCGAGATCTGCCATTTCACCTGGAGAGTCAGACGTTGCAGTTCACCATACCGTGCGTCGATGACTACGAAGTGGCAGCCATTACCGTCGCCTGAATCAACAACATCGATGTCGAATGTTGAAAGGCCGAGGCATGATCCGAAAGGCCGTCCGCGGAAACGTGCCCAGGTGATTTTGCGTCATTCTTGAAACTCTCCAGTCGACATGGGCGTTTACCGGGAGTAACCCATGATTGAAGGGGTTCGGGTGCCCCAGGTCTCAAGAGCGAGACCTGGGGCGCCCGCTGTTTATGATTAGAGCAAGATTTCAAAAACTTGGGGCTGTCCACCCCGCCAGAGGTCTCTTCTGTTGGATGAAGGTTGAAATGTCCCGAAATGGCTCAAATACGCTAGTCTGGCTTGTGGTGGTGCTTTATTGGGTGGAGCTTGGTGCGAAGCTTTGTTGTTATGCCCTAAGTCTAGCTGCTGTAGTCTCCCTATGTGTCGTATTCGCGGATTTGGGTCCAAACAGTTGGGGCATTAAGTTCTGTGCGCTATTGTTGATAGCATTCTTTATCGGTGCGGTGACTGTGGCTGGGCTCCACGCTGCCGCAGGCGTCTGTTCCCTCCCCGATGAAGGATCGCTAAACTCGACTAGGCTTTGGGCAGTTGGGGAGAGGAGGTCGCCATGTGGTTTGTTGTCGCTTCGGCCTTGTTGGTGCTCGTTTACGTTGTTTTGAAACCACTGGGCGACGGTCTGACAGATACCAGCGCCTGGGCGGCCAAGGTGACGGCCCCTCCCGGGAGCGGGGACAACGATACTACTAAGCAATATCTCCGATTTGCTCAAGCCGCATTGATGGATGGCTGGCTTAGCAATATGCCGTTCTTCAGTTACAACGCCCTGGTTGCTGCTTTGGTTTTCGCCGCGCTTTACCACTGGTGGGCGGCGCTCATCGTGTTTGTAGTCGGCGTATTTATCGGCACCTTGACCAAGATTATCTGGGGGCGCTCTGTCTCGCACTACCTCTTGTATATGCACGCGCGGTTGCTTAATCGCGCCGCCACCTACAGGCAGAAGAATGACAACGAGCGAGCCGAGGCAGCCGAGAGCACGGCGAGTGAATTGCAACAGATTATTGTGGTCTACATGAACTCCACACTTAGGCCACCGACAGCAAAGCAGCTTAAAGCGATGCCTTACGGCGATGTGAGCTTTTATCTCAAGTATGACACCCAAGCATCGTGCCGCAATTTGGCCGAACAAGGTAACGCCGAGGCGCAATTCGTCCTCGGGGGGTTGTACTACGTGGGCCGAGGAGTACCCCAAGATTACTCGGAAGCTGCTCTCTGGTTTCGTAAGGCGGCTGAGCAAGGTTACGCTGCGGCGCAGCACAGCCTTGGGCGTTTGTACCGCAAAGGCCAGGGCGTGCCCCAGGACGACACGCAAGCGGCAGCGTGGTGGCTCAAGGCGGCTGATCAGGGCAATGCTGTTGTACAGGCCGCACTTGGGCTTTTGTACTTCAATGGTCAGGGTGTACCCCAGGACTACGCGGAAGCCTACTTTTGGCTCGATCTGGCGACTGTAGGCGAGCAGGACGCCTCAAACTCGAAACTGGTTGTGAAGCATCGAGACGGAGCCGCGTCACACCTGACGCCTGTCGATCTTGCCCGCGCACAGGAACGGGCGCGGAAGTGGTTCGAGGCGCATCAGGCGAAGCCATAGCAAAACATACTCTTAAAATCCGATATTTTTGCGTTCGGGAGTCGGCCTGAGATTTTCAAAATAGAAGGCGATGCCGTCTATTTGGCGGTTGAGGAAATGAACATCGCAGAATCGCTTGCCTGACGTTTGCTTGCGGGCGGGGAAGTGTCCTCGCCCAGCATCTACCCAAGCGGTGCTCCCAGATTCGTCCTCGAATTGTTTCATTGCAGCTTCTGGAATACGGAACGAAGACAGGTCTTCATTAAATGCTTCCTCAAGCGCGGAAACAATTTCATGGAATTGCGACACTTCGCCTTCATCCCCTGAGGAAGGTCGGTGACTTAACAACGCCTGAAACCGCGCCCGGGCAAGGCTCTGTTTGTTGGCAATGTCCATGGGATATATGCTACGCCTAGTTGACGTTCCCTCAGGGGCTAAAGTCCGCACTGGAAGATGTGATGACCAAGGCAATCGCCGAGATGCGCAGCAATATCTTGGGTGATCCTTATGATCGCAATACTCTGGAAACCGTATATACCGCCATGACTGATGTATGACTTGGGCGAGGGCTACCCCCAAGCAGCAGCCTGGTATTGCGAGGCCGGGTGCCCCAGGTCTCGATTTTGAGACCTGCGAAAGCATGAAAGCTCCAGTCGGGAAATATTACTCCCGAAATGTCGGCCAGTGTTCACCTATTTGCCCACTCACGGCCTCAACGATTGCCACCGCACTCAATGGAGTGTTTCGCCCAGGATGAGCAAGCAGAGACCAACGTGGCTTATCGGCGAACCGGGTACCGAACCACGAGAGCACCCAATCGAATCCGCTCCTGCTCGATTCCTTGAAATCATTCCCTACCGTCCGCGAAGGACTGTCGGCGGGAGGCCCACTACCCGACGGGTCAAAGCGAAGAGCCTGACCGCCCGCCCATCGGGTAGTTCCCTATTCCCTGTTCCCTATTCCCTCGTCCCCTATTCCCTCGTCCCCAACCTCTTCATCCACTTCCGCCGCTCCGCCATCTCCGTCAGCGTCTTTCCGTCTCTGGGCACCACCCCGTACACCACCGTGCAGCCCATGATCGCGGCCATCCGATCCATCGACTTCAGCGAGATCGTCCTGCGTTCCTCGCTCTGCTCCAGCCGGAACAGGACCGAACGGTTCACCCCCAACTCCCGCGCCATCTCCCCCGCCGGAATGCCCAGCACCCGGCGCACCGACCGTAGAAGGTCCAACGTGTCACTGCGTCCCTTCACCTTCCCTCGAAAAGGCCGCATCTCCGTATCCAGCTTCGTTCGCGCCAAATCCCGCTCCCCAGCTCGCATCGTCCCATCCTCCTTCAAACCGGCCCGCCGCCAGGCTGGCCCTGATTCCAATGTAGGAAATACTGGTCGAATTCTCTGCAAAGGGGGCTTCTTTTTTCGCGAAGGCTCAATTTGGGGGGCTTGCAATGCGGTTTTCGCGGTCTTGCGTATACCCGCGAGGCGACTTCTGTTGAAAGTGAAATTCGCTTCCCCAGTTTGTCGCCTTCGAAGTCAACAGGTTCGTCGCCATGCAAGGCGATCGATTCTCCCACAGCATCCCGCTCGCCAGCTCAGTCAGGCTCGCCAACTCGCCAACTTGCCAACTTGCTGCCTTGCTGACCCGCTGACTAGTACCGTGGGCGTGTGATTTGGAAATCCCATCCATGACGATCTGGGTGCCCCAGGTCTCGCTTCTGAGACCTGGGATATTACATATCCACACGGTCGTACTACTAGCTGACTTGCTGACTTGCTGACTTGCTAACTCGCTGACCCGCTGACCCGCTGACCCGCATCACATCGCAGGCGCAACGGAGGGCAGCCGTGAGGGCTCCGGTGCCGGAACGCCCATCTCCTGGTCCTTGTATTGCAGTTGGTAGAGCTTCCAGTAGAGACCGCGCTGCGCCAGCAGTTGCTGATGGTTGCCCATCTCGCGCAACACGCCTTTGTGCATCACCAGGATGGTGTCGGCGCGCTGCACGGTGGAGAGGCGGTGAGCAATCAGCACGCTGGTCCGGCCTTCGACCATGCGCTCCAGGGCTCCGCGGATGCGCAACTCGGTGTCGGTGTCTACGCTCGAGGTGGCTTCGTCGAGGATGAGGATGCGCGGATTGTACGCAAGCGCTCGGGCGAAGTTGATGAGCTGCTTCTGACCCGTGGAGAGCGAGTTGCCGCGCTCCTGCACCGGCTCGTCGAATCGGTGCGGAAGCCGCTCGATGAAGTCCAGCACATTGACGTCGCGCGCGGCCTGCACCAGGTCGGCCTGCGTGATGTCGTCATTGCCGAGGCGTATGTTGTCCGCGATGGTTCCAGTGAACAGGAACGGGTCCTGCAGCACCACTGCAAATTGCCGTCGCAGCAGGTTCAGGTCCTGTTCGCGCAGGTCGACGCCGTCCAGCAGAATCTGGCCGGCCGTCACGTCGTAGAAGCGCATCATCAGGCTGGTGAGTGTGGTCTTGCCCGCGCCGGTGTGTCCGACGATGGCGACCGTGTGTCCGGGTTCAATGGTGAAGCTGACGTCCTTCAAAATCCATTCGATACCCGAAAGGCCGGCGAGTTCGGTAGCGGTGGCGCGTGCGCTTGCCGCCTTTTCGACAGCGGCCTGCTGTTCGGGTGTGAGCTTCTGATAGGTGAACCAGACGTGGCGGAACTCGATGCGGTTTGACCCGTCGCCATGCCGCGTTACGGCGGGGCTCACGATCTCAGGCTGGGTATCGAGCAGCTTGAAGATGCGTTCGCAGGCGGCCATGGCTGCTTGCAGGATGTTGTACTTGTCGCTGAGGTCCTGGATGGGCCGCCAGAAACGCTGCGAATACATGTTGAACATGGCCAGCACGCCGATGGTCACCGTGCCTGAGAGCACGCCGAATCCGCCCCGCCAGATCACCAGCGCCACCGCCACCACCGACAGCAAATCCACCGCCGGATAGTACAGCGCGTACGCAAAAATGGTGTCTTTAAACGCGATCATATGCAGCCGATTGACGGCCTCGAAGTCATCAAAAGCCCTCTGCTCGCGATTAAACAGCTGCACCACACTCATCCCGCTCACATGTTCCTGCGTGAAGCTGTTGATGCGCGCAATGGCGGCGCGAACGCGGCGATAACTCTCACGCACCGAGTCGCGGAAGAGGCGCGTGACAATGAGGATGAGCGGCAGAACGGAAAACGCCAGCAGAGCCAGCCACCAGTTGATGCTGAGCATGACAACGCCCATGATGGTGAGCGTAAAGAAGTCGTCGACAATGGCCAGTACGCCACCGGTGAACATTTCGTTGATGGCGTCTACGTCGGACGTAAGACGAGTGACGAGGCGGCCCACCGCGTGCGTATCGAAGAAACCGACGTGCAGCTGTTGCATGTGGCGGAAGATGTCGCGGCGCAGATCGAACATGATCTTCTGGCCGACCCACTGCATCAGGTAGGTCTGGATGAATTCAAACAAGTAGGCGGAGAGCAGCGCGACGATGTAGATCTCGGCTAACTGGGTGATGCCGTGCCATGGGTCGGGCGAGAGGCGGCGCGTAAGCCAGTTGGTAGCGGCGCCGGGCTTGCCGGTAAGGTAGCGGTCGATGCCTACCTTGACCAGGTAGGGGCCGGCAACGTCGCTGAGAGATTTGAGGGTGACGGAAAATGAAGATACTGTGGTCTGCCACCAATAAGGTCGCAGGTAGTGTCCCAAGCGGCGAATGAGGTGCGAGTCGTAGACCTTGCCGACGGGGTCTTCATCCGGCTTTCGAGGGTCGGGCTTGCGGACCTCCGGCTGCCCTGATTCCGGCTTTGCGGGGTCGGGCGGCTGCGGGCCGGGCTTGTTGGGCTGGTTCTTCGCTTCGTCCGTCATCGGCCGGTTGGCTTCCTGTTCTATTGTACGGGGCGCATGGGAGGTCGTCAGGATGGTGGGGGGCCGGTCACGCTGGTTATTAGAGTCCCGCCTGAAACGCTGGCGCCCTGAAGGACAGCGAGCATGATGGCCGCTCATCGACAGCACGATCTTTCGTTGTATGCGCAAAGGGTGGCAACGTCCCACAGATCGTGTGGGGCGACGCGTCGCTTTTGAAAAGTGCAATGTACTACAGATCGAATTCCGGGAACGGGAAAATACGCATTATCATATATGGATTAATTTCGAGCCATCCTTGTTCCGGTTTAACTCGTTAATAATCAATGAATTTAACGCCAGACCGAAGATGGCAACCGTCGTGCATATAGTCATCTCTAGATACTCCCTTGTTTAACTGGTGAGGCGTCCATCGTTCTACGTTTATTGGAATGATTCTGCCTTCCTTTACCTTTGTTCATCTAGCTTTCATTTGGGCTTTTCGAATATCTGCTGCGGAACGGATCTTCTGCTCACCGAGACCGGACGCAAAAGTGCATTCCACGGGTTAGCAAGTTCAAAAAGGCTCTCCCGTTCCACATCTAGAGGAGATTACAAATGGTCCGTTGGCTGAAGGCATCTTGGCTTATTGCCGCGTTCTTGTTGCTCATCGTGCTGCCATCCTTTGCACAAACTAATTCTGCCGTACGCGGCGGATTGGGTGGTGTGGTGTTTGACTCCACAGGGGCGGTGATGCCGAATATCACCGTCACGATCACCGGACCGCAGGGGAACTACACGGTGAAAACCGACGCTGCGGGCCATTATGAATTGTCTGGCGTGGTACCCGGTTCCTACAAGGTTGTCGTCGAGGCGGCGGGTTTCAAGAAGTACGTCTCGGACCACAACCAGGTTGTGGTTGACCACTCCGCGAATCTTGATGTGCATCTGGCCCTCGGCGCGGCCAACGAGATCGTGCAGGTTGACGCCGGCGCAGTGCAGATCGATTCTGAAACCACTTCGCTGAATGCGCCAATCTCCGACGAGCTTTACCAGTCGCTTCCCATCGCCCGCAACGTCTCGGCCATCTTCCAGTTGGCTCCTGGCGTGGTCAGCGGCGGCGGCACAGGCGCTGCGAACCCCTCCATCGGCGGCGCAACCGGCCTTGAGAACCTTTACCTGGTTGACGGCGTCACGATTACCGATCAGGCCTTCGGCGGGCTGGGCACCTTCAACCGCTATTTCGGCTCCCTCGGGTCTGGTGTGAACCTGGCTTTCATCAAGGAAGTCGACGTAAAGACCGGCGCCTTCGAGCCCAAGTATGGCCGCGCAGACGGCGGCATCGTGGAAATCGTCACGAAATCCGGTTCGACCCACTACCATGGCGCCCTGGCTGCTTATCTTGGGCCCGGCAGTTGGTATGCGAGCCGCCTACAGTTAAGCCAGTTCAACTACGTCAACACAATTTATGCCGACTACCTTTCGAATCCGCAATACGACGTGGCTGCGGAAGCTGGCGGCCCAGTCCCGGGACTCAAAGGCAAGATGTTCTTCTTCGGCGCATTTGACCCGACGCTGAATCAGGACATCGTGGTTGCGCCCGCTGGCGCACCACTGGCTGGTCATGGTGCGTATGCCTACAGCGCGACCACGCTGAGCTGGGCGGCGAAGCTAACGTATCAGCCGTTCTCCAATCTGCAGCTTGAAATGTCGACCTTCGGCGATCCCGCGCACCACAACGAAATCCCGGGGCCGACGTACAATGCGGGCCTCGCGGCGCTCAATGCCGACTCGGTTGGCACACGGTACAACTACGGCAGCCGCGATTCAGTGGCTCGTTTGAGCACATCGCTCAGCCCGACTTGGACAGCGATCGCGGTCTACACCTACAACTTCAACCATTTTGCCCAGACACCCCTGCACAACAACTATCAGATCCAGGATCGTACGGTATTGCCCAACGTCACCTCATATATGGGCGCCTATGAGCCCACCAAGAACGACGACTATAGCCTCAACGGAGAGACCGAGAAGAGATTCCATTTCCTTGGCGAGCACACAATTGGAATCGGCTATCAGTACGACCACACCAACTTCCTTGACGAGCCGACGCGTACTGGCCCGCTGTATCCAATTCCGGGCGCAAATGCTGCCGGCGACGATCTGACAACAAACTTCGGATCCCACGCATCCGCCATCGGTCAGATGACGAATGCCTCGTTCCGCCTGTATAACGCCGACGCAAGCTGCACCTATTGCACCAAACTGAACGGCAATCCCGTTTACCTGCAGGTTATTCGCGGAACCTACAAAGGCCTGAGTGTCGCCGCCAAGAGCCGCTACCACGTGGCTTGGGCGAACGACAGCTTCCAAATGAATCGGTTCCTCACAGTCAACGCCGGACTTCGCTGGGAAGAACAGTGGTATGACGGCTCCCTGATGAAGTACTTGTTCAACGACAACTGGTCGCCCCGCGTTGGCTTCAACCTCGATCCGTTCGGAAACCAAAAGAGCAAAGTCTTCTTCAACTACGCCCGGTACCAGTTGGTTCTGCCTCTCGACGCCGCGATCCGGCAGTTGGGCAATGAGCAGGATGACACCAGCTTCTACTTCACCCCGCTTGCTGACGGCAGCGGCAACGCCAAACTCGACAGCTTGGGCGCGGTCATCCCGGTTCTCGATGCCGCTCACACGCTGAACTACCTTCCCGGAAAGTCTAAGAATTCCGACGGCACCGTGAACGCGTTCGGCGGTCCGAGCTTCGCTTCGTCAACCGGTGAAGGCATTCTTCCCAAGACGAGAATGGAGTATGAGAACGAGTACGTACTCGGCATCGAACGCGAGGTCGTACCTGGTTCCGTGCTTCAGATCCGCTACAGTGATCGTCGTCTCGGCAGGATCGTTGAAGACATCGGCTCAGAATCTCCCGAAGGCTCCCTTGTTGACGGCGGCTATGCCGGCGGCATTGCCAACGTGACGGCGGCCACCGACATTTCAGTTAACGAGCAAGAGGCCATCTATACCCCCGCCCAGTGGCAAGCTGCAAACGGCGGTAAGGATCTAAGCAAACCTGCTAACTATACGCCAACTGTGCCAGGCTGCACGTATGCCAACGATACTTCCGTTGCGAATGGCGGCCTTTTCCTCCACTTCGACGGCACACCATATAGCGGCGCCTGCATCACCAATCGTGCAGTGGCAGGCGATGGCGGAGCCGATGGCAAACCAGACGGCTTCGCGAATCCAAGTCGCCGCTATCAGGAACTGGTAGTGGAATTCAACCGCAACCTCAAGAACCACTGGCAAATGCGTGCCAACTATCGTTTTGCCAAGCTCTTTGGCAACTACGAAGGCCTGTTCCGCAATGACAACGGGCAGTCGGACCCAGGCATCAGCTCGCTGTTTGACTTCACGAACGGCTCTCTCGGCCTGCTTGGCGATCAGACCAAACCTGGCTTCCTGAACACCGATCGCCGCAATGTCGCGAACGTTTCGGTAGCGTATGTTGTCAGCAAGGACACGCCCGGTATGTCCGTACTCAATAAGATGACGCTGGGCACCAACGTACGCGGCGCCACCGGCAATCCTCTGAGCGCTTATGCCAGCCACCCGATCTACCTCAACACTGGCGAAGTTCCGATCGGCGGACGCGGCACCGCGGGCAGACTACCCAACACAGTGCAGTTCGACGGGCACATGGACTACCCGGTACAGTTGAAGGAAAAGTACACGCTGAAGCTCGCCTTCGACGCATTCAACCTGTTCAACTCGCAGCACGAGACGGGTAAGAACCAGGACCTTGACAGCAGCCCGGGCGTCATCAGCCCGGACTACACCAAGCCACTCGGCTTCCAGCCTCCGTTCTACGCACGCGCGTCGATCCGGCTCGAGTTCTAAATCATCCTGACTGATACACTGAAGAGGAGGGGGGCAACCCCCTCCTCTTCACTATTTCTGGAGTAGTCCTTTGCTGCGATTCCGCTCTTCTCTGGTTCTCTTTCTTATTGCTCTTCTCTTCGCTTCAATCCTGCCCGCAGGCGCTTCGAAATCTGAAAAGAACCTGGCGCCGACTTATCGGCATTGGTTAGATGTTGAAGTCCCCTACATCATTTCGTCCGATGAGCGAAAGCAGTTCCTGACCCTGACGACAGACCCGGAGAGGGACAGCTTTATCCAGGCGTTTTGGCGCGTTCGCAATCCTGATTCGAATTCCGAAAGCAACGCCTACAAGGATGAACATTATCGTCGGCTGGCCTATGTCAATGACCACTTCGGTACAGCGAAGTATGAAAACGGCTGGCGAACGGACATGGGGCGAATCTACATCATCCTTGGCCCTCCGAAGCAACGTGCTGCTTACCACGAGCAGGCCAATCTTCGGCCGATGGAAATCTGGTTCTACGAGGCGGAAACACCTGTCCTCCCTCCGTTTTTTTACATCCTCTTTTACAAACGAAGTGCCGCCGACTCGTATCGCATTTATTCGCCCACGCAGGATGGGCCTGTAGCGCTGGTCACCACCGGCGAAAGCATGAACGACAACAAGATGGCGCTCAAGTTCATTCGTAAATCGGCCGGAGACGAAGTAGCGAAGACAGCGATTACGCTGCTGCCTACCGAGGGTGCGGATTTCGAGAACTTTCAACCCAGCATGGATTCGGACATGATGCTGGCAACGATCAACGACTTGCCCGACAACCCTCTGACCAAGCAGCAGATGGAGGCCAACCGGCTACGTGAGCACGTGACTGCGAGCGTCCTCACTGGCGATCAGACCGCGATCATCAGCTCCGCGGTGTTTCGTGACGATCAAGGCCGGGAGACCGCCAGTTATCTTTTGACTTCGGCACGTCCCGATCCACGCATCCTCGGCCGCCATCCCGACGGCAGTTTGTACTACGATCTTTCGCTGCGCACAACGGTGCTGACGCAGGCAGGCAAACTGGTGTACGACCAGGAAGAGCCGCTCATTGGGAAGGTCACCGAGGCGCAGGCAGGCGTAGCCGCGAAGAAGAAATTCGCGGCGGAATGCCGCCTTCCATTGGTGCCGGGAAGATACACCGTAGTCGCAACCCTGACCAACAACGTCACCCACATCGCCACACGGCAGCACGCTTCCATCACGGTGCCTGTGGTGAAGAGCGAATCCATCGCACTTTCGGATTTGCTTGCGTATACGGCCCCGGCCGGCGTGATCGACCCAACAGGTCAGCTTCCATTCACCGCGTCGAAGGTGCGATTCACTCCTCGCGGAGCACAATCGGTCTATCTGCGAACGGGCGACAAATTGCCGCTGGTTTTTCAACTTTGGCTCGATCCCAAAACAAACGCTGCGACAGCAAGCGACAAGGTTCACCTGCACTACGTGTTCGGCGCGGTGACGGCTTCGCATGAAGGCCCCTCGAAGGAAGAAGAGGAGATTGACGCGTCGAATCGCGACAGTGCCGGAAACCTGCTGACGGGGCACACGGTAGATACCTCGGGCCTGACGCCCGGAACCTACCGCCTGGTTGTTGGTGCGAACCGGGATGGCGTGCAACAAACCGCCTATGCTGCGTTGACGCTGCACGTGGAGCACGCCGCAGACTTCGTCGATACCTGGACGGCATATAGCGGCGCCGACCCCGGCGGAGTGGCCCTCGACGATTTAAAGCGCGGCCTATCCGCCGAAGCACAAGGCGCCGACGCCGACGCCCAACAATGGTATACCAAAGCCCTCGCTGAAGATCCCAGAAATCTGCGCGCGCTCGACAAGCTTGCGGCAATTTTGGATCGGCTGGGCAAGAGTGACGAACTGGCCGCCCTTAATCAGCAGCCCGTCTTGATGGAGAGCGCAGTCGCTCCGAAGACGCTGTTGTCGATCAGCCAGGCACTCACGAAGACGGGCAATCCCAAGGCCCAGGTCCGCATGCTTGAGGCGCAGATCAAGCTTCAACCGCCGAATGGCGAACTTTATCTTTCGTTGGCGAGTGCATGTGAAGCCACCGGCGATACGGCGAGAGCCCGCGATCTTCGCACCCTCGCGGCGAGAACCCAATAGCAAATCACCTTCCGCTGGATGAGCTGTTTTTGTGAGGCGCGGCTTGAAGCCGCGCCTTTTGTTTCGTGTCCGACTGCTTACTCCACGAGCGCGTCTGCGATGGAAAGATGCTGATCGAGGCAGGCGATGCCGAGGTCGAGCTCTTCTTTCGTCACAATCAGTGGCGGCGCGATGACGAAGTGGCTGACCCAGGCACGCGCTGACGTTGCGTAACCCGGCGCCACATAGGCCAGTTCCCTTGCCTGTTCGGCGATGGCTTCGATGACGCGGAGGTTCTTGTGGCCGAGGTTGACACACATCAGCTGCGAAGAGAAATCGAGGTAGCGCTTGCCTGCGCCGTCAATGAACCAGCAGCCTTCAGCATCGGTAATGTGGAGCGGCTTCCAGGTCTTTTGGAAGCGCCAGGTGCCGTAGTTGGTCTGGCGGGTAAGGCTGCTGATCTCTTCGCTGGTCAACTCAGTGGTAGTTACAGCTTCGCTCATGCGTGGACCTCTCCATGGGCTGCCAAACTATGCTACGGCATTGAGGCAAAGCTGGGCGATAACGACAGATGCGAATCAGAGTCCTGGGACAGAGAACGTGAAACCGGGTCTCCCGCGTTCTCGATAGGAGAATCCTGTTTTCACCACCGAGAACGGTAACGACCGTCACAGTCACCCTCCCTCCCATTGGGGTAAAAGGGACGGAACGAAGCGAGGAGTCTCTTGGGAACAATCATTGTCGTCACTATCGTTGCGTTCATAGCGGTCATTTTCTTCGTTACGCACCGTATTTTATTCCCCGGACTGGAAACTAAATCTCTCAGACCGGATATCGGATCCCAACCGCTAGTTGACAATCAGCCCAACTCCGAGCCCGCAGTCGCGACCTCCGTTCCAGCGACTTCACAACTGCCCACCAAATCCAATTCCGCAGAGAACCTTGAACTTTCCTTGATCCCCATACAATTTGTTGTACTTGACTTGGAGACAACGGGGCTCAGTCCGAAATCGGACGAAATAATTGAGATCGGAGCGATTCGTGTTAATCGGTAAGCGTCTACGGCGGGCCGTAT
>PLXP01000031.1 GCA_003151435.1 Acidobacteriaceae bacterium
GACCAGATCCACCAGAGGCCGGACAAGAGCATTCCGAAGACGACCAGGACCTGCTGGACCTCCCGCGTGCGGAGCAAGTCAACGACAAGACTCAGGGACGCATAAAAGAGCAAGAGGCCAAGGCCCAGCCGGATGAGAAGTGCCAGCAGCCGGAGGCTCATCGGAATCTTTGGCTGCGGCGTCGAGAGTTCGCGGCTGCCACACTTCGAGCAGACCTCCGCACCGCGCGGGTTCACGTGCGCGCGTGGGCAGAGTTTCACGTCATACGTTCTGCCGCAGGTTCCGCAATAGAGCGGTTCGCCCGCCGTCATCTTTCCGCATTGGAAGCAAAATCTCATATCGTTTCGTTGAAGAATGGTTGATGGTGTTCCCCTACAGGCCGAAGCCATACGGGGCCAAAGAACTTTTCGCCGCGAACGGCGTCGAGCGTGGCAAACCAGAAAATCTTTTGCGTGATTCCTGCAACGGCTGCGCGGATCGAATGCAACCGGCGCTCGGAATTTGCGAGGACGAGCACACGGAAGCGGGGTTGCCGGAACTGGCGTTCATACTTTCCCGAGAGGGCGAGCTGGACGTAGTGCCGGGTTTTTTCCTTCCAGACCGTGAGCCCCTCGTGGCCCAGATCCACTTCGATGAACGAAGCGTCGATGCCAGAGGGCGTCGCGAACTCGACATAGCCATCCGGGATGAGGCTGAGTCCGGCAACCAGGGGCTCATGGAAGGCCAGCCAGTTGACGAATCTCACCCGAGGGACAGGGATGGTGTCGAACTTCAGGCCGCAGTAGACGGCGTTAATAGTGAGCTGATGCTGGACAAAGAAGTCGGCGATCAGCATCTCGTTCTGCCGACGCCGCGGACCACGGCAGGGAACTTGGACTACTTGCGCGCCTTTCACGGACAGGGCATAGAGCGCCTTCCGTCCGCCGCCGGAACCGAGGAAGAATCGCCGCAGGAGTCCGGCACGGGTGAGGGCAAGCAGTCGCGTGTTCACGCGGGTCGTCGATCCGAATCCGGCGGCGATCTTCACCTGCTCGCGATCCGCGACACGCATCACCGCCAGTTCGCGCAAGAGATCGAGGTCTCTCGGCTGCACCATGAGGCCCCGCCACTTTCCGTTGTGTGTCTTAGTTCCAGTCATGGAGTACCTCATCCGTCGTGCGGGTCAAGGCCGCGTGCCGTTTCGCAATCTCGCGCTCGATCTCGGCGCGGGGACGTGCGCGAAGCATACGTGAGCGATTGACCAAGTCGGCATAGTTGGTACCGGAATCCACGACCGTGGGCACCATGCCTTCTACCCAGTGATCCGCGCCGCTTTTCAAAATGAAGTGCCGTTGCGGCAGGTTCTTCAACCGCTCGGCGAGCGACTTGCCGCCATCGAGCATCTGCGCAACGGTTGTTGCGTCGGTGCTCGACAACTGGAAGAAGACATGGGTGCCGATGGAAAGAATTGCGGCGCGCATCGTTGCTGGATACTGATCCAAGAACTGGTTTGCTGAAACGACCGAGACGCCGAATTTCCGAGCCTCGGAGAGCACCGTCTCTATGTCGCTCGAATACGCGATGAGGTTCTGGATTTCGTCGCAGTACACGGTGAAGAGCGATTTCCGCTGGCGGGTAAATATGGCGTTTTTGATGACCGTGAAGAGCAAGCTCCCCAGCGTGAGCGCCTGTTCGCCGAGCTTACCTTTCTCAAGGTCCGCGATGACCCAGTGCCCCTCATCCATAGCCTCTCGCATCGAGAAGGTCGATTGCGGTTGGCCGATGATGTGACGGAAGCGCGGATCGCCCGTGAAGGCCGATGTCTTGTTGAGGATCGGTTCGCGCATGGTGGCGCGCATGGGCTCGCTCGCTTGTCCGTAACGAAATTCAAAGTATTGGCGGACCTCGGCGTTCGGCACATTCTTGAGACACTTCGCGCGGTATCCGGGATGCGTGAGAAGCGGCGCGAGTTCGAGGAGCGTGAGACCGTTCGCTGCGAGCACGTAGAGCGCATTGCGTAGCAGTTCGTCCGTGCGCGCTCCGAAGTGGTCCAGTCCCCAGCGTTGCTTCAAGACCTCGGCAAATTCTGCGATCCTGACAAAATCAGGCTCCGTTGCCTCAAGCGGATTGAGGCCGACCGACATTTCACGGTCGGCGGGCGAGATGACAATGAGGCGGTCGCTCAGATGCGTTTGCAGTTTCCACTCGCGGGCGGCAATGGCGCGCAGGAGAAACGGCGTCGCGTCGCCGTGCAGATCGAAGTAGACAAATCCGCGTCCGGCTTCGATGTCTTGCAGACAGAGGTTTTTGAGCAGTGAGCTCTTGCCGGTTCCTGTCTTTCCGAGGAGCGCGATATGCATGGTGCGGCGGGTTGAACTCATTCCTACGCGCCCGCGCGTCGCCTGTTCATCCACAACGCGGAGCCCGAGAGTGATGGTGCCCCCGGTTTCCTCCCTTGCCTGTCGCCGCCTTTGTAGGCGGTTCCAAAGCGAACTCATGAGTTGTTCGAGGTAGCGAATCATGCGGTGAGTATGTTCTGCGTGTCGTCGAAAACGGTAACAACCTCCGGCACAGCAAAGTGCGAAAGCCATCGAATTCAACAAGATGCCTCAGAGAACACTGAGGAACAAAAGATTTGACAGTGTTTTCAGGAGGGCTTTAGAAGTTCGTGATGAGCACTTCGTGATACCGCCGACCTGCGATCTTCTGGGCGGTGTAGGAGAGGTCGATCCCTCGGATATGGAACGCCTTGAAGATCGCGCGCACCTCAGGGACATCGTTCAAGGACAGCACAAATTTGCCGCGCAGTTTTCCGAGCCGTTCCGCCATCTTCCGGAAGTCGTCGGGATCGAGGTTGAACTTGTAGAGCTTTCGACCATAGTACGGCGGGTCAAGGTAAAAGAGCGTCGTTGCGCGGTCATACTGCGCGAGCACCTTCTCATACGGCAGACATTCGATCTGCACCCGAGCCAAACGATGGTGCGTTTCCGCTATGATCTCCGGCAGGCGTTCGGGGTTGAATCCGGATGGCTGCACCACACTGTACCGATAATTGGGATTGCGAACGAGTCCCGCATAACTGTTCTTGAGGAGATACAGTTGCTGAGCAGCGCGCTGAATATCGGTGAGTTTCGTCGGATCGGTGTCGCGAAGCAGTTCAAACCATTTCCGGCTCACGATGACAAAACGTAGGGAGCGGACCAGTTCTTCGTGATGCTGCTGGCATACGCGAAAGAAGTTAACCATCTCCCCGTCGAGATCGTTCAGGACCTCGACTTTGGACGGCTCCTTCTTGAAGAACACCTGCGCGCCACCCGCAAACGGTTCGACGTACGTCGTGTGTTCCGGAAAGACATCGATGATCTGCTTCGCAAGCGCGCGCTTGCCACCGATGTAAGCAAGTGGTCCTCGCATTGACTTGTATGAATGAACTATCTGGATTTGTTGAAGGGTGCCTCGACTCGACCTTTATGCGCCGAAGCGTGGAATAATCCTACGCGACTGACGGCGGAAAAATAGGTGAAGAAAAATGCGCCGCAAGCCTGGTCGCACCAAGGCCACGATGGAAAGGGAGGCCGTTCGTCCTTCCCGAGCACGGGGTAACCGCACGCAACCGAAGGAGAAAAGTTGCGTATCAGCCACCTTCGCTCCTCGAATGGCTGACACCCGTCGAACGGCCCAGCTTCACAATACGCTCGATGATCGCCGATGCTAGATAGAGTAAAATGCACGCCATGATTGGTACGCTTGTTTAACACGCACATACACAACATGATCGCGGTGCGTAACTCAGCCAACATCTCCAGAGCGGAACATTGACATCTTACTGAGATTTTGTATGGTTAATGGTAAGAAACAATATACCCACTTCACCATGCGTTTACCCGGCATCCCACGCAATTTTATACACCTATTCCTTATTGATCTGATGCGATACCGTGGTCAGGATGCCCATCACGGAAGCCGATCTTCAGGAGTTTATGGAAATTTGGAACGAGGAGTTCCACGAAACGATAACGTTGGACGACGCAAAGCGTTCAGCGGCACTACTCTTGGAACTCTATGCGTGGCTCGTTCTTGGAGAGGAGGATTCATAAATCATGCACCCGCCCAATGAGATATTTCCTGTATTGCCGCAAATCAAGCGAAGATGAAGACCGGCAGGTCCTTTCGATTGGCTCCCAGCGGGAAGAAATGGAGCGTCTTTCGATTGGATGGACTGGCGTGGAGATTGTTGAAGTCTTCGAGGAGTCGTTCAGCGCCAAGGCCCCAGGACGCCCGGTGTTCGATCTGATGCTGCAAAGGATTCAGAAGGGGGAAGCAGACGGCATTATCGCCTGGCACCCTGATCGGTTGGCCCGGAATTCCGTAGACGGCGGCCGGATTATTTACCTCTTGGATACCGGGGCCCTCAAGGATCTTCGGTTTGCCACGTTCGGTTTCGAGAACAACTCCCAGGGCAAGTTCATGCTCTCGATCATTTTTGGGTATTCCAAGTACTACGTTGATTCGCTGAGCGAAAACGTCCGCAGGGGGAATCGCGCGAAGATCCAGCA
>PLXP01000075.1 GCA_003151435.1 Acidobacteriaceae bacterium
ATGCCAGACGTAACCTTCACAGTCGATGGAAAGAAGCTGACAGCTCCCGCGGGAACGCTGCTCATCGAGGCGTGCCGCAAGGTGGGCATCGAGATTCCAGCTTTCTGCTACTACCCTGGGCTCAGCCTGCAGGCCGCGTGCCGCATGTGCGTCGTGCGCCAGGAAAAAGTGCCGAAGCTGCAGACCGCTTGCACCACCACCGTGGCCGAGGGCCAGGTGTTCATCACCGAGTCGGAAGAGATTGCCCAGGCGCGCAAATCGACCATCGAGTTGCTGCTCGGCAATCATCCGCTCGACTGCCCCGTTTGCGATGCGGGCGGCGAGTGCGAACTGCAGGACATGACCTTCAAGTACGGCGCCGGCGAAAGCCTCTACGTCGAGGCCAAGCACCACCGCGAAGAGCAGCAGTGGTCTCCCGCGGTCTACTTCGACCGCCCCCGCTGCATCCTCTGCTATCGCTGCATCCGCATGTGCGGCGAAGGCATGGATGTGTGGGCGCTGGGCGTGCAGAATCGCGGCGTCACCTCGGTCATTGCGCCCAACGGCGGCGACCATCTCGATTGCGAGCAGTGCGGCATGTGCATCGACGTGTGCCCCGTGGGCGCGCTTACCAGCGGCAGTTATCGCTACAAGACGCGGCCCTGGGAGATGAACCACGTGTCGACGGTTTGCACGCATTGCGCCGACGGATGCAAGGTCACATTGGGCGTGCGCCAATCGAACGACGGCTCTGAGATTATTCGCGCCGACAATCGCGACAAGAGCGGCATCAACGGCGACTTTCTCTGCGCGAAAGGCCACTTCGGCTTCGACTTTGTCGAGAGTCCCGAGCGCCTGAACAAGCCGCTGGTACGCAACGCCGCGGGCAAGCTGGAGCCCACCACGTGGGAGAATGCCCTGCGCATCGCGGGCGCCAAGCTCAAGGAAGTGCGCGACAGCAAGGGCGGCCAGGCCATCGGCGTCATCGGCTCCAATCGCACCACCAACGAAGAGAATTACCTGCTGCAGAAATTCGCGCGGACTGTTCTCCGCACCAACAATATTGACCACGAACGCACCGCGGATTACGCCACCTTTATTCGCGCCATCGCCGGCCACAATAACAAGGTCGCAAGCCTGCGCGAAACCGCGACGGCGCCCGCAATCCTGCTCATCGGCGGCAACCCCACTGAAGAGCATCCGCTGCTGGCGTGGAACCTGCGCACCAATGTGCGCCTCAACCGCGCGCGTCTTTACATCGTCAATGACAAGTCCATCAAGCTCGAGCGCCAGGCCAAGGCTGTGCAGGGCGTGCCGCCCAATGGCTATCGCGATCTAACCACTTTTCTCGATCACAACAACTTCGATTTCGCCAAGGCTGTGATGGCCGAGGAATCGCTGCTGATGATCTTCGGCCAGGAGTATCGCGGCGAACAGATCACGGCGCTGGTCTCCTGGGGCCTGAAGCGCGGCAACGTGCGCTTCGCATTCCTCGGCGACCACTCCAACTCCCGCGGCGCAGCCGACATGGGCCTGCTGCCCGATCTGCTTCCCGGCTACGTGCCCGTATGCACGCCCGGCGCCTTTGCGCAGGAGTATCCCGGAATGCCCGCAGCGCCCGGCAAGTCGCAGCCGGAAATCTTCGATACCGCGCGCCAGGGCGAACTGGGCGCCCTGCTGATCGTCGGTGCCAACCCGGTAGCCAAGCTCGGCGTCGCTCCTACCGCGCTCCAGAACACCTTCGTCATTGTGCAGGACATCTTCCTCACCGAGACGGCCGAGCTGGCCGATGTTGTTTTCCCAGCCGCGAGTCTCTATGAAAAGAGCGGCACGGTGACCAACACCTACGGCGATGTGCAACTCGCCAAAAAAGCAGCCGACCGCGCCGGCATCAAACCTGACTTCGAGATCCTGGTGCGCCTCGCCGGCAGCATGGGCGTGGATGTGAAAACGCTGGTGCCTTTCGGCAAGAGCGGCGTCACTGCCGACCTGGGCCAGTCGCGCGGAGTACAGGCAGGCGAGGCGGACCGTCACGCAGTGTGGCTGACGGCGAATAATCTTGAGCCCAGGACGAGCCCCTTCGATCCCCTGGCTGTGCTGGACGAGATCGAGCGCCTTGTCCCTGCTTATACGCTGGACAGGCTGAATCTCTTTGGCGGAAACGATGTGCAGACGCAACCAGGCTTCGTTCCGGTGTCTGCGCTCACCGATGCGCGGCCCGCAACGGTGCTTCCCGAGCACGATGGGCTGTTTACCTCGGGAACACTGGGCCGTTACAGCAGCGGGTTGCGCGAGTTGCAGGTCCATCAATCGCACCAATTGGCAGAAACAGCGGCAGACTGAACGAGTGTTGGCAAGAGAGGCTGAAGTCAAGTGACGATTTTGCAGTTTTTTCTGTGGAGCTTGCTCAAGATCGCGGTAGTGACGGTGGTGATGCTGCTGGGCATCGCCTACACCGTACTGCTGGAGCGCAAGCTGGTAGGCCGCATCCAGAATCGCTGGGGACCCACGCGTGTGGGCCCGTTCGGGCTGTTGCAGCCGCTGGTCGACGGAGCCAAGTCTTTTCTGAAAGAAGACATCATCCCCACCGGCGTCTACAAGCCGCTCTACATTCTTGCGCCCATCCTGTCTCTCGGCTGCGCGTTGATCTCCATCGGCGTGGTTCCGTTCGGCGAGCCAAACGTCGGTCCGGGCGGAATGCACCTCTTCCAGATCGCCGACGTGAACATCGGCTTGCTCGTGATTCTCGGCATCACGTCGATAGGCGTATACGGCATCGCGCTCGCCGGCTGGTCGTCAAACAACAAGTATTCCCTGCTTGGTTCCCTGCGCTCGTCGGCCCAACTCGTCAGCTACGAGCTCGCCTTGGGGCTCTCGCTCGTCGGTGTGGTGATGCGTGCCGGCTCGTTGAACCTGCGCGTGATTGTCGAAAGCCAGTCATCGAAGGGCATGGCCACGTGGAACCTCTTTGGAGGCTTCCAGTTTGTGGCGTTCTTTATCTACCTGATGGCGGCCTACGCCGAGACCAACCGCTCTCCTTTCGACCTTCCCGAAGCAGAAAGCGAACTCACCGGGGGCTATCACACTGAGTACAGCTCCATGAAATTCGCCATGTTCTTCATGTCCGAGTACGGCAACATGATCACGGTGGGCTGCGTCGCCACGCTGCTGTTTCTTGGCGGATGGACCAGCCCCCTGGGCGAACTGATTCCGGCGCCTCAGAACATCTTCGTTCACGCCCTGATGCCGATCTTCTGGTTTGTATTGAAGGTCTTCAGCTTCCTGTTTTTGTATGTGTGGGTCCGCGGAACGCTGCCGCGCTTCCGTTATGACCAGTTGATGAACTTCGGCTGGCGGTACCTTGTTCCGCTTGCCATTTTGAACATCGTGGCGACAAGCCTCTGGCTTGCGTATCAACCGCTTCACCGGTAGCGCGGCACACGATTTCGATGGGCCCACGGGCCCTGACGAATTGAATGCAAGTTGGCCCACGCGCTCAGTTACAATCGGAGAGGATTTCCCGAAGCGAAGGTTTGCTCCGCGGCCTCCCCTTAATCGGCGGGCTCTTAAAAACCGCCGCGACCTGCATGCGATGGAACGATGCACCTGATCCTCTTTATCGTCTTTGCCGGACTTTGCCTGGCGGGAGCTATCAACCTCCTGCTCCAGACCCATCCCATCAATAGCGCCCTGTCGCTGGTGGTGGTGATGAGTTCCCTGGCTGTGCTCTACCTGCTGCTGGGCGCGGAGTTCCTGGCTGCCGCACAAATCATCGTCTACGCCGGCGCCATCATGGTGCTCTTCACGTTTGTCGTGATGCTGCTCAATGCGGGCCGCGAAGAACATACCATGGGCAGCGGCGTGGCGCGCATACTCGGCTTCCCTGCCGTCGCGGTCATTCTGGGTGTCATCGCCACCGTCATCCTCAAAGCGCAAGGGCTGGGTTCAGCCGCGCTCAGCGACCCCATCACCTCCACTGAAGATTTGAGCCGCGTCCTCTTCCGCGAACTCCTGCTGCCGTTTGAAGTCACCTCGGTGCTCATCCTCATCGCCATTCTGGGTGCGGTGGCGCTGGCTCGTCCCGGCGGCGATGAAAGAAGGGTCGGCAAATGATTCCGCTTTCCTGGTATCTGCTGCTCAGCGCCACGCTGTTTTCGCTCGGAGTGGTCGGTTTTCTCATCAAGCGAAACCTCATCACCGTCTTCATGTCCATCGAGTTGATGCTCAATGGAGTCAACCTTTCGTTTGTCACCTTCGCGCACCAATGGCACCTGGTGAAGGGGCAAATCTTCGTCTTCTTTGTGATGGTTGTGGCCGCGGCTGAAGCTGCCGTGGGCCTGGCCATCATCATTGCCGTCTTCCGCGCCCGCTCTACGCTGGCCGTTGACCGAATCGACCTGATGAAACTATGAACGGATATTTACATCTCTGGCTGATTCCGCTGCTGCCGTTTGCAGGCTTCCTGATTAACGGGATCCTCGGCCGCCGGTTGCCGAAAGCTCTCGTCTCGACAGTCGCGCTGCTGGCGCCGCTGGCCTCGTTTGCCGTGGTGCTGAACGCCGCAAGGGCTGCTACGTCTGGTCTGGCATTGCCATACGCGGAGATCTGCCCTGTGGGCTGGATCAACGCCGGCATGCTCCACATCGATTTCAGCTTCGTTCTCGATCAGCTTTCGCTGGTCATGCTGCTGGTCGTTACCGGCGTGGGCTTCCTCATCCACATTTACTCCGTCGGCTATATGCACGACGACGAAGGATACGCGCGCTACTTCTCCTATCTGAATCTCTTCCTCTTCTTCATGACGGTGCTGGTCCTCGCCGGCAATGCCCTGCTCATGTTTGTGGGCTGGGAAGGCGTGGGCCTGGCGTCCTACCTGCTGATCGGCTTCTGGTACCAGAAGACCGTGGCAGCCGAGGCCGGCAAAAAAGCGTTCATCGTCAACCGCATCGGCGATTTTGGTTTCCTCATCGGCATGTTCCTGCTGCTGGCCAACTTCGGCACACTCACCTTCAGTGAAATCGCCGACAAGCTCGCCGCGAACCCCGCTTGGAGCGGCGGAGTTCTCACCTCCATCGCGCTCTGTCTACTCCTGGGCGCCACCGGCAAGAGCGCGCAGCTTCCGCTCTACATCTGGCTGCCCGACGCCATGGAAGGCCCCACGCCAGTCTCCGCGCTCATTCACGCGGCCACCATGGTCACGGCCGGCGTCTACATGATCGCCCGCACGCATGCTTTGTATGACCGCTCGCCGTTCGCGCTCAGCGTCGTCGCCATCATCGGCGCGGCCACGGCCATCTTCGCCGCAACCATCGGACTGGTGCAGAACGACATCAAGCGCGTGCTGGCCTACTCCACCATTTCGCAACTCGGCTACATGTTCCTGGGCTGCGGCGTCGCGGCATATTCCGCGGCCATCTTCCACCTCATGACGCACGCCTTCTTCAAGGCGCTGCTCTTCCTCGCGGCCGGATCGGTGATTCACGGCATGGGTGGGGTGCAGGATCTGCGCAAACTGGGCGGCCTCCGCAAGCACCTCCCCGTCACCTTCTGGACCATGACCGCCGCCGTATTCGCCATCGCAGGATTCTTCCCGTTCGCAGGATTCTTCTCGAAGGACGCCATCCTCTACGCGGCATTTCTTCAGGGCAACAGCGGCAAGGTGCTGTGGTTCGTCGGGCTGGTCACGGCTTTGCTCACTTCTTTCTACATGTTCCGCCTCTGGTATCTGACGTTCATGGGAAAATCGCGCAGCCCCGAAGTGCATCCGCACGAGAGCCCGTGGTCGATGCTCGGCCCGCTGGTGATTCTCGCGCTGTTCTCCATCGGCGGCGGCTGGATCGGCATCGAGCGCTTCGCCGCGTACCTTGCGCCTTCGACCGGCCCGCTTTCGCTGGAGACTGGCTCAGCGCACCTCGAACTGGTCCTCAGCATTCTCGCAGTTGCAGTCGCACTGCTGGGCTGGTTCATCGCAGACCGCTTCTACCGGCAACGCCCTGAAGCTCCTGCGAGGCTGGCGGCTGCGGTACCCGCGGGTTACAGCGTTCTTGCTCACAAGTACTGGGTCGACGAATTCTACGGCGCCGTGATCGTCAAGCCTCTGATGGCAGTGTCCAAATTCGTCCTCGAGTGGGTTGTGGAAGTCGCAATTCTTGGCGGCCTCGCCTGGCTACTCGGCGGCATCGCCACCTTCACCGGCGCCATCCTGCAGCGTTGGCAATCGGGCAATCTCCGTTCCTATGCGGCGTGGCTGGCCGCGGGTGCGGCGGCCCTGCTCTTGTTCGCGCTGGTTCCGTGGACCACGGTGCTGGCTAACGTCGGAATTCACTTCAACGTGGCGGGGCACTGAGCGATGACAGAATTGAACGAATCAATCCTCACGTTGATCCTGCTGGTGCCGCTCGCCGGAGCCGCTCTGATTGCACTTCTGCCCGATCGCGGCAAGCTGTCCGCCTGGATCGCCCTGCTGACGGCGCTGGTCACCTTCGGCCTCACGCTGCACCTGCCCGCGCACTTCATCCCGGGCCAGCCCGGATATCAATTTGAGTCCAACACCCCGTGGATCGCAAGCCCGGCCATCTTCTACCACGTCGGCGTCGATGGGCTGAGCCTGTGGATGGTCGTCCTCACCGGCCTGCTCGCCCCCGTGGGCGTGCTGGCAAGCTGGAACGCAATCAAGGAGCGGCGCAAGGTCTACTACGCGCTCTTCATGGTCCAGCAGACGGCCATGTTCGGCGTCTTCGTCTCGCTCGACCTGATGGTCTATTACGGCTTCTGGGAGCTCTCGCTGGTTCCCATGGCCATCCTCATCGCCATGTACGGCCGCAAGAACGGGCCCAGGGCCGCGGTCAAGTTCTTCCTCTTCACCTTCATCCCGTCGGCCCCGCTGCTGGTCGCGATTCTGTGGCTCTACGCGCGCACCGGCACATTCAACTTCGCTGAGTTGCAATTCCTCATCGCGAACAATGCCCTTCCCGCAGGTGCGCTGTTCTGGGTCGCGCTGGCGTTCCTGTTTGCCTTCGCGGTCAAGGTGCCCATCTTCCCGCTGCACGGCTGGCTGGCAGATACCTTCAGCGAAGCGCCCGTCGCCCTGGCCATGGTGGTTGCCGGAAAGCTCGGCCTCTACTCCATGCTGCGCTTCCACGTCGGCCTGTTCCCGGTGCAGACGCGCGCCATCGCTCCCCTGCTGATCGCGCTCACGGTCATCGGCATCCTCTACGGCGCGTGCCTTGCGCTCGTGCAGCGCGACTTCTGGCGCCTGGTCGCCTTCGCCACCGTCAGCCATTTCAGCCTGACCACGCTCGGCATCTACGGCCTCACGCTGACCGGCCGCGACGGCGCTATCTACCAGACGCTCAATCAGGGCGTCATTGAAGGCGCTCTCTTCGTGCTGCTCGGCGTACTTGAAACCCGCTACGCCTCCAGCCAGATCGCCTCGTATGGCGGTGTCGCCGCCAAACTGCCGCGCACCGCAACGTTCTTCGTCATCACCGCGCTCGCCATGGTCGGCCTGCCCATGCTGAACGGGTTCATCGGCGAATTCCTGATCCTTTCCAGCACATTCACCGAAGTCAGCCGGAGCTGGGCCATCGCCGCCGCCATCAGCATCATCCTGGGCGCCGCCTACATGCTCTCGCTGGTGCAACGCCTCTTCTACGGCCCGGAGTCCGCAATGACGGCCGGCAAACCCGCCCTCGACCTGAGCTTCGGCGAGTTGGCCGTGCTGGCTCCTCTCGCCCTGCTCATGCTGATCATGGGACTGGCGCCATCGATCTGGATGCCCTCCATCGAAAAGACAGTGATTCAAGTGCCAATCAGACAGACCGCCGAGGGGCCCCGCATTGTCCTGGTCGCTCCATCTCTTGAGGAGGCCGGACGATGAATCCAACCGATAGCCTCCGCCTTCTTCCCGAAATCATCCTCACCGTCACCGGCGTGATCGTCATGCTCATCGACGCCTCCCTCCGGCCCGGCGTAGCGCGCCGCCCGTTGGGCTGGGTGGCCGCCATCGGTACCACGGCGGCTCTCTGGGCCAGCCTCTGGCAGCTCCGTCTTCCCACCGGCACCGCCTACTTCGGCACCGTCGAAACCAGTCCCTTCACGGTCTTCTTTCACGTGCTCATCTGCGGCATTGTGCTGGTGGCGCTTTTGCTCGCACTCGACACCCTGCCTGAAGACAGCCATCATCAGGGCGAGTACTACGCGCTGGTCGTCTTTGGCGCAGTGGGCATGTGCCTGCTCACCGGCGCTGTCGAGCTGCTGGTGGTCTTCATCGCGCTTGAGATCTCCTCCATCTCCACCTACGTCCTCGCCGGCTATCGCAAGCAGACGGGCACCGGGCCTGAAGCCGCCATCAAGTACTTCCTGCTCGGCTCATTCGCCACCGCGTTTTTGCTCTACGGCATTGCCCTGATCTTCGGCGCCACAGGCAGCACGCAAGTCTACGAGATCGCCCGCCGCGTTCCAACCGTGGAAAACCACTCCCTGGTCGTCGCCTCGCTGGTGCTCATGCTCATCGGCATTCTATTCAAGGTGTCGGCTGCGCCCTTTCACGTGTGGACGCCGGACGTCTACGAAGGCGCGCCGTCTCCGGTGGTCGCCTTGCTTTCCACCGCGCCCAAAGCCGCGGCCTTCGCGCTCCTGCTGCGCGTGGTCTATGAGATGCTGCCCACGCTGCGCCCCATCTGGTCGCCGCTGCTGTGGGTGGTCGCCGTGCTCTCCATGACGGTGGGCAACCTGGCCGCGCTCCGCCAGCAGAACGTGAAGCGCATGCTGGCCTACTCCTCCATCGCGCATGCCGGCTATCTGCTTGCGGCCTTCGCCGGTCTCGGCTCCAGCGGAATTTCCGCGGCCGCCTTCTACATCGCGGCCTACGCGGCCATGAACGTGGGCATCTTTGCCGTGATCACCCTGGCCAGCGGATATGATGAACAACTCCCCATGGTGGCCGACTTCCGCGGCCTCCTCTATCGTTCGCCCTTGCTCGGCGGCCTACTCATTTTTTTCCTGATCTCGCTGGTCGGCATCCCCTTCACCGGCGGATTCTTCGGCAAGTTCTATGCCTTCTCGGCCGCGGTGGGCGGTGGGGCGATCGCGCTGGCCATCATCGGCCTGC
The DNA here is from genome assembly GCA_003151435.1 of Acidobacteriaceae bacterium. Lineage (GTDB taxonomy): Bacteria > Acidobacteriota > Terriglobia > Terriglobales > Acidobacteriaceae > Telmatobacter. Next base: position 9,092 of record PLXP01000075.1, read on the forward strand.
TCAACTCCGGTCTGGCTTCGGCTTACTACCTGCGACTCGCCTTCTCCGCGGCGCAGCGGCCTGACGATGAAGACGGCAGAGCCCGCCTTCCCTTGCCGCAAGTCGGCATCGCGGTGGGCGCAGCGCTGTTGTTCACCGTGGGCGCAACCCTGTCGCTGGGCATTGCGCCAGGCAACGCGCTGCGCGCAGCCGAAACTGCCGCACATACCCTGCAGGTTCCTTTGGACGACAATTCAGCGCCTGACGTTACCCCTCCACCGCAGCCGCAGCCTTAGCCAGCGCGGCGGCGTCCGTCCCCAGCGGCTCCATCAGCAGGCTCTTATAGAGTGCGACGGTCAGCCCCAACACGCGCTCATTTACAAACAGCTCGGACACCCGCGCACGCGCCGCTGTTCCCATGCGTCTGCGGCGCTCGGGGTCGCGAAGAAGCTGAAGCACTGCTTCAGTGATGGCTTCCGGATAACCTGGAGGAATCAGAAGGCCCGTAACCTCAGGCAATACGGCGTCGCGTGAACCGGTGGCAAGGGTCGCGATGACAGGAATGGCCGTCGCCGCCGCTTCCAGGACAACGTTGGGAAACCCCTCTCGCCACGTGGGCAAAACCATCACGTCCATCGCACGATAGTAGGGTGCGGTGTCCGCCACAAATCCAGTCCGAACGATCCTCGGATGCCTGTCGATGTAAGCTCGCAGATCCTGGCTCAGGGCGTCTTCCGAATCGTCAAACCACCCCACCAGCAGCAGGCGAGTGTCGGGCGCTGCTTTCAACACGTGATCAAACGCCGCGATCAACTCGGGTACACCCTTATCGCGCGTCAACCGCCCCACGAATCCCACCACGGCGGCGTTACTCGGCAAGCCAAGCCGTTTTCTCACGTCTGTCGAGCCCGGCGAAAACCGCTCCACGTCCACGCCGTTGCTGCTGCCGTCCCCAAGAAGTTTCAGCTTGCCGCTTGCCGCCACCCGCAACGCAAGCGCCTTGGCGCGGAGGCTTTCGCTGTTGCACACAACGTGTTGGGCGCAGGCTGCCGCCAGCCGCTCCGTCGCACTCAGAATCTGCCTCTTGACCCCACTCGAGGTTTCAAGTCGCAATCCGCGCAGCAGATAAATCCGAATCGGAACGCGACAAAGCCACGCCGCCAGATTTCCCAGCAGGCCGGCCTTGGGCGTACTGAATTCAGTGATGTCCGGGCGCAGTCGGCGTAGCGCCCTCCAAAGCCGAACCACCGATACCAGGTCGGAAAGCGGAGCCATGCCACGCTTCATCGGAATCGCAAGGTGATCGACGCCTTCATGTAAGGCAATCCGATCCAGCAAAGGGCCTGGACTTGATATGAGGGTGACGTGAAACCCCGCCTCTCGCAATGCACGAAGGCGCCCCGTAAGCACGAGACACGTCTGCGAATGCGTGATTCCCAGCACGATGGAAGGACGGTCCGACATATCCACTGGTAAAGCGGGTACACAGGTACTGGCTTTACCAGCTTGCATGCAACGATCCTGCAGTCCTGGCACTTTCTCAGGGCCTCGGCCGATTCAAAGAAGATTTTCACGAACTGTATCAATTTGAAACAACTGAAGCATGTGAGGGCGGTCACTGTTAACCAAATCTAATCCAAATACCCTCTTACCACTCGATATGGCTCAACGTCCCATCCTTCTGTTGCTCATCCCGCACCTTGGTGGTGGCGGCGCCGAGCGAGTGGTTGCCCTGCTGGCCAACGGCTTGTCTCCGGCCAAATACGATCTGCATCTGGGCCTGATCACGCAGGCCAGTGCCGGTTCGGAGTGCTTGCCTGCGTGTGTTCATGTGCACGGGCTGGGCGCGCCCAGGGTGCGTGCCGCCGCGTTCCAATTGCTTCGCCTGGTTCGCGATCTCAAACCGGATGTGATCCTCTCCGGCATGGCTCATCTCAACTTTCTGGTTCTGCTCCTGCGCCCCTTTTTCCCCCGCAAAACGCGTGTTTTGGTCCGCCAGAACGGCATCTCCAAACTCGGACCTCAACCTGCGGTTTACACCCGCCTGCTCTACCGTCTGCTGTACCCGCGCGCCGATCGCATTCTTTGCCAGACTCCGGCCATGGCTGCGGAATTGGCCGATCTATGGGCCAGCCCGAAAAAGCTGCACATCCTGCCCAACCCCGTGGAAGTCGACGCAATTCGGGCTCTCGCCCGCGGCAGCTCGACCCGTTTCGCCGGCCCCGGACCTCACCTTCTGGCGGTCGGAAGGCTCGCTCACGAAAAAGGGCTTGACCTGTTACTTGAGTCGTTTGTCTCGGTGCGCGCGGGTTTTCCATCTGCGGATCTGACCATCATCGGTGTCGGCCCCCGGCAAACCGCGTTGAAAACCCTATGCCGCACACTCGGACTGGAAGCAGCAGTGCATTTCGCCGGGAACGTTCCGCACCCTGCAGCCTGGTTTCCCGGCGCAACGCTCTTCGTTCTCTCATCGCGCCACGAGGGCTTGCCGAACGCACTGCTTGAAGCCGCCGCCGGAGGCCTTCCCATCGTAGCTCTGCCCGCACGCGGTGGGCTCGCGGAGTTGCTCAACGACCGCCCCGGCATTTGGGTCGCGCCCCAAATCTCAGCCGATGCGCTCTCAACAACCCTGCGTACGGCCCTCGGGGCAATCCAGCCCGGCCAGCGCTTCGCCCACGATTGGATCCACCAATTCCGCATGGATCGAGTCATTCAGCTTTACGAAAAGGTGATCGATACGCTCTTGATTCGGCGGCCCGGCATGAACCACATCGCCCTCATGGTTCCCACCATCGACAGGCTGGGCGGGGCGGAGCGGCAGGTGCTCCTTGTGGCCAAAGGTCTTCTCAAGCGCGGTCGGCGAGTCACCGTGATCGCCCTTTCCGGCAACGGCGGTGAAGCAGCGGGCGAACTGCTCAATGCCGGCGCCGGTTTCATGACGCTCGCAATGCGCAAGGGCCTGGCCGATCCGCGCGGTTGGATTCGCCTCCACCGCTGGCTCCGGCGTCAGGCGCCCGACGTGGTCCACGCGCACTTGCCCCACGCTGTGTGGATGGCCCGTTGGTCCCGCCTCTTCGCCCCTGTGCGCGTGCTCGTCGATACTGTTCACACGTCCGCCACCGGCGCTGTGGGCCGCCGCCTCGGCTACCGATGGAGCAACTTTCTTTCGGACCGCGTGACCGCTGTGAGCCGGGGCGCAGCCGATGCGTACCTCTCTGCCGGAATGATTTCACCGTCCCGCCTCGGGATTCTGCCCAACGGAATCGATGTTCAGCGGTGGATGCCCGATACGGCTGTGCGCGCGGAAGTCCGGCGCAATCTGGCATGGTCGCGTGAGTTTGTATGGATCGCGGCTGGCAGACTCGATGCTGTAAAGGACTATCCGACTCTACTGCAGGCTCTCACGCGGGTCCCCACACCGGCACGCCTCCTTATCGCCGGCGCCGGCCCCTTGGAAGGCTCATTACGTCAATTGTCGAATCAGCTCGGCCTGGAAGGCCGCGTCCATTTTCTGGGCTTCCAGCAGGATGTGCGGCCCTGGCTGCAGGCTGCCGATGGATTTGTCCTCTCCTCCCTGTGGGAAGGCCTGCCGATGTGCCTGCTGGAGGCTGCAGCCTGTGCCCTGCCCGCCGTTGCCACCGATGTTCCCGGCAGCCGCGAAGTCCTCGCGGAGGGGCAAACCGGCTTTCTTGCCAAAGCAGGCGACGCGCTTGCGCTGGCAGCAGCAATGACCCGGCTGATGCAGCTTCCGCCCCACGAGCTTCAAGCGATGGGCCATCGCGCCCGCCAACTCATCATCGACAGGTTCAACCTCGAATCGGTTCTCGATCGGTGGGAGTCGCTCTATAACGAACTATGTGAAACGTACCCTCGTCCGGGGCGCCGCAGTAGCCTGGACGAACGAACCGACGCCCTCAAGTCTTCCGCTTGCGACGGTGCCGCGTCCGCTTCCTGTGCAGTTGGAGACGCCACGTCGCATATCTCTCGTACATCCGTTCGGTGAACCCCAGTTCGCCTGGATTGAACTCTGCCACCACCCTGTCGAACGAAGTAAATTGCTCTGCGCATTTGCGCAGAAATGATTGAAGCTTGAGAAATTGGGGCTTCATTGTGCTGTTGCTATGGACGCAGATCGTCCAGAGTCCCTTTGACTTCTCTACGGGCGACCATAGCTGCTGCGGAATCCAGGTGACCCCGCCGCGAGTGAACGGGATGCGAGCCAGACCGTCTGAGATGTAGTCGATTCCCTCTTGCCGGATCGCCCGCAGCGTCGTCATATCGAACGTGTGGCGGGGCGCCACCCACAGCCGCGGATTCAAACCATGCTCGCGGAGGGTCCGCAGCCCGGCTTGCACCCGTTGCCGCTGGACCTCCAGGCCGAGTCCCGCGAACTCCGTCTTTTGGTGCAAACCAATCAGGTTTTTGCTGTGCTTCTCGCACAGATGCTGAAAACCATGCGCGGCAATCGTAGCCCCCGCCGCCTCCATCTCCCGCATCTGGGCCCAGAACCCAGGGTCGGCCGGAGAACACTCCATCGCCGGGTCCTGGTTATCCGGAATCACCGCCAAAATCGGACGTATGCCAAACTCCAGAACCAGATCCCGCAGTCCTTGCCACCGATGCTGTTCCACCGTTGGACAGAGGTCGTCAAATCGAAGCAGATATTGCGCAGGTCTCGGGATCATTCCATCTTCCTTCAATGAATCATCGGCGCTTGCCAAGCGAATATTATGCCGCCGCCCGAGCAAGCACTCGATGAGACCAATAGCCCAGAAATGCCAAAGTGCTGATGGTCCACAACGATGTAGCCAGGGCGATTCCAGCCACGCCCATCCACCGCATCAACACCACGTTCAACACTACATCCAAAATGAGGTTCAACGTCCCGCAATAGAGAATCAAATCGGTGCGGCGCATGGCAACAAGAAACCGGTAAAACACCCGGCTGACAACAAAAAACGGAATCTGGATGGCGTACATCGCCAGCACCGGCGTCACCACCGCCGTATCGTGGGGGCCGAAGATGCCATGTTGCAGGGTCACGCGAATCAGCAGGCGCGAACCCGCAATGAGAAGCACCGCGACAGGAACCGACACTACCGCCGTCAACCGCACCCACGCGCGCAGCGTGTCGCGGCACCCCCGCCAGTCCCTCTCGGCGATCATGGTTGAGAAATAGGGCACCACGGCCGTGGACACTGCCCCCGCCAGCAGCGTCACCGCCACGCTCACAAATCGGCCGGCAAACACCAGTGCGGAGACGCTGCCCGCCGGCAGCATCGCGGCCATCGACTGGTCCACCAGCAGGCCGCCCGAGGCCACCACCGAGCTGAGGAGCACCGGCCCGTACTGGTGCGCCACCTCGCGCGTCGCTTCGTTCGACCCGTACCAGTGCAGGCGGAAACGGTAGCCGCGAGCGTCCATCATTCCGCCTGCCAACACCCCATGCGCCAACGCACCAAACAGCGTGGAGTACACAAGCGCCCAGATACCGCAGGACCGATGCAGCAGCAGCACCCCTGCCACAATCGACAACGGCGCCACGACAGGCGCCAGCGCCGGCCGCGCAAAGCTTTCAAACGTGTTCAGCACTGCGGTGCAGTTGGAGGCAATTCCGCTGAGCAGCACCACCGGAAGCAGCGCGTAAAACAGCCTCACCGACAGGTCCAGCTTTGCCGCCGGATAATTCGAGGCAATCAACGGGAAGAAACCGCGCGCCAGCAGCGCCATCGCCACCGAGGCGGCCGTCAGCAGTAGGCACATCCACAGCATCGAGCTCGACAGCAGTTCCTGCGCCTTCTCGTGCCCCTCCTTCAGTCGCACCCGAATCAGCGTCGGCACCAGTGCCTGGTTCATCGACTCCGAAATGAGGTTGATCAGCAGGTTGGGAATGAGAAAAGCCGCCAGAAATGCGTCCATCGCGTCGGAACGGCCGTAGACGCCGGCCACCGCAAATTCCTTGAACGTCGCAGCGAGCTTCACCACCACCCCAGCCGCCGCCACCATCGCGGCCGCGCGAAAAATGCGGCGATTGACACTGGCGATCCGCGGAAATTCGATGCTCCCGGTCATTCCATCCCTCCGCGCGACCCCTTACGCAATCGGCTCCACTACTGAAGCCGTCGCGGCCCTCTCTGTCTCACCTGGAAAACATCGGGCCAGCGCATCCCGATCCTCCGCCGCGAGCCGCCCCGCAACAGCAATCAAGCCCAGCAAAAGCCACGTGGTGCGGTTCTGCTCCACGGTCGCCACTGCGGACGTAACCAACCACACCAGCAATGCCGTGCCGAACGCAATGCGCAGCGGGCCTTCCGTCTGGAGCACGGAACGGGCACATACAGCCACGATCGCTGCGGCCAGCATCAACGCGACAATCCCTCCTTCCACAACGATCGTGAGAGCCGTGTTGTGTGCGGTGTCGGCGGGGGCCAACCCCGCCGCGCTCACAAACGAGCCCGCACCCGTGCCAAAAAACGGCGCGTGCACAAACGCCTGCCACCCGGCGGCCCAGATATTCAAGCGCTGATTCAGATCGCCGCCCTGCAGTTGTTCAGGGATGGTGGCTATGCGGCCCAGCGTTTCATGCGGAAGCACAAACCAGAACCCCGCCGCAAAGATGGGCAGCGCCATGAATCCCGCAACCGCGGCACGCGCGGGTCTGCGCAGCAGCAGCACTCCGCACCCGGCCAGCGCCACCACAGCAGCCACAAAGCCGCCGCGAGACGCCGTAAGCAGAACGCCGGCCAGACCAAGCGGCAAGTAGCCGAAGGCCAGCAGCCGGCCGGCCCAGCTTGATTCCGCCTCCAGAAGCAAAGCCGCCATGGGAAAGCCAAGGGCGAGAAAACGCGCGACGTCGTTCGGGTCCTGCCCCGCGGCCGCAAACCGGATCTGCCCCGCGGCTTCAGGCGACGCGAAGTTAGCCACGGTGAGCAGAGCCAACAACCACGAGCCCGCCACATACGTGCGAAGCAGCGCACGCAAGTCCTCTGGGCTCTCCGCAAGCTCCCACACCAGCCAGACCGTCATCATCTCCTGGAAATAGCCGCGCATGCGGGCCAGCGTCGCCTGCGGCTCAATGCTCCAGAAAAACGAACAGCAGAACCACAGATAGAGCGCCAGCACCAGCCACGGCAGCGCCCCCGGTGTGCGCATGCGGCCGCTCTGCAAAATCGCGGGAACAGCCACCAACAGCAGCATAAGGCCAACGATGCGGGCAATGTTGCCCACAGGCTCGCCGATCTCGAGCGAGTACTGCCACGGAATCGCGAAGGCGAAGAGCAGCAGCAGCATCCACGCCACTCTTCTCATGGCTTAGAACCTCTGCGAGTAAACCAGACCCGCATAGATGCTCACGCCGGCCGCCGACTGAATCGCCGATTCGATGGTCCGGTTATACAGGTTTTTAGCCGCGGAATCGGGCACGAAGAGAATGTCCCGCTCGCGCACCGGCACGTCGGGATCCTGGCCGCGCAGCATCCGCTTCAAGTTCAGCGAGGTCATCGTCCGGCCGCCCTTCTGTTCGCGGATCAGGATCGCCTTTTTCAAAGCTGCATTCTGCGACGGCCCCCACGCCAGCGACAGCGCCTGCAATACCGTCGTGGCCACCGTGCGGTCCACTGCGAAGCCGCCCGGACGGTTCACATCGCCCACCACGTACACCAGTCCCCCGCGGCTCACCTCGATCGTGTCTCCCGGCACCAGTTCGGGATTGTGGTCTGTACCGCCGTCGGCCCCGTTCGGGTCCAGCACCACCAGGTGCGGCGTGTTCGGGTCGTCGCGGTGATAAATGTTCACCAGGCTGCCCGCACTGGGGCTTAGCCCGGAGGCAGCGGAGATCACATCCAGCAGCCGATGATGCACCGCATACGCGTACACTCCCGGTCGAGCCACTTCTCCCAGAATGCTGACGTCCTGCCCCACATAGGCCGTGACCAGCACAAAGACCTGGGGATGGGTTAGCATTCCGCGCGCCACCAGCGCCGCCGCGATTGCCTGTGCGGCTTCCGTTTCGTTCAGTCCCGCCACCTTGATCTCGTCCACCAGTGGCAGCCGCACCGTGCCCGATGGCGAAACGCGCACCGCGGAGTGGAACTCCGGCGTATGAAACTCGCTGACGTCCAACAGGTCTCCGGGCGCAATCAAAGCGGAAACCGGCGCGGCAGACAGATTCAGCGCCAGCGGTGGAAGTCCAGCCTGGCTGGTCTCTGCAGGTGCCGGCCACACGGCGGGTGCCTCCTTGGCGCTGGGCACACTCTTCGTGTCCGTGCTGCCCGGAATGTGCGCTACACCCGTCGGCAGCCCCGATGTGCTGGGCGTGGGCGCCTGCGCCTGCGCTGCCATCCCGGCCAGCAGCACTGCCAGCAGCGCCACAGTCGTCCGCGCTGCACTGGGTCGAAGCGATTCCATCAGGAGCGCGCCTCCCATCGCCAGCCAGAAGCCGGCAAAGAGCGTAATGGCCATGTAGATCGGCAAATCCGGTGCGACGGGCTTCACGGGCGGGTGCGCGCCATCCACAATCCAGATGTCCGATCCATGCACGCCGGCGGCCAGTCCCGCCTCCTCCACCTTGTCCCGCATCCGCATGTAGAGTGCATGGCTTGCATCCGCTTCCTGGCGCATCGCCTCATATTGCGTGGCGGCCTCATTCACCTTGAGACCCTCGGTCGTGCGCTCCCCCAGATTCTTGCGAACCAACGCCTCCCGGTCCGCTGCCGTTTGCCACGCACTGCGGAAGCGCTCCTTCAACCTGGCGTCTTCGGCCTGGAGCTGCCGGTCAAGATCCTGCAGTTGCTGACGAATCTCCACCGCGCGCGGAAAGTTCGGCCCGTGTTCAATACCGAGCTGCGCCTGTTCCTGCTCCAATTCGCTGTGACGAGCGTGAATCTGCCGAAACGCCGCCGTAGAGAGGCTGCCGCTATCGCCCTGCATGCGCTGGTCTGAAGCCAGCACCTGCTCCGGATCGCCTTGCGACGCGGCGCGATACTCGGCCTCGCGCAAGATGCGATCGGAACTGGCAGCCACCAAGTCCCGGCCAAGCTCGTCCACCTCCAGCAGGGCCGACAAGTGCTGAGCCTGCCCCGGCTGTCCATTCGAAAGCGTTCCCTGGGAGATGAGAAGGCCGTGCTCCTTCTGGAACTCGGCCAATCGGCGTTCATCGCTCTCGGCCTTGGTCTTCAGAACATCAAGTTGGCTCTGGAGCCACCCGCTTGCCTGCTCCGTGGACGTCATGCGGGCATCGCTTTGCTGATCCCCGTACGCGTGAATCAGCGCGTTCACCACGTCGGATGAAAGCGCCGCATCCCGTGAACGAAACCGGATTTCGAGAACCAGCGTCCGCGGCAGAGTGCGCACACGCAGCCGATCCTGGAACCGCTCCATCAGCCATGCTTCAGCGTCGGGCGACGGTGCGGACGGCTGGAAATTTGGGAAACGCTGCGCAAAGCTGCCCATGAATCCCGGCGCCTGGTACAGCTTCTTTTCGAGCATCACCCGCCACGCCAGTTGGTCGCTGCGAAACACATTAGCCAGTGTCTCCAACTGCGTCTGTCCCGAGGCCAATGAACCCGATGGCGCACCGTCTGTCCCATCGAAACTCAGCGCCGTGGCTGGGCCAATGCGCAATGCGACACGGGCCCTGGCTTCGTACTGTTTGGGTGCGATAACGCAATACAGCAGGCAGGCCAGCAGCAAGCCGCCGACCACCGACAACATCATCCGTCGGTGCAACAGCATCGTATGGCCCGCTTCGCGCAGCGATGTCGATGAGTGATACCGGCTGGAACCGGGCAGCATTGGCTCATGGGCCGAGCGCTCGGAGACGGGCTGCACTGCGGGAGTTTCGAGCAAGTTGCGGGAACCTCGGTTCCAAAGGCTCTCCGCCAGCGCCATCCCAGCACCAAAACCAAAAAACCGTCGCGGAGAATTCCCGAGTAGTGTCCCCCATCACACACAGAATGTACGTGCTCCTCGTCACAATGAAAATGTCAAGGGCAAGTGTCTTATTTTAATACAGTTATAAGCACACTTGAACGTGTTCACGATCACGACCGCCAAAACGTAACCGTTTCATACTCTCAATAACCATGAGTTCTAAAGCGTTCGAGGGTGTCTACAGTCCCAGCCAGGTACTTGTAGCTGCGGAACCGGTTGTTTCTGCGGTCTTTGAAGGTCCGAGGGTTCGCAGGAGAATCTCTCAACAAGCAGGCCAAGCACTTGAGAAACTTGCACACGCCATTGAATACTTGACTGACGAGTACATATTTGATGGCAAAACCCCTGCTGAGGACAATACGACCATCCAGGCGATTCAATTGCTCATGGCCATCAATCGGAAAATCTACTTCGATTGCCCGGTGGTCCCTGGTTTCGGTGATCGACTTCGGGCCTTTTATCGCCGGCTATCGGGTAAGATTTCCGGAATTCTGCCGGGAAGTAGTCAGGAAAAAGGGCGCCAGGAGAGTTCGGACGAGTCTCAAACGACCTCACCGAATCCGTAACCACTGGCCCTACCCCAAGGTGACACAGATGCTCAAACAGCTCGTCGGGCGAGTCCTGGGCGCGCTGTATCATGTCGGCCAAAAGCTCCTCAATGAATATCTGATCCCGGTGTGCAACTAGCTGGCTGAGTTCCCGACGGGTATACAGCGTAACCTTATCCCCTCTTTTAATGACAAGGAAGATGACCTCCCCGGCCCCCGATTCTAACGACTCACGCTTGCAATATCTGAGCGTACAAATCCTGGCGCCTGTGTCGGATCCGGCTTGATTGAGCGCATCCGCCATAATCCTTCCTCGCTGGTTCGACTGAATCCAGAATGAAACGCACCGTGATTCTCAACAACAGTGGGTCAGAAAGCCGGTCAACAAAGCGATCGTATCTGGCTAGTGCCGCTGGGGTTCTCCATTCATCCGGTAGGTTTCGGCTCACCTTTGCAAGCGCACTCAAATCGAGATGTCGAACCATTCTCTCAATTACATCGGCATCATTTCGATCGGGTTCACAATAAATTCGGGGGTCGAGAAACCGAGAGACGAGCAACTTGGGGGTGACTGTTCCATTTGCCCCGCCAAACAGATGCCCGTGGTCGATGAAATACGCATCCAGCGAACCACGTTTCTCCAGAAAAACCGCCTGACGATTGTCGGCATGTTCACTTAAGACATCAAAGACCCACGCCTTCAAAAAATCTCTACGATTTCGGATCCTGCTAAAACGCTGTTCCGGCAGTATCTCAAAAATAGAATTTGACCTTAAGCTTAGGAACTCCGACCCAAAACACCAGCCCGCATCGGGTCTGAGTTTGCCGCACTCGGTTTCCATCCAGCAGGAAGGATTCCGGTCAATGAAGTCGTCCGAGACTTCCACGAGACGCCACTTCGGCACGTTAAATCCGGCAACGCGGAACAATTCTGTTCCCAGCGCCTCGTTGAATGGTAGGTTTGGCCCCTGGAGGTTGTTAGAAAACTTCACTACATAGACAAGGCCGTCGTCTGCCCTTACAAGAATCGGCTGAGATCCCCCTCGCAGCTTCCGGATGTACTGCAAAGGCTTGACGCGCTTGACCTTTTGCATTCTGCCTCACAACCTGTTACTCAACCCTGAAGCCTCGAAAGTTCACGGCGTTGAGCCACGAGACAACTTGAAACGAAGGTCCGATCACAGAGGCTAGCCTCGGTACGCGCCCGTCGGTCTGCGACAGCTCGGGTTACGAGCGCACCCTTCAGGTAATATCCCCTGGGTTACGACGATGGAGGTACTTTAATAAAAATGACCCATTTCAGGTCAAAGTCAAGCGATATCTTTGTGGAATACCTCGCCGAAATTGCAGAAAAACACGCCGATTGCCCGGAAGGAAGGCATATCTCGCAAAAACGATGAGGTAACCAAACTAGTCACTACTCAATTTAAACTCTCCAAGAGAATTGGCCTGTCACTTTGCAACGACGATCAGGCCGCTTCCCCACCCGCCCGATACCACTCGACCGTCCGCCTCAATCCTTCGCGGAAATCCACTTGAGCCTTGTAGCCCATCAGTTCCTCCGCCAGCCGGATGTCGGCCAGCGAATCGCGCACATCGCCGGCTCGAGACTGCTCATAGGCAACCGATCCCTTATACCCCGTCAGGTCCCGCAGAATCTCGACGGTCTCGTTCAACGTGACCCGCTTGCCGGTGGCCGCATTCATCATCTGCCCTGAGACCTTCTGCGCCGGCGCTGAAGCGGCCAGCAAGTTGGCATGAACCACATTGTCGATGTAAGTGAAGTCGCGGCTCTGCTCACCATCACCGTAGATTGTGGGCTGTTCCCCAGCCAGCATGCGCCGCGAAAAAATCGCCAGTACGCCCGAATAGTGCGAAGTGGGGTCCTGATACGGACCAAAGACATTGAAATAGCGCAGCACCACGGTCTCGAGCCCGTAAACCCTCGTGAAGGCTTGCATATAGTGTTCGCCGGCCAGCTTGGCCACGGCATACGGAGAAATCGGCCTGGGCAGCATCTCTTCGTGCTTGGGAAGCGTGGGCGCATCTCCGTATACGGAGGAGGAACCGGCATAAATCACCCGCAGCACCCCGGCCGCGCGCGCCGCCACCAGCACGTTCAGCGTCGCATCCACGCAATTCAAATTGGTGGCCACCGGATCGGCCACCGAGCGCGGCACCGAGGCCAAAGCTGCCTCGTGGAACACGACTTCAATTCCCTCGCAGGCCCGGGCACAATCCGCAGGGTTGGCCAAGTCCCCTTCCAGAAACTCCATCGCCTCCAGACCTGCCAGGTTGCTGCGCTTGCCGGTAATGAAGTTGTCGATGCCGCGCACACTCTCGCCGCGCGCCAACAACGCCGCCGCGATCGAGCGACCGATAAAGCCTGCAGCTCCTGTCACCAGGTATTTCGCCAATTTGTGTCTCCCCAGAGTCAAGTGTGGGCGATCGTAACTGCCCACTCCACACGTCTTAGAATACTATCCCCCGTTGCATCAGCTTCTTGTAGTTCAAGACGCTTCCCCTTTCGCTCGCCTAACTCCCACCAAAACTCATCGGCTTAGACAGCCGGGGACAGGAGTTACGAAAGGCAGTTACTGCGGCGTGAGGTTCTGCATGCAGGTGGTTCCGGTGACCGTCTAAATTGATTTGTCAGAATAGGAAGGCGGCCGGCAGCTAAGCAGAGTTACGAGCGGCCCACACGACAGCCCTGAACCCGATCCTGTATTGTTGCAGTGGTTCGACTATGCTTCTGTTCCCCTTAACCTTGGCTGAGCCGCAATCCTTCTCCCTCTGGGAGAAGCTACTCTTTGCCGGGCTGGCCATCACTTCAGGCGCGCTGTTCTGGCGGCGCTTCGGTCCCATCCTCCACAAAATCCTCCAATCCAGGAAAGACGCCGACTTCCACCTGTTTCCCATCGGCCGGCGCGTCTGGGATTTCTTCTGGGAGGTCCTCTGCCAGTCCAAGGTCATCCGCCAGCGTCCCCTGCCCGGCCTTGCCCACGCCTTCGTGTTCTGGGGATTCTGCGCCTTTGCCCTGGTTACGCTGAACCACTGTGCCGTGGGGCTCGGCATTGGCTTCCTTTCGCCCGCTGGTTTCTTCGGGCGTTTCTACTCTTATCTCGCTGCCGCCTTTGCCGTGGCCTGCGCCGTCAGCATCCTGGGGCTCTTCGTGCGCCGCTTCCTGGTGCGTCCCCGCTGGCTGGGCCAAAAGCTGTCTTACCAATCCGGCGTCATCGCGGGACTCATCTTTCTCCTGATGGCGACCTACCTCGCCACCTTCTTCCTTGCAGACGCCGATCCCGCCACCCGCCTGCTGTGGTGGATTCACACCCTCACACTGTTCGCTTTTCTGCCTCTCATTCCCCACACCAAGCACCTGCACCTTGTCTTGAGCCCGGGAACCATCTTCCTGTCGCGCGGCGGCTTCAGCAACATTCCTCCTCTCGCGGGCGATGAAGACTTCGGCTTGGTTGCCGGACAGGACCTGACGCAACTCGTCAGCCTGCAGGCCTACTCCTGCGTGGAGTGCGGCCGCTGCACCGAGCACTGCCCCGCCTCCAACACCGGCAAGCTCCTCAATCCCAAGGAAGTCATCCTCGGCGTGCGCGCTTACCTCAACGACCTCGGCCCCAAATCCGAAGAGCCGCTGCTGGGCAAGTACAACTCGCAGGAGGCCGTCTTCCAGTGCACCACCTGCGGCGCGTGCGAGTTCCAATGCCCGGTCGGCATCGAACACCTGCCCATCATGGTGGGTCTGCGGCGCGGCGCGGTCAACACGGGCACCTGGGACAACAACTACGGTGCCAAGCTCTTCCTTGGCCTGGAACGCGGCTCCAACGCACTGGGCATCAGCGCCATGGAACGCGACAAGTTTATACAAAAGCAGGAACTGCCCATCTTCGACGGCACGCAGGAGTATTGCCTCTGGCTNNGAAGCCAACCTTGAGGCCCTCGCGCAGAACAAAGTGAAGAAGATTGTCTCCATCTGCCCCCACTGCGTCCGCACCATTCAGGAAGATTGGAAGGCATACGGCACGCCTCCCGAGATTGAGCATCATAGTGAATTTCTGGCTCGTTATGCCGACCGTTTGCCGAAACAAACTGGGGACCAAAAGATTGTCTTTCACGACCCGTGCTATTTGGGGCGCTATCGCGATGTCTATGACGAGCCGCGCGCTCTGGTTCAACTGTCTGGGCAGTTGGTTGAGGCGCCTCGCAATAGAGAACGAAGCTTCTGCTGCGGGGCCGGAGGAGGGCTCGCGTTTCTCGGCGAAGAAACCGGCGAACGCGTCAGTCATGTGCGCGCACAGGAGCTTGTCGCAACCGGAGCAGACACGGTCGGCACCGCATGTCCATTTTGCAACACCATGTTTCGCGACGCGTTGGCCGCGACAGACAAGCCCGCGCCGCAACTACTCGACATCGCGCAACTCATCGCGCGCGGATTACCGGAGAAGGGCGCCTAAACGTAATCGGTCAGCATTTCTTTGAAAGGGCACGACTTTAGTCGTGCCGACACTTCGCAAAATGAGCGGGGGCTTTAGCCCCTGAGGGAATGATCGAATCACTAATCTTCTCGGAAAGACCCGGAGTTTCATTCGCATGAAGATCATTGTCGCCATCAAACAAGTCCCCGAGCGCGATGCCCAGGTCCGCATCGACGCTTCGGCCAAGTGGATCGAAGAGTCCGACAT
>PLXP01000165.1 GCA_003151435.1 Acidobacteriaceae bacterium
GAACAGCAGGTTGACCGGTTCCGCTTCCGCGAAGAGAACGATCGGGTGCAGGCAAACGGAGGCCGTCCGGCCAATGGGCGTCCGCTGCTGCTGGGCATCACCAAGGCCTCGCTCTCGACCGACAGCTTCATCTCCGCGGCCAGCTTCCAGGAGACCACCCGCGTACTGACCGAAGCCAGCATCAACGGCGCCATCGACAACCTGCGCGGCTTGAAGGAGAACGTGATCGTCGGCCGCCTAATCCCCGCCGGCACGGGCCTCGAGTACTACCGCAACGTCCAGCTCTCTCCGGAACTGGAAGAAGCGGCAGCCCGTGTGCAGCAAGAGGTTTCGGCAGAGATCGAAGCCGCCGAGCGCGAACTGGAGCTCATGCGCCAGGAAGGCGAAGCGGAAGAGATGGCCGCCGAGTAATTTGCAGGTTCCCTCGACACGCTGTCATCTTGAGCGAGCACAGCGAGTCGAAAGCCTGCCCTGAGCGTAGTCGAAGGGGATCTGCGGTTCAGGCGATTGATCACCCATCACCGTTGTTCAACGAATAAGGCCCGGCGCAAGCCGGGCCTTTGCATGCGCAGAACTCCACTTCGTTCGCACCCCAAAAGTGAAGCTTAACTAAAGTCGTTTCCGGATATGAAGCACAATTGCCTCCGTTCTAACGCTGATCACTCCCGTGCATGCTCCCCACTTTTTCTGCCATCTCACGTACCGAGTACCGGTCGGTCCACGACGCCGTCTCGTTACCCCTCGCACAACTACCCCATCACACTGCGCGAAGCCAAGCGGATCGGTCTCAACGTCGAGCCAATGGTTGACGCGGTCAACGGGCTGCTCTTCGAACTGAATGAGATCTATTCCGAGATGGGCCAAAGTGCGCCCAATGACTTCGACGAGAAGAACTCGCACGACAACAGCATCCTGAATGTTTTGGAATCAAACGGCCTGCTGATCTATTTCCAACTCGANNTGTGAAGGGCAAAGTCACCATTTCGCAGTTGCACGTGCGCTGAGCAGAATCGACAGCGCCCGCTCGGGAGAATCACTCAGATCGACTGTTCCCGCCGAACCAATCAGTGGTGGACGAAAGGCATCCAGGCTTGCCCTGCCTTATTACGAGAGACTGGTCGGCGGTGGCCCGGAACGCTCCGCCGAGGCTGTTTCATCAGCGCTTTGGCGTTTCGTATGCTTCTCGACATACATGGCAGCGTCGGCGGCGCTCAGCAAGCTGTCTTTCGTCGATCCATCCTCTGGATAGAGGGCAATGCCGACGCTGGCCGATCCATGCAGCACATAATTATCCACGGTAAACGGCTCATCGAAACAGTGTTCGAGACGCTGAGCAATCTCCTCCACGCCCGCGCGATTGCGCGCTCCCGGAATCAGCGCCGCGAACTCGTCGCCTCCGAGGCGCGCGAGCAAGTCGCCGCCGCGCAGTTGCCGTTTCATGCGCACCGATACCTCTTGAAGATACAGGTCGCCCACACGGTGGCCATAGAGATCGTTCACCTGCTTGAACTCGTCAAGGTCGACGTAGATCAGGCCGAAGATACCCGCCTTCTCCTGTGCAACGGCGACCAGCGTCTCCAATTGCTTGTCCAGCGAGAAGCGGTTATGGATGTCGGTGAGAAGGTCAAACTCCGAGCGATGCACCAGGTCGGAGTACAGCCTCCGCGTCTCGATGGCCAGGGTGGCCAGGCGCGACGCTACAACAAATGCTTCGCCTTCTCTTGCTGTGGGTGGAGTTGTCGGGTCAAGACCGGCATACAGCGCACCCAGCGGAGGCCCGGAGCGTGCTGGTATTTCCGCCCGCACGATACGCAGGCCGGTCGATTCCGCTTGATACCTCCCCAGCCGCGCGCCATCTGTCACTTCGCACCAGCATGGAGCACCATGGTGGTACAGAGATAGAAGTTCAGTAATTTCTACAAGAATCTCGGCCAGCGGACGCGAGCCGTTAATATCCTCGAGGATGCGGCTGCGCCTCTGCTCTTGTTGCGCGCTTTCCCGTTCCATTGCGGCTTCTGCTTCAATGCGCTTGGCCAGCGCGGCGGTCTGGCGCCCGACCTTTTGCTTCAGGGTCCAGCCCCATGCGCTGACTGAAAGCACGATGACGAGCAAAATGCTCACCAGGCGCACCAGGTTGCCCACCGACAGCCATGAGGGCTGCGCGATCACTGAGATGTCGTCGTAGGAGCGCATCATGATGTTGAATGGCACCTGGGCGTCGAATGGATTGGAGTCTTCGAGGATACAAATTCCCGTGACCTGAACCGTCGATCCCACCGGGATTTCCTTCATCGGCGGAAGCTGCGGCGGCGTCACCGAACCGTATGTGGCTACCGGATGGCGAATGATGGCCGAGAATCGGTGACCCTCTGCAAGCAGCAAATATTCATCCTGCGCGGCTTCTCTGACTCCCATCACGACTTGTCCCTTGATTGAGACCAGATCGAAGATATGGTGGCTCTGAGTCAGCTCACCCCAGGTTGACACCAGCGGTGAAACCGGAGCCTTTGCGCCACTGTCCTCAATTTCGCTGCGCGTGAGCGTCAAAAATCCATCGTGCACGCCAGGGATGCCCGTGGCATTCGCCACGTCTCCAATTTGCAGGTCGTTACGAGACTGAGTTGAAATCCAGAGGCTCTTGTCACCGCTCTGCATCACCACCGCGGAGCCAGGCTGGTAGTACGTGACGGTTCCCTGAACGCGTACGCGCGGCGTGAGTTCTTGCACGTTAGAGCCAGTTAGAATTTCGTCCATCGGCGTTACGGGAAGAGACCACGGGCTCGCGTCGGCGCGCTTCAAAACCTTTATGTCATCTATTGAGGCAACGTGGAGCAGAACTCCCGTCTGCTGCATCTTGCCGTCGAATCTCCCCGATGCAACTCCGGTGACCTCGACCTCCGCATCCAGCAGTCCATTCAGCGCAGCGGCGTCGTTGGTGTCCAGGGTCGCATCGATACTTCCCCTGTCCGCCTGCATTTGCATGCGGGAGTTGCGCGATGAGTAATTCGAAACATCGGCGGTGCGGACCAAAGCACGCACGGTGACAAGCCTGCAGTCATACCGGGCATGCATTAAATCGTCGAAGTTTGCGCGTGCGGGTTCGGGCAGGCTGCCGCGGCCCAATACCGTGATGTTGGTGGCCAACACAAAAGGACGGAAACTCTCATGGGTGGTTCCACGCACCAGTACGCGGTCGCCAAGGTTGAGTTGGATGTTCGTCGGTATCTGCACAAAGATGGCGACATCGCCATCCTGAACGAACAGTGTTCTCTCGTAGCCACGGTCATAGGTGACGGTAGCCTGAAACTCCGTCGGCAGATGCCGGCTGGCCTGCGCGTTGGTGAGAGCGTGGATGGCACGGAGCGTTGTGAGCGATTCCGTGTCCGCCGCAAAAACACTCGAGGCGAAACCGAGGGATAACGCGACTGCGACAATCCAATTCTTCACTGAGCTGATCCGTCTGCCAGGGTTCGCCGGGCTCGCCGAGCTTCCAGCGTGCACCCATGTGAAGCGACCTGGAAGATAGATAAAATTGACCCCATGTCAATGCCTGCTGAAATCACTTAAATTGATATGCGACCCTTATCGTACACGCTTATAAAAATGGTGTAATAGCCCTTTCGAGGGAGACAGTCCCCCGTTTTATGGCGGCCGGTTGAGCGGCTCCAGGTGGGCCTGCGTCCGGTATGCCTTTTGGTTGCTGCATGGGAGTTGTATGCTAGGCAAGGCTCGAGAGGGAGCTCCCTGCATGACCAATCCTCCTGAAATCCCCAACCCGGGCGCGGCGTCGCCTTATCGCGGTGCGCAGACCCTGCCTCCGCGTCCCATTCGCGTGATTGGCGTTCCCCTTGACATGGGCGCCAGCCGTCGCGGAGTCGACATGGGTCCCTCCGCAATGCGCGTCGCCGGCCTCGAAG
>PLXP01000012.1 GCA_003151435.1 Acidobacteriaceae bacterium
AGAATGGACTTGCCCGGAGGGATACTGTTGGGTAGGGGGCTCTATCGTCAAATGTCCTCAAACGAAGCAATTCAGAGACGATTGCCGCCCATACCGGCTGCTTCTTGCCCGTCGCGTCTTCATGAATGTCCGCAAGAAAGGCTTTGACCTTGTGAGCAAACACTTCAATTTCTGTGATTACCCATATCGGATTCCAATTCCCAAACCCCTGAAGGTTGGGAACGTCAGCGAAGATTTTGGACAAAGCCGATTGGAATAGGCCAACACCATCAAATCTGGATACGTAATGCTGGTCGTCGTGAGACGGTTCGCTCTGAGACTTATTTGCCAAATCGTCAAAATGAGCCAAAAGCTCAGTTCTCTTGCCTTCTATCGTGGCCGGGGCATTCGAGCCAATCCCAGTTCCTATTGCATCAATGACCTCTTGGGTTGGGCTCGTCAGTTGTGCTTGAATGTGACGAACACTCTCAGTGACAAACGTTGATTCCCGGCGGCGCTGTGCATGGTAGGACTCCTGATGGATTGACTCGCTAAGGCTCACCGCAGAGTCTAGCACTTTAGGAAAGCCGAGGCACACGAGGTCTCCGCCGCTTCAATTCCCAACGCACCGGAGGCAAGAGTGCATAGTGCGGCAAGTCCGCGATGGATGCGGCTTCTGCGACGGTTTGAACGAAGCAGGGAACCTCGCCGCTCTCGGAGGCCCAACGGAGCCAATCTGTGAGTTTGGGGTCGGTGTTGGCGGAATGGGTCATTTTGGAGTCCTCAACTAAGCATCCGAAATCTGCAATATCAAGTCAGGCCGATTGTTCCGAACGTTTCCGACATCGCTGCCCACTCGCCACGCCTTCATCCCCTCGGCGGGATACGGACGCAGCAAATCCACCGGGAGTTGAGCCGGATCACCCGGTGACAACCAGCGTTCGTAGTCCTGTCGCTGAAGTATCACCGGCATCCGGTTGTGTATCGGCTCCATCAGTTCATTGGGGTCTGTAGTGATGACCGTATAGGTCTCCAACGTTTTCCCGGTGGCCTTGTCCTTCCATTTGTCCCACAGGCCAGCGAACGCAAAGAGTTCAGCGTCCTTCATGGCGATGGCATACGGCTGCTTTGTCTTCGCATCCAGTTTCTTCCATTCATAAAACCAATCGGCGGGTACGAGGCAGCGCCGACGCTTCATGGCTTCTCGATACGTCGGACTAATGGTGATGGTCTCCGCCTTGGCGTTAATCGTGTTGAATGCCATCTTGGCATCCTTCGCCCAGAACGGCACGAGACCCCAACGCATGACGGCCAGTTCGCGTTTCCCCGTGTCGGAACTGAGCCGCACGACCGGCTGAAACGACTGCGGAGCGACGTTGTAGGACGGTGCAAGATAGGAGTCGTCAAAAACGTCAGCGTTGTGGGTCTGCATCCATTCCGCTATGCGCTGTTTGTCAGCGCGTCTGCCGTATCTGCCGCACATGGCGCAATTCTATCCCCACACAACCTTTTCGGGACATGAAAGCAACGTGAAGGGTTTTTGCAACGGGGTGTGGATAAATATGCGGATAAGTCTGGAAGGAACCGAGGATAAACACCGATAGCTGAAAACGAGAAACCGCTACAAGCGCAGATGGCCAGCTTCTTCCCCAGTGAGCTTGGCGTCCGTGAGACGATGCGGCTTCCCAACCGCAAAGAAGCAACTGGCGCAAGAAGATTATACCGCTCTACCCGAGTTCCCGATATTGTTCTTCGGTCAAATTCAGCCACACACCGCCGCACCCGATTTGAAATCCATGAGCCAGTCGGCGAGATCGGGATCAGGGGCGGCGGAATAGGTCATTTTGGAATCCTCAACTAAGCGTCCGGAAGTTGCGGAATGAAACGAACAGGTCGCTCAGACAACTCCCAAAATCCAACCTTCAATGTCGGCGACTTGTCGCTCCTCCGGCGTCAGCGGCGGACTCAAGTAGTTCCCAAGTGAGTCGTTCCGGTCGGCACGTTGCAGCCACGCCGCCGTGGCGTACGCCGCATGTTCGTCCCCGTCTCGGCCATCTTTTTTGAACCGTCGCATCCACAGAGCCGGGTAAACCTCGGCGACGACCGACGTGCCGGAAGGAATCTCCCACCCGTCGAACGGCCAGAAATGAATTGGCCTCTTACACCAGTTTCGCAAGTAGAGGAGCCAAGGCAGACCGGCGAACGTCGATTTGGCGACCGACCCTTGAACGTCGAACATGAAGACAGATTTAGCGGTGGCCGTCCACCGTTCGGTCAGACGCAGCCAAGTGCTCTCGCCCATCCGGTTCAAGCCGTCTCCCATGTTGCCGTGCCGGATGAAGTCGATGTAGGTGTGGGGTTCGTGGGTAGGCCAGTGCTTCTGGAAATCGAGCAAGAAGCTCTGCCAGTCTCTTGGAAGGCCGTACTTGTCGAAGTATTCGATGGGGAAGGAGAAGCCGTGGTCGATGCCGACGATGGTCGGGATGTCACTCCCGAGTTCGTTGCAGAGCCACTCTGCAACGCCACGCCGAGTCCAATACCAGCGTGGACTGGGCGGTGGCGGAACGGGGTCCGGGTCGCCGGAGCCCTCGGCAAAGTAGACCCTGAGCCCTTTGCAACTGGATTCGGGCGTCACCGCGCCAGAGTAGTCGATGCCGATGTACCGTGCGAATTGGGTCATCGCTGACCGCCTCCTGGCGATGAATTGTTTTGATACCTCACTCTCACAAGGAACGGGTGACGAGGTTGGACGACTGACGCTACTTGAGCCTGCATTCAGGGCTTCATAGCCTAGCTACGCCGCTTGAGCTTCGCCATGTACCAGAACTCCCCGTCCATCGGAGAGAGGGTTGGTTCGGCTGCTTTATGTGTGCCTGAGACTGACTATGGCATAGACCGTAAAGATAATCGTGCCGCCGTAGAACGAAAACAGCATTATGCCGTAGACGTATCCTGCTTGCAACCAATCCCACGCCGCGCTGTGCTCCCAATCGATGCAGCCCTCAACGTATTTCAC
>PLXP01000217.1:0-2157 GCA_003151435.1 Acidobacteriaceae bacterium
GACGGCCATGCGTAGACGCTTACCATCGCTGCTCACTCGCCACGCCTTCATCGCCTCGACAGGATAAGGACGCAGCAAGTCCACTGGGAGTTGCGCCGGGTCACCCGGTGACAACCAGCGTTCGTAGTCCTGTCGATGAAGTATCACCGGCATCCGGTTGTGTATCGGCTCCATCAATTCATTGGGGTCAGTCGTGATGACTGTGTAAGTTTCAAGCGCCTTGCCAGTTTCCTTATCGTTCCACGAGTCCCATAAGCCAGCGAACGCGAAGAGTTCAGCGTCCTTCATGGCGATGGCGTACGGCTGCTTGGTCTTCGCATCCAGTTTCTTCCATTCATAAGACCAATCGGCGGGTACGAGGCAGCGCCGACGCTTCATGGCTTCTCGATACGCCGGACTGGTGGCGATGGTCTCTGCCTTGGCGTTAATCGTGTTGAATGCCATCTTGGCATCCTTCGCCCAGAACGGCACGAGACCCCAACGCATGACGGCCAGTTCGCGTTTCCCCGTGTCGGAACTGAGCCGCACGACCGGCTGAAACGACTGCGGAGCGACGTTGTAGGACGGTGCAAGATAGGAGTCGTCAAAAACGTCAGCGTTGTGGGTCTGCATCCATTCCGCTATGCGCTGTTTGTCAGCGCGTCTGCCGTATCTGCCGTATCTGCCGCACATGGCGCAATTCTATCCCCACACAACCTTTTCGGGACATGAAAGCAACGTGAAGGGTTTTTGCAACGGGGTGTGGATAAATATGCGGATAAGTCTGGAAGGAACCGAGGAAAAACACCGATAGCTGAAAACGAGAAACCGCTACAAGCGCAGATGGCCAGCTTCTTCCCCAGTGAGCTTGGCGTCCGTGAGACGATGCGGCTTCCCAACCGCAAAGAAGCAACTGGCGCAAGGAGATTATACCGCTCTACCCGAGTTCCCGATATTGTTCTTCGGTCAAATTCAGCCACACACCGCCGCACCCGATTTGAAATCCATGAGCCAGTCGGCGAGATCGGGATCAGGGGCGGCGGAGTAGTTCATTTTGGAGTCCTCAATCAAGCGTCCGGAAGTTGCGGAATGAAACGAACAGGTCGCTCAGACAACTTCCAAAATCCAACCTTCAATGTCGGCGACTTGTNNACGCGGCATGTTCATCCTCATCCCGGCCTCTAGCTACCACGTCATGTTGCCAAGTGAGCCATGTATCCCAAAGCAGAATAGCGCCAGTCCTGCGAGCACGCTGACGACATGTGGCAGGAACACATGCGGAAAGAACCACGCCAACCGGTATGAAATCAGGGGACCACGGACGGGCACGGGTCGGTAGTCCCCTTTTTGCTTGCCCTCATACAGCACTCCAGCGAACGACCAGCTTGAATCAATCCTCGGTGACGAAAATGCTTTCGCCGCATCGGGGGTCATTCGCTCATATTGCAGTACCTCGACCTCGCGCATCCGTAAGTAGTAACGCATCTGGTGGCGCTTCATCACTCCTTCAATAAGCCAGAAGCTTAGGCCACTGAGAGCCGCAACAAGAAAGAGGCCATAGTGGCTATACTGGAAACCCACACCAAATGCTGCAAGACTGAGCGTGACACCCCATCCCTTCACTGTCATAAGACGCGCATCGAAGTCGCCAACAATCTTGAGGATTTCGTAGTATTCTCTGCGAAGTGCTTCTTCGTTTGAACTTGGAATCGACTCGGCATCTTCCATAGCTGTCTCCTCCGTGACAACCTTCTGTGCTACCCCGACCCGTTTCGACGGTCAACCTCTCCAACGCTCTGACCTCAGACTACGCCCAAAATCCAACCTTAATGTCGGCGACCTGCCGTTCCTCCGGCGTCAACGGCGGATTGAAGTAGCTACCCAAAGAGCCATCCCGGTCGGCACGTCGGAGCCACGCTGCCGTGGCGTACGCCGCATGTTCGTCTCCATCGCGCCCGTCTCTGTCGAACCGTCGCATCCAGAGAGCCGGGTAGACCTCGACGACGACCGAATTGCCGAGGCAATACAACAGCACGAGAACGGATGCCCAATCAGAACCCGAGGCGCACGGCTCGGGAAACAGGGGCATGAATGGAACACCCGTTCAGGCAGCGCGGCGATACACTTGCGCTACTTTTTTGCGGGCGACGGTGGAGCGTCCTCGCTATCGATGTCCAC
>PLXP01000217.1:2196-2615 GCA_003151435.1 Acidobacteriaceae bacterium
CATCCGGCATGAAAAGAGATGCGTCATCGGCATAAAATGCGCATGCCTTGTCCAAATCCTTGGCGGCAATTGCCTGCACCGCGGCGGTTTCAAGGTCGCGAATCGCTTTCACGTCCGCATCATGGGTGTCTGGAGCGGGTGGTGGCGGAGCCTGCTTGCAACCCGCAAGAATGACCGCAAGCGCAAACGCTGCGCCCCAAAAGTATTGATTGTGCATTGTGTCCTCCTTTCGACACGGAACCGCACGAGTTTCGCGGTGGGGGGGGAGGGAAACCCGAGGATTCTGCATGGATTCTACTGCGAAGTGAGATTTTGCACCAGAAGTTGGGCGGTGGATAATCGGGGTGGAAATTGAGACAGATGTTAGAAGCAGTTGTGGGAACAGCGTTCTGTAGAGAGGCGTTGAGGAAGCTACGCGG
>PLXP01000253.1 GCA_003151435.1 Acidobacteriaceae bacterium
CAAACTGTAGAAGATGAGTCAGACTACGAAACTCGGGAGGAAATATACTTCGTGAGCCAACTCCACGGGCGGAAAGGGAATCCTCTCTAGTATGACAACGAAACGGCAGTTATCTGCGCTTTTTCTCGGAGCCGCTCTGGTGTGTGGACCGGCTCTGGGATGGAGTCAACAGTCTACCCCCAGCCAGGACAACAGCGCAAAACAGGATATGAAGAATGCGGGACATGAAACCAAGGACGCGGCCAAAGACGCCGGAAACGGCGTGAAGCACGGAACGAAGAAGGCCTATCACAAGACGAAACACGGCACCAAGAAGGCTTGGCACAAAACCAAGAACACCACGACGGGCGCGGTGGACGGAGCCAAGGAAGGCGCGCATCAGCCAGAGTAGGGCTTTCTGCAAGACCCGCAGGCTTGACGGCTAACCAAAAAACCTACACGCTCTGCAGCCTGATCTCCGGCCAGGGATCAGGCTGCAGCCGTTTTCGGCCGCTCTTCACGACAACTGCTCCAGAACCGCTTTGCTATCGTGAGCCCTGCACGCTCCCGCGCGGAACCAACCTGAATCGAAAATAAGAACTGAAACGCACGCCAGAGCGCATCCCTGCGTTCGCCGGGATTGCGGTCCACTTGAGCCGTTCAGTACCGCCCGCCTATTGCGGATTGCGGTAGCAGATGTTCTCACCATTGAGTTGATACTCAGCCGAGCAGAAGTCGCCGCCGCAGATCATGGCTTCCACTCCGCACAGCTGCCGCCGCGTAATCAGCCCCATCGTGCCGCACCGGGGACACGACATGACCGCGACGAATGGGTTTTGGGCGTGACCCAGCTTGGCCTGGTTTTCCAGAACGAAAACCGTTCCTGGGTCCATTCTTTCCGGGATCCATTCTTCCAGAAACTGCAAGTCGGCTGACATCCTGCCCTCCATTGGGTTGAGATGCAACCGAGCCGATTCGGTGACTCCCGGCCGGCTCTGTTGGAACAGCTACAGCAGGCTGCGAATGGCAACCCAGGAGGTTGGACTCTCCGAGGTCGAAAACAGTGTTTCTGGTGTGGGGCCGTTCCGTCAATCAGAATCGAAGGCCGAGAGTAGCAAACGGTATTCACTCGGGAAGCAAGCTATCGTCTGGTTCTAGCGTCTCTGAGCGTGTGAATATGTTTTTCCGGCGGTGAGTGCTGGCTGAGTTTCGTGCGTTCCCAGGTCTCAAGATCGAGACCTGGGGCACCCAAGATCGATCGGCCCTCTTCAATCCCACCCTTGAAAATCCAAGGGTGGAGGCACCCAGGTTTGAGGTGGGTCCTAGCGTGCAGCCCCAATTCCCGTTCTGCTTGGCACACCGGCCGCCGCATCAATGGCCCGGTAAATCTCCTCGTTGCGCAGGATTCCCTGCACGTAATCGCGCGTCTGCGTAAACGGAATCGACTCAACAAACTCGTCGATGCCGTGATACGGCCCCGCCGCCTGCCAGTCAACCACGCGCGAGTCGCCCGCGTTATACGCCGCCAGCGCGTACTCCTGCACGCCGCCATAGTGGTCCAGCATCTGCCGCAGATAGCGCGTACCCAGCCGGATGTTGATCTCCGGATTCAGGAGCTGAAACGTGTCGTAGTGACTCAGTCCTTCCTGCCGCGCCAGTGACTTCCCCACCGACGGCTCAATCTGCATCAGCCCATATGCGTTGGCGTAGGAAACCACCCCCGGGTTGAACTCCGACTCCTGCCGAATCAGCGAAGCCACGAGGTAAGGATCGAGGCCGTTCTTCGCCGACTCGCTCTTGATCGTGTCCCACCACGCCTCGGGAAACAGGATCCGCCAGTAAGCCAACGGAATTGACTTGATTGAGGCAGACGTCGCGTAGGGCAGTGCACGCTTGAGCGCCCGCATCGCCCGGAAAGTCTCGCCGAACGACGCATAGATTTGGGCCTCCGCCAGCGCGCTCCACGTGGAGGAGTCAGGGTCGGCCGCAATCTCCTGCCCGATGTAGTCGTTCAACCCGGCATTGGCAATCAGCCGCGCCTTGGCAATGTGGGGGCTGTCGGCTGGAAACGCCTCGGCCAAACGCGGAACCGCCAGCGCCTGAACCCCATCCGTCTGCTCCTGCGAGACAAGCTGAGGCTCGCCCATAGCCGACAGCCGCTGCCGCGCCATCTGCGCGTAAAAGAAGTGCGAATAGGCGCGCGACACCGCGCGGTACTTGGCCGCGGCCAGCGCCGGATTGTGATCCTGCGTCTCATAGAGCCGACCCCGCCAATAGAGCGCCGCCGCTGTCTCCGTGGCCGTGGGATAAAGCCGGATCTGTTCGTCGAACATCCGCGTGGCGTCGCTGTAGAGCCCTTGCCGGTAGCTCAGCCAGCCCGCCCGCCAGTGTGCCGCAGAGGCATTCTTGCTGGCCGGAAAGTGCGCGGCCAGGTAGCTGTAGTAGCCCACTGCTGTCGGATAATCCCGCCGCAGCATGTACATGTTGCCGCTGGACAGCAGCGCCTCCGCCAGCCACTGGCTCTGCGGAAAATTCCCTTCCATCTGCGACACGAGCCGCTGCTGCTCGGCGTCATCGTTGCGATTCCGCGCCAGTTCCATCAGCAGGTAGAGCCGCCGCGCGCCATTCTCATCGTGCGTGTCGGGCAGCGCTTGGGCCTCCGCTTCGGTCAGGCGCTTCAGCTTCAGTTCGCAGGCCGCCGCGGCCACCGCAAAACCACTGCGCGCCGCAGCATCCACTGAGGGATTGCGGGCCAGCGCGTGATACTGGTCGCTGGCGTCGGAATAGCGGCCGGCATTGTAGTAAGCATCGCCAAGGCTGCGCAGTTCCGCGGGAGTCAGGCTCCTATCGGCACCCATCGACGTCAGCCGCGACCGCGCCACGCCCGCCTCAGACGTCAAAGGATGACTCAACAGCAGGTGCTTGAAGACATCCTCCGCCTGCTGGGTCTGATTCAGGGCAGACGCAATCTTCGCCTGCGTCAGCTCATAGTTGGGCATGTCGCCCGCCTCATCCGCGATGGTTGCCAGTACCGCCTGTGCACCGGCCGGATCGCCCTTTGCCAGGAGCACATTGGCTTCCAGTTCCGGAGCCTCTAATTCAAAGATGCTGTCGGTATAGCGCACCGTGAATCCGCGCAGCAGGGCCTCGGCCGCGGCCTCGTTACCCGCATCGTGTTCGGCCTCCGCACCCAGAAAATCCGCGTAATCGGCCAGGACCTCGCTCTCCTGCTTCGCCTGGCGCAGGCTGGCCGAAGCCTCCGCAAACCGCTTGTCAAGCAGGTATGCATGGCCCAGAGCGATGTACGCCGCGGCAGACGCGTCGCCCCTGTTCCGATGCGCGTAGCTGGTGACGCCCGCGTAGGCCGCCGGCGTCCGCAACGTCGCCAACTGCTGTGCCATGGGCCGAAGTTCAGTGGATGCAACAAACGCCAGTTTCAGCCGCTTCGTCCGCGCCATCCGCTCCGCCCTGGTGCCGCGATGTCTCGATCGCCGGCTGGCCACTCGGCTGGCCTTGCCGCGCTTGCTTGCGGTGGCCTTGGCGCTGCTCGCCTTTCCCGCGCTCGAATGGTTCTTGCTGGTCTTGCTTTTTTTATGTATAGCCGAAGTGGACGACGCGCCCGTTGAATCACCGGAGCTCTGCGCGGCCACCGGCCCCACGGAAATCAGCGCCGCCAGCAGGCCTGCCAGGCACCGCGCCGCAAGCCCGCGCGAAAAAGTTGGGGAAATGCGCACCCTCATGCATTCACTCTATGCGGATTTCTCGTCCAGCGACAGGGATGAACCAGCCCCGTTACGCCCAATCAATCCGTTCGCGCTGCAATGTGGAACGACGGATCGAAATGGCGCGTTTGGTTCCCTGCCCCGCCGTCCGGTACACTGGTCATTGGCAGCTCTCCGTCCTGAATTGGACGCGCTCGAAGGATTTCCGCAACCAACTCTCATGGCGACCATCCAACCAATTGCAGGACAACTCGAACCGCATCCCGACGTAGCCCTGGTTGACCGGGTCCGCGCCGGCGATGTCTCGGCCTACGATACGCTGGTCCGCAAGTATGACCGCCAGATCTTCCGGATTGCGCAGCACATCACGCAAAACCGCGAAGATGCAGAAGACGTCATGCAGGACGCGTTCCTGAAAGCGTATGAAAAGCTCGACCAGTTCCAGGGGAATTCGAAGTTTTACACATGGTTAGTCCGAATCGCAGTCAACGAGAGTCTCATGCGGTTGCGCAAGCGCCGCACCGGCAAAATGGTGTCGATCGACGAAGACATCCTGACCGAGGAAGGCAGCGTCCCTCGCGATCTGGCGGATTGGGCGCCCAACCCGGAGCAGAACTACACGCAGTCCGAACTCCACAAGATCCTGGAGAAGACCATCAAAGGACTTCCCCCTGGGTTCAAAGTCGTATTCGAATTACGCGATGTGCAAGGACTCTCCACGGAAGACACGGCAGAAGCATTGGGCCTCAGCATTCCCGCCGTCAAATCGCGACTTTTGCGCGCCCGGTTGCAGCTTCGCGAACGGCTGACTCGTTACTTCCGCATGAAAAAGGGGCCTAAGGAAATGGGAGTTGCGAAGTGACGTGCACTGAGTTCCTTGCCATGCTCGACGACCTGATCGACGACTCGGTTACCACCGAGATGCGCGCCGACCTGCAGGAGCACCTGCGCGGTTGCGAGCATTGCGAAGTCACGCTCAACACCACCCGCAAGACCATCCAGATCTACCGCTCGCACGAGATCTACGACATGCCTCCCGGACTTCGCGAGCGTCTCCACGCCGCCATCATGGCCCGCTGCAAAAAAGGCTGCTGACTCACACCCGCGCCGCACCCCGATTGACCTTGCAAACACCGAATCGCGAAAGATGCGGTCTGCCCACCCTCCGCCCGCAACGCAACGCCCCTCGGTTCAAGATCGTGTCCTCCTGAGCGCAGCGCAGTCGAAAGCCTGCCCTGAGCGAAATCGAAGGGGATCTGCGGTTCGGGAACTCGCCCAACAAACAGCGAACAATCACAGGGTTGATTAGCCCACCATCCGCTCGCAGTTCGGAAAAAAGGGCGCAACGACCTCGATGAATCACTTGGGCTGTTAGCGTCAGCCGGGAATCATGCTAGGAAGATCGGCGGACACTAGGTCTGTGACCGCTTGATGTTGTACCAATGCTGGGTGGGCCACCCTCGGCGCGTCTTTGTTTTTGCGCCTAGGGTGGGATACCACAGCCCTCCATCGCAAGGCACGAAATCACGCGGTCAGAGACCCAGCCGACTTTTCATTACTTTCTTCAAAAGGCGCTTGACCCTGCCCTTACGTCATGGTCGAAGATGTCCAAGGTGGGACCCATGAGCACCTTCCGCATCCAGGAGTTCGCAAAGCTTGCCGGCGTTACTGTACGGGCATTGCATCACTACGACCGGCTCAAGCTGCTATCGCCCGCGCATCGGTCGGAGCGAGGCTACCGGCTCTATTGCCACGAGGATCTCGGCCGCCTGGAGCGGATTCTCGCGCTGCGGTACCTGGGGCTTTCGTTGCGCGAGATCGCCGCGCTGCTGAACACCCCAGTCGGCCGTGGCGCAGAACCGCTGACGGTCACGCTTGCGCGGCAGCGGGCGGCGATGCGTGAGCGGCGCGACGGCCTGGATCGCGTCCTGCGGGCCATTGAACATGCACAACTGCGCGCACAGGACCCTGCGGAACCCGAATGGCTCCTCTACCAGACCATCCTGAAGGAGATACAAGTGCAAGAAGCCACAGACTGGACGGAGAAGTACTACAGTCCGAAGGCCGTTGAGGCGCTTCGGCAGTGGCGTGCAGCCTTGACGCCTGAACAAAAGGCAGAGGCCGGTGCGCGATGGCAGGCTTTATTGGCCGATGTTCAGAGCGCGCTCGATTGCGAGGTGCCGCCGGACAGCGACGAAGGCCGGACGCTGGTCGCACGCTGGATGCGCCTGGGCGACGAGTTCACGCTCGGAAATCCGGAAATTTTCGAGGGCCACCGACGGATGTACGACGACGAGAGCCATTGGCCGGATGACGAGACGGCTGCCAGGCTCAGGGCGAACAGAACCAAACCTGAGTATTGGTCCTTTTTTCATCAGGCGGTTCAAGCCTGCCTGCGACACGGCTGATCAGGGCTGAGCCGCTCCATCACATGGAGCGGCTCCTCGCATTCCACTTAGAGCAAGGGGAGGACAATGGTCGCGCCCGAGAGAAAGATCTCCGCGGTAATTACGCTGTTCTTTGTGACTCCGCTGGTGGCGGAGTATCTGCTGGGTGACCTTCCGTTAAAGCTGCTGGCGGCACTGATCGTATTGGCGCCAGCATACGGCGGCGCGGCGGTACTGATTCGCGAGACAGCGCGGCGAACGGGTCGTGGCTGGCCGACGATGCTGATGCTGGGCGCGGCCTACACGTTGATCGGCGAAGGCCTGGTGACGCAGTCGCTCTTCAATCCTGACTATCTGAAGATGCATATGCACCTGCTTGACCATGCCTATATTCCGACGTTGGGCATCGGAGGGTGGTGGACGTTGTTCATGTTCAACCTTCACACGTTCTGGAGCATGGGCGTCTCGATTGCGCTGGTGGAGGCGCTTTTCCCTGCTGAGGTTGAAACGCCGTGGCTGGGGCGGGTTGGTGATTCGGTCGTTGCTGTCGTGTTCGTGCTTGGTACAGCCGCGAACTTCGGCGTTGGGTTCAAGCAAAACCAGTTCGTTGCATCCAATGCACAGCTTCTTAGCGCGGCAGTACTGAGCGTGTTGCTGATGGTGTCTGCATTTCTGATTCCGGCGCGGAGATCGCGCGTGGCCGACGGCATGGTGCCGAGCCCATGGATTACAGGAGCCGTTGCGTTCGTGCTGGGCATGGGAGTGATGAATACGCCGCCGAAGTGGGGTTGGGCTGCGGTGGGTGCGTTGCTGGCGATCGACGCGGTCTTCCTCGTTCTGGTCACGCTCTTTTCGCGACAAACCGGATGGAGCGCGCTGCATGCCCTAAGCCTGGCAACTGGCGGCGCGCTGGGTTACGGCATTCACGCGTTTACTCAGAGGCCGCTGGTCGGCGGACTGCTGTGGGCGCGCATCAGCAACACGGTTTTTCTCGCCGCCGCGGTTTGGCTGATATGGTTGGACGCGAGGCGCGTCATCCGCTACCAGACGCTTGCGTAGGCGGGTGCCCAGTTTTAAGCGAGGGAAATTGAGCAAGCAATGGGTGCCCCAGGTCTCGATTCTGAGACCTGGGATAGCTGAATGCCAATTCCAAGTTCTATCGGTCTTCCAAGTCGATTGATGCGAAATCGTCGAGTCACTCATCGAGCAACGCAGGCCGACAAATCTCCAGTTTCCGCGTTCCGCCTCGATCACCGGTCATCCGAAATAACCCGTGATGAATATCAACCTAGCTCCGGCG
>PLXP01000222.1 GCA_003151435.1 Acidobacteriaceae bacterium
CTGAGGGAGCGTAGCGAGTCGAAGGATCTGCGTTTCCGGGATCTAAGGGCACCTACAACGCCCTTTCAATTCTGCAGCGAACTTCAGAACTTCCCTTCAAACTCCCTGAACCGGCGCTCAAGCTCCCACTGCGCCGCGGCCTTCTCGCTCTTATCCAGGAACGCCTTGCACCCGGCGGAAGGCTTCTCCCCGCCCAGCGGCTGTCCCTTGCAGGCAGCGTTCGCGGCCGTGAACGCATCCCGCGCTCCCCACAGGCTTTCTCCGCTCAGGAAGCTATGCTCCATCCCCGTTCGCGCCATCTGNNATGTCGATGCGGCTCACGCCTTCATCATCGGTCGACAGCGCCACCGGCACGTGCGCCGAGCGGTACACGGGAAACGGGTGTTCCGCGCCCTTCACTCCCAGGATCCCCTCATTGGAGCTGAGATTGATCTCCACCATCACGTGCTTCGCGGCCAATTCCTTCAGCAGCGCGTGCGGATCGTCCTCATACATCACGTCCACCCCGTGCCCAATGCGCTCCGCGTGGCCCAGCTCCACCGCCTGCCTGATGTGGAACCGCAGTCCTTCCGGCGGCGCCAGCCCCGGTGCCAGCTCCCCGGCGTGCAGGCTGATGTGTACCTTGGGGTAAACCGAGTGCAGATAATCCAGCATCTTCATTTGCAGCGTGTAGTCGTGCATTGAGACGTATCCGTCCTCGGGTTGCACAAAATTGATCCCCACAAAACCGCCCTCGCCCGCTTCCAGATTCCGCTGCACAGTCTCAAACCCCAGCAGCGTCTGTGCGAACACCTGTTCTGGTGCAAATCCGCGCAGCACCTGGTAGATAAACCGCACTTCAACGTTGCAGGCTGGCTTTGCCTCGGGCGTGCCGCAGTGTTCCAGTTCCCGGCGCCGGGCCTCGGCCTCGCGCGCATCGTCCCGGTCGGCAGCCATGTCGTCCCTCAGCTCATGGTCCAGCAGCGCCTGGCGCATCCGCGCAAAGTCCACGCCCGCCGAGTCCGCAGGCCAGCCAATCTGGTGCGATATCACGGCGGCGTGACCGAACGGCGGTGTCTCCATCAACTCCAGGTACTGCTGGTTCTGCGCGGCGGAAAGGCTGGCGGCATCGTCCACCCATTCGGCAGTATGCCGTTTGTCCAGCCCGCCAAACCGTGCAAACGTGGCGAAAAACTGGTCGTGCCCGCTGTAGCCGGCCGAGGGCACAAAGCTGCGCATTGAAAAGGCGTCGATCAGCCGGTCGTAAAGGTCCTGGTCGGCCGCACTCAGCGCGCCCGACAGCCTCGCCGCCGGCGCCAGCGCCCCCTCGCAGGGCGGCTTCGCAAACTTCAGCGCCACCGGGTCCACGCACAGCCCGTCCTCGCCCGCATCGCGGATAAATGTCTCCGCATAGATGGCCCCCGAAAGGTGCACGTGCAGGTCGGCGCCTTTGGGGAATTGCGCCAAAAACGCATGCAGCGTCAGCGCCCCCCCACCCACCGCAGCGTCATAAGCGTGCACCGCGCGAGCTTCAGGCGCAGAGATTTGGGCTGTGGATCGCGTCGCGGCGGTCTGGGCGCCCAGGCTGGCGCAGGCAAAAGCTGCGAGTGCAAGAATGGCGATCTGGCGGTCAACGTTTCGTACAGGGATGCGCATGATTGCCATCCAGTGTAGTGCAGGAGCGGAAGATCCCACCCATGAAATTGCCGCACGGTCAGTGGCGCCATCCGGGCGCAATCGAGACTCTCCCCGCCGCCTGGGGAACCGCGCCGGATCGGGACGTGAGTCGGAGTTTGGCCCTTGCGCCGGGAATTGATATACTCACAGAGTTGTTGCAGCGCACTGTTCGTGGACGAGCCCACCCTTTCCGGTTTCGCCGGAACCCGCACAGGGAATTGCAACCGGAAAGTTTGCACTGAGGCCAGATAGCTCAGTGGTAGAGCGCGGCCCTGAAAAGGCCGGCGTCGGCGGTTCAATCCCGTCTCTGGCCACCATTTAGAATCAATAACTTAGATATAAAGCCACACTGGGCAGCTCTTGCCCGAGGCAAGTTTCTAAGCTAATCAAATCGTTTATTATGAAGAATATGCGACGAAATCCTGTGCGCGGCCTCGAAAAGGCTGGCGTCGGCGGTTTGATTTCGTTGCAATCGTAACATTATACACGGTTTAGCTCCTATTCTAGCGTTTGAGCTTTTCACGCGTACAGATAACGTACATCTAGAATCGGCCGTATTGAGGTCGACCGGCTAGAAAACCGACACAGACAAAAGGAAGGTGTCCAGGTGCGAATCGTGCGCATTGGCAACAGTACCCATTGCTGTTGGCCGGGGATCTGTTGCTATCGCGCGCCTTACGGCCGATCCGCGTAACGCAATCCTCACAGCTAACGTCGATGCCGGTTCCATCACGATTCACTTTGCCGACTAAGGGCCACGTAATCTGCTCGCGAGTGGACGAGAGCTGAGCCTCAGAACTCTCAACATCACGATGTGCGCCCGGGCAGCTGCTCGAACCGACCTCAATGCGTGTATCATCCGTCGAGTCACTCATTGAGCCATGTAGGCGTTCGGGTTTTCGAGTTCAGGGAGGATTACCGGCCACCCTTCAGTTACCACTCCGTTACTGACAAGTAGGCGAATCCGTCCAGAACCCGGAAGACCGGGTGCAGTGACGAATTAGACAGGAATCGCTGAGGGAGTTGCAGAATTCAGGGCGCCTGGTCGAAACTTAGCTGGCCATGAACATCGCCCGTTCTCTTGCGACTCTAGTCTGTGCCGGCCTCTTGGCACCTTTGCCTGCCGCTGCTTCTCATCTGGTTACCGGAAACGGCTTTGGATTCGCAGTGGTTTCGCCGGAAACCGGCACGGTAACCAAGTTCTACGCGCATCCCTACAGTTTTGTTCGACCGGACAGCGGGAAACCTCTCGGCGAGGGTGTGGAAACCGCAAATTTCATTCGAGAAATTGGGTGGACCGACGGAGTCGGAAAAGACGCCTCAGCAGAGTACGAGGACGACTCGCAGGTCATCCACATCCGCAGAAGCGATGGCGAAGGTCTTTGCTTTATGCCGTTCGGTCCGCGACAGACAGTTCTTGTCCTGAACTGGGAGCCCGGTTCCGCAGAGGCGCGCCGAGGGGGGGTGCATGTGGAATGGAGCCGACCGATCAGTTCTCAACGGGCGGTGCGGATGTTTGGCATGGAAATGCATCTGCTGAAATTCGACGGTATCGAGGAGTCCCTGCTGCTCATTCCGCTGGGCGGAAAGCGGGCCGGGCCAGCGCAGCCGCAACAGGTTCTGGCCACCAGCCTTGGGTGGGCCCTCATTTCCCTTGAAAGCGATCGCGAACTGGAACAGACGGCCAGAGAGTTCAACCGCTGGCGCGCGGGATTGGCGCCGCGCGCGCTGGCGAAGCGGGAGATTGCGGAGATGGAGCGCTGGCGGGTCAAGCCGACGGTGGAATTCGCGGGGGACGAAGAACGGCACCTTTGGCGTCAGAGTGAGGTCATGCTTCGTATGGCGCAGAGCCGCGAGCCCGATCGTCCAGGGCGACACGGCAACGGGCTGATCGTAGCGTGTTTGCCCGACGGCGTATATTTCACGCCATGGGTGCGCGACATGGCGTACGCCGTGGTTGCACTGGCACGCATGGGACACCAGAGCGAGGCTCGTGCCGGGCTGCTGGCTTACTTCAATGCTCAGCCAACGGGAAAAATGCGCGCGGAGACCGCGGGCGCCGATTACCAAATCTCAGTGGTTCGCTACTTCGGAGACGGATCCGAAGAGCCATTTTTTACCGATGAGGGCGCTACCAATATCGAGTTCGACAACTGGGCTCTTGCGTTGTGGGTGTTGGGTGAGTACCTGCGGAAATACGACGATCCCGCCCTGCTGAAGATCCCCACTTATCGCGGCCCATTGTACGAGAGCGCCAGGGATTACGTGGTGAAACCGCTTTTCAAAAACCTGGAGAAGTACGGCCAGGGCCTGATCGTCGCCGCCGACACGTCGATTTGGGAGGAGCATCAAAAAGACAAAAAGCACTTCGCGTTTTCCACGGCCATGGCCATTGTTGGTCTCAAAGACTTCGCGGAAGTTGCGCATCTTGCCGGGGACGAAGCGACCCCGAGCGAGATCCGGAACCACGTGGCACAGCTCGAAGAAGGGTTCGACGCGGCTTTCATCCGGGACGGGAAGCTGCATGGAACGCTGGAAGAAGGAGTAAAAAACGATATTGACGGCGCTCAGTTGGCGGTAATTAATTTCGGGGTTGTGACTGATCCGGCGATTGTGCGCGACACGGTGGAGAGGATGGAGCTTTTGAAGGTGGCCTCGGGCGGCTACCGGCGCGTTCGCGGCACATACACGGATCCAGCTATCTTTGAGTATTGGTATGAGCAGGAGGAGTTCCTGTTTGTCGATTTCAACCTGGCGGAAGTGTTTCGGCGGCTGGGAAGGAATACCGAGGCGGCCGCGATTCTTAAACGCATAGTTTTGAAAGCAGCCGCGGATCACAATATCATTCCTGAAATGTATGTTGCTGTGCCCTGCCGCCTGTTTCCCGGAAAGTTGGGTGACCCCACGGGAGCCTTGCCCATGGTGGGATACGGTGCCGGAGAATTTATCCTACACGTCCTTGAACGTGAAGCATTGGAGAGCAGTCATTGAGACAGCGGTACCGCCAACGCCGCACTTATGTTGCCAGGAGATTGCATCCCATGCGTCCCGCGAGTGCCGGCGGCGTGGACTCGCAGCTTCAGGGAAAGTTCTGTACGAGGGTGATGTGGCTGCTGGCGTTCACCTCGTCAGTGAGCAGCAACTGATCCTCATCGCGATCGACGCTGATTCCGGAGTACGGTGGGGGATGCCGGTCCAGAGTCGCGACGGTGGAGATTTTACCTGTCGCGGGCTCATAGAACTGGATGTGCCATATCGGCTGGCTGGCATCGAGGAAATAGATGCCGGAAATTGTGACGGCCCAGTAGCCCCAGAAGCCGCCTGCGGGTTGGGGCAAAATGTGCGTCTCCGGACCGCCGCCCGAAGGCATCTTCCAAAGACCGGAGTCGTTATCCTTCGTGAAATAGAGCCACTTTCCGTCAGGCGATTCCATGGCGAGATATCCGCCGGTCATAGTGACCTGCTGTGGCTGACCGCCGCCAACCGGAACCTTCCACGATTGCCAGATGCCGCCACGGTTCGATGCGAAATAAATGAACTTCCCGTCGGCCGACCAGCGCGGCAGAATATCGTTCGAGTTGCCGGTGGTCAGCTCTCGCGGCGCGCCGCCGGCACCCGCAACAACAAAGATGTGCGAATGATCCTCGGGCCTGGAGTCGAAAGCCACCTGCTGACCGTCCGGAGAAAAAGACGGGCTGCCGGTGAGCCCGCGTCCGCCCCAGGTGAGCTGCCGCAGGGTGAGACCATCGCGGGAAGCAATCCACAATTCCTGCGCTCCAGATCGCCAGCTTTGAAATGCAAACCGCGAACCGTCGGGAGCAAAGGATGGAGCAGAGTCCTGCTGCGTGGAAGAAACGATCGCTGCGGGCTTGTCCACCTCTCGGTGCCTGCTGGATTCGCGGCTCGCGCGCATGCGCAGGCCCAGGATGTTCCATGTAGCTGAACTCTCGGTGTAGAGCAGAGAATGATTGGTGGGAGAAACTGCAGGCTGGTATGCATCCTCGACACCCACCGGCAATCGTTGCGCTTCACCGCCGCGAAGGGATACTTTCCAGAGTGCGAATTTCCCCCCGCGATCCGAAGAGAAAATGATTCCGTTTCCGTCCGCAGTCCAGCTCAGGCTTTCGACGAGCCGCCTGTCGTGGGTGACCTGCCGCGGAGCACCTCCCGCCGTGGGAACAACATAGATATCGCGCACCGCGCTCTCGATGGCGCGGACGAACGCGATCTGACTGCCGTTGGGTGAGAATGCTGGATTCACATCGCCATCCCATACGTGCGGCGGAGTCGTGATGGGGTGCGCCTGAAGTGTGTCCAGGGGAAGCATATAGATGGACGGTGGCGCGCCATCCGGGAAGATCAAAGACTTGCCATCGGGAGACCAGGAAAGCGCCCGCTGTTCCCAATGCACCCTCCCCTGCGGGGTGTAAAGTTTTTGGGGCTGTCCTCCGAGGCTTGAGATCGAATAGAGACCCAAGCCTTTGCCGGTGTCAGCCCAATATGCAATTCTAGTTCCATCGGGAGACCAGACGGGGGAGTAGTCCGACTCCGGCGAATGGGTGAGACGCAATAATGTCTCGCTGCCGATCTGTTTAATAAACAGGTTGCGGCTGCCGTCCTCGGTTCTTTCCCAAACAAATACGACACTAGTTCCGCCGGGTGAAAACGAGGCCTGAGCCTGCTGTCCGGAATACGACGTGAGAGGAATCACTCTGAATGCCAGAAGCGTGGGGCGAGAGCGCGCTCGCCACGTCAGGTACCCGATGGTTGCAGCCACGGCCAAGACCAGAATGGCTACAACTGGCCATAAACTTCGCGGAGTCTTTGGATGTACTCCGGGACTCGCCTGGGCACTGCTTGCCATTCCGGCTGTGGAAACGGGAAGCGCAGTCGGCCTGAGATCCTGGGTTGGCGCAGCCGTTGGCGCCTCAACTGCGGTGGCCTGGACTGCGGTTGCCTGGACTGGGTTTGAAAGATTCGTGCCCTCTTGCGCCTCGTGATCGAAGCGGCGCACTTCGGCTACCAGCCGGTAGCCCCCTTTGGGGATTGTCTGGATGTAGCGAGGAGAATGCGAGTCGTCCCGCATCTCGCGGCGGAGCACTGAAATACACCGGGTGAGCGCATCATCGCTGACGAAGGTATCCGGCCAAACAGTCTCGATCAAACGCTCTTTGCTCAGAACGTGCCCTGGGGATGTCGCCAGTTGCACCAGGACCCTCATCACCTTCGGTTCAAGGTGAATGGTCCTAATGCCGTCTGAAATCATGTTCAACTCGGGTTCGACAGTCCAGTCGGCAACGAAAAACTTTCCCTTGAAAGGCAGATCAACCGGCATCGCATTAAGTTTATCATTGGGAGGTCAATCTACTAACTCATTATTTTCCAACACTTTAAACTCCATCAGAAAATCATCAGAATTTCCTCGGC
The DNA here is from genome assembly GCA_003151435.1 of Acidobacteriaceae bacterium. GTDB lineage: Bacteria > Acidobacteriota > Terriglobia > Terriglobales > Acidobacteriaceae > Telmatobacter. The sequence continues at coordinate 7,084 of PLXP01000222.1, forward strand.
AGGTCGTCAAGACCGTCGTTTCATCTGTAGCCTAGCGTCATCCGGTTATAGATTTCCCGCCAATGGACGCTGGGATCCGCAACTAAGGCTAACGAAATGAATCTCATCGAAGTTGAAGTGCGTTTCGCGAATGACGCAGTAGGAGGAAATATGTTGTACGAGAAAGGCAAGCTGCCACGGACTTCCGCTAGATCAGCGCAACAGCACGGCGGTTGGATCGGGCGGGTGCTCTGCCAGATCCTGATTCTGACGGCCGCCTTCAGTCTGGTTCCCGCTCTCCGGGCGCAGGTGACTTCAGGCACGATCTTTGGCTCTGTACAGGACCCCACCGGAGCCTTGATTCCCACTGCGACAATTACAGCTACCGAAGTCTCCAAAGGAGTCACGCGCACCGGAACCGCCAGTTCCACCGGTTCGTTTTCGCTCCCCAACCTGCCCCCCGGAACTTACACTCTCCAGGTGACGGCGCCGGGATTTGGAACGCTCTCGAAGTCGGGAGTGATCCTGAACGCGGCCGACAATCTGAACGCCGGCATCTTTACCCTGCAAATTGGGGCGGCAGCCAGCTCGGTTACCGTTACGGCCGATACCGGCCAACTCCAGGTGCAGGCCAACTCCGGCGATCGCTCGGACCTGATTACCGGTCAGCAGCTCGAAGAGGTGGCCACCAACGGCCGCAACGTTCTCGATTACCTGCGGCTGATTCCCGGCGTGGCCGGTGTGGGCCAGTTCGGAGCCTCGGGCACCGGCGGCATCGACTCTTACAACATCAATGGCACGCGCGCCAACTCGCATGAGTTCACGCTCGACGGCACCTCCGACGTGGATACCGGCAACAATGGCGGCACGCACGTGACGATTAACCCCGACGCCGTCTCGGAAGTGAAGGTGCTCACATCGAACTACCAGGCGGAATACGGTAAGGCCTCGGGCGGCCAGATTTCCGTGGTCTCCGCGGGCGGAACCAACACCCTGCACGGCAACGCGCACTTCTTCCATCGCAATGACGGCATGAACGCGACCGGCTGGTACAACAACTTCAACGACATTCCCAAGCAGCTCTACCGCTACAACACGGAAGGCATCGCCCTCGGTGGCCCGATCAAGAAGAACAAGGTCTACTGGTTCTTCTCGACCGAGCACTACCAGCAGTTGGTGCCCGGCGGCACGAACTCCTACTATGTGCCCACCACGGCCGAGCGCTCGGGCGACTTTTCGCAGAGTATCGACAGCACCGGCAATCCGCTCACCATCTATAAGCCCGGCACCGGTACTGCCTACGCGGGCAACAAGATCGCTTCGGGCGACATCAACACGGCCATACAGGCGGTGTACAAGCTTTACGTTCAGCCGAACGTCTCCGGCTACGGCACCGTGCAGGACTCCTACAACCGCGTGGATGCGCTTTCGTTCGAGAATCCGCGCCATGAGTACATTGGCCGCGCTGACTACCAGATCACTCCCGGCGAGCGTATCTTCGCCCGCTGGATTGGCAACTACCAGTCAACCGTCGCTCCGGTGGGCCAGCTCGGTCTGCCCTGCGACGGCGAAGTGCAGATCGTCGGCGGCTGCCTCAATACGCAGAACGGCTGGAACCTTGCGGTTGACCTGACCAGCACGTTGCGTTCGAACCTGCTGAACGAAGTGAGCGTAGGCCCCAGCGAATACCGCTCCGATACCACCGGCAACAATGGCAACCTCTCCGTTGGCGCCAACAACATCAATCTGCCGCTGCTCTTCCCGGTGACCAGCACCACGTCGATTCCTGATGTGGGCTACAGCGGCAACGGTCAAAGCTATGCGTGGTCCTACTTCGGCGCCACGCCCTGGTATCAGGCCAACACTACCATCAACGTGAACGACAACCTGACCTGGGTGAAGTCGAACCACACCATGAAGTTCGGCGTCTTCTACCAGCGCAACCGCAAGGACCAGATTGCGTGGGGCAACTCGAATGGCCAATTCAGCTTTAACAACTGCGCCACGTCGATCAGTGCGACGAACTGCGCTTCCAACCTGGGTTCGCCCTTCGCGAGCGCGCTGCTCGGCGACTTCCAGTCGTTCGATCAGTCGAGCTCGCGGCCTATTGGTTTCTTCCGCTATAACCAGCTTGAGTTCTACCTGCAGGACACGTGGCAGATTACGCCGCGCTTCACGCTGGACTACGGTATGCGCTTCGTGTGGATTCCGCCGCAATATGACGACAAGAACCAGATCGCGCTCTTCGACCCCTCGTTATATGTACAGGACAATGCGATCCACATTGATCCCAGCAGCGGCAACCCGATTCCTGACACCGGCAATCCGCTCGAAGGTATGGCCTACGCCTCCAATCACACCATTCCGAAAGGCGGATGGGATGATCGTGGCATCATGCCGGAACCGCGCATTGGTTTTGCCTGGGATCCGACGGGCGACCACAAGGGCGTGCTGCGCGGCGGCTTCGGCATGTCGCATGACCGCGAAGAAGGCAACCTGGTCTTCAACCCGGCCTTCAACAACCCGCTGCTTGAAACCACGCCGTCGATCAGCTCGCCGACGTATCTGAACTTTAGCCAGATTTCGAATGCGCCGCAGTCGTCGCCGGGCACGCTTAGCTCAATTACGGGTGTGCAGCGCAGCGGCCAGGTCCCGACTGTGTATAGCTACTCTCTCGGTGTGCAGCGCGAGGCAGGCTGGGGCATTTCGTACGACATTGCCTACGTGGGCACCGAGTCGCGCCACCTCATTACCAACTACGACATCAACACGATTCCCTACGGAACGGCGTTCAGCAAGGCAGCGCAGAACCCTGCGAACTTCCCCGGTGGCGTTGTACCGAATGTGGAACCGAACCTTCCGCCCGAGTATGCAGCCGCCGGATACAGCTTCAGCGGCCAGTATGCCTTTGCGTCTGACTACCTGGCTCCTTACTGGGGCTACGACCAGCTTCCGTTCACCAAGTTCAACGGTACGGCCAACTACAACGGCCTGCAGGCCTCTCTGCAGCGCCGCTTCAGCAAGGGCCTTACCTTCGGCGCGGTTTACACGTGGTCGAAGTCGATGACCACGGAGTCAAACGACAACGGCTTCGTCGATCCCTTCAACCCGCGGCTCTACAACTACCAGGTCGCGTCGTGGGATCGCCGCAACGTTGCCGCCGTCAACTATGTGTGGGATATTCCCGGCGTGGTGAAGCACTTCGGCGGGCCGCACTGGCTCGGATTGCTCACGGATAACTACGAGCTCTCTGGTCTCTCGAACTTCATGACCGGCACGCCGAACTGGACGCAGATCTGGGTTCCAGCTAACCAGTTCGACGGCGGACGTCAGTACAGCAAGGCTCCGCCTGTCAACCTCAGTGTCGACACAAATGGCAAACCGATTCTGCCCGCCATCGGTCATCCTGACCCCGGCACGCCGGACCGTCTGCGCGCGGGTGGAATGCAGACCTGGGATATGTCGCTATTCAAGAACATCCCACTGCCCGGCAAGCAGGAGCGCTCGATTCAGCTGCGCTGCGAAACCTACAACATCTTCAACCACCCCAACTTTGCGTCGAAGGACTTTGGAGCGAACCTCACGCTGCCCAGCTACAACGGGAATGGCACCTACACGCCGGAATCGATTTCGCTCGATACCGGCTTCGGGAAGCCGACCAGCGTGTACAGCCAGTTAGGCCCCGGCGGTCCGCGCGTCATTCAGCTTGGCGCCCGCATCTCCTTCTGACAACCACGCGGCACGGAGCTTCACAGCTCCGTGCCGTATCCTTCTTCAATCAGACCTTAGCGCGGAACTCCGCTTTGACTTCCTGCTGATTCTTTCCTTTGCGGACCAGCAGCAATGACAGGCATGATTCCACGGATCTGTTCCGCTCACGAATTAGAATCTGGATTCGCCACTAGATACCCATCATGGACATGCTCATGCGCACACAGTTTCGCGGCTTCATCCTGTTTTGCTTTCTGCTTTCATCCTGTCTCACCCAATCCAACGCCCAGTCGGTCGCTGTGAATCAAACCACGCCCGACCTCAAGCAGGCACTTCAACAGGGCCCCGCGCTATCTTTCGCTTCGACCCCCGCTGCCGGTAAGGTCATCACTGTCGATGACTCCCGCCAGTTCCAGACCATCGACGGCTTTGGCGCCGCAATGACCGACTCTTCCGCGTGGCTGCTTGAAGAACAGTTATCCGCGGACCAGCGCAAAGAAGTCATGCGCAAACTTTTCGACCCTCAGCACGGCATCGGAATCAGCTTCGTGCGCGTTCCGCTGGGCGCCTCGGATCTGGCGCGCAATCATTACAGCTACGACGACATGCCTCCCGGCCAGCGCGATCCAGGCCTGCAAAAGTTCTCCATCGATCACGACCGCGCTTACATCCTGCCGGCACTTCGCCAGGCCCTCGAGCTCAACCCAACCGCACCTAGCAATGTGTATTCCAGTCCTTCGCAAAAGCTGGTTTTGCCACTACCGTTTGGTCCGTAGAACAAGATGACCCGCTTTTGCAGATCAAAGGGCTCGGGTGTGCGGAAACCGCGAAATGGGCCGAGGGTCAGATGTCGCAGTCGTCGCCATGGCCAAGCGCCTTCGGCGGCCACCGCTTGGATGTCTGGCGGCCCGTCAGGCGTCTGGGCAAGAGACCTGCGGGCGTGGCGTACCAATGAGATGGATCGCTGGCTGTGTTGGCGGGAGGTCTGAGCGAATTCGTCAAAGCACGCCAGCGCGAGATTAGCAAGTCGCCGCACGTCCGGCGGGGTTTGGCTTTCCGGCTGGTGCAGCCAGGTCACGAACCGCTCAAAGTCTCGTTTGGAAGACGCCATCTCAAACTTGCACCCACGCACTCACAATATGAAACGCTTGGAGATACCAGCAATGATAGCAGTCACTAATTGGGCGCGGCGTCTTCACCTGTTTGAGATAAGAGGAAGGCGGGCGTTTGACCGTCCGACTAAGAAATCAGTTCTTTCAGGGAGTCTGCTGTTGTTCAGATCGATCCGTGACCGCAGAATTGACCATGACTGTCCGACACAGATTCAATAAGCGGACATCGGGGAAGACCTGGACACTCACCTTATGTCCTGATAGACGCCCTTTGCACCAGTATTGTGTGTCCCAAGAGGATCACCGCTACCTGTGAAGTTGAGCAACCGGCAGAAAGGATGTGATGGTCATAGTGAGTTTTGGCTAGGCGACAGTGCTGTCGCGACCCTTTCAAAGACCCCGTTTGTCTGCCCTTTTGATAAGACCGCACCTTTGTCATAGGCCTTGATTCCATGGTCCGGATAAAGCTTCCTCGGCAGGGTCATCTGCGACTGCGGTGGAAACACGTTGCCCGTCAACGCAGACGAAACAACACTGTCGTTTGAGGAGCTTGAGCAGATCATCGGCGACACACTGCCCCCCTCTGCTACCACATACCGCGAATGGTGGTCCAACCAAGAAGGCGGATCGCGTGCTCCGCATTGGCGGGCTGCCGGGCTCAAAGTCGATCACGCCGATCTTACTAGAAAGATCGTTCGATTCAAGCGCCTCACGGCAGTGAATGAACGCCCACGCACCTTGACCCTGCTGGAAGTGGTAACGGCAGTAAACGAACGCGCGCAGGATCGCCCATTCGGCGGTCTTCCCGAATGGCGTAAGGAGCACAAGGAGAAGAAGACCTTGCCTGGAACGCCCTTTTACTCCGGCCTCGACACAGGCAGAGATTATGTTTTTCATGTTGGCGGCTTGAGTGAACTCCAATTCAATCTTGGCTTCGAACCGGTGCACGGCATCAACACTTTTCGACACGGCGTTGCCTTCTCTCTCCAAACTACGCGAGAGTTGCCCACCATTGACCCCCTTGTGCCGAAGATTGCACGGTTCAATGAGTACTTACACATCTACCCGGACGCCTTCGTGGGTTTTGAGATGTGGAATTGGTCGGATCGTGTCCGTAGCGAAAACTATCCAGTTGCGCCGATTCCCGATTCCCAGGTCGAGGCGGGGTCCTTTATCTTCATCGGGAGGTTGCAGCCGACCGACGCAATTAACCTTAGCTTGATTCTGGACGATTTTGATCGACTCTTGCCGCTCTATGAGTTTGTAGAGGGCACGGCAACTTTCCCGCCCCAGGCCCCCGAAAGCCAGCGTAAGGGATTTGTTTGGTCTCCCGGCAACAAGGCCCGCGTGACGGGGCGATCTTCGAACGGTCCGCGCAGACCGTCGAAAAGTCACTTCGCCACAATGCCATCCAACCTGCACTCTACAGCTATACAACCGCGCATAACTAA
>PLXP01000190.1 GCA_003151435.1 Acidobacteriaceae bacterium
ATTGGGAGCCTCATCAACTTATTCCGGCCCAACAGTGCGGTTGAATCCAGCACCCGCGTCGTTCATGCTCATCTGGGTCGAAACCGCTCCATCAGGCTTCGCTCCCAGCCGACTTGGAAAATCGCCAGTTGCACCACAGGCTGCTAAGGGCCCATCCGGAACCATGAATATATTGCGCTGGAAACTCGCACCCTTGCTTTCACGGCTCAGGCAGCCGCGCCCTGAGGCCGCGGTCATTCGTTTGCGAATCTCCAACCTCACGCGGCAAACACTGCTCGCTGATTCGCTTGAAGTCGCCGATAGCGCGTCGCGCCGCAACAAGGGGCTCCTGGGCCGCGAGAGGCTCTCGCCCGGCGAGGGCCTGTGGATCGTTCCCTGCGAAGCCGTGCACACGTTCGGCATGCGCTTCCCCATCGACCTCGTTTATCTCGATCGCAAGCACCGCATTCTCAAAACCAGGAGTCATGTGCGGCCTGGGCGTCTCTCCGCCTGCCTCTCCGCACACTCCGTGATTGAACTGCCTTCCGGCACAGTGCGCGATACGCAAACTGTACCCGGAGACACCCTAGCGTTTCTCCCCGCCTCCGCGCTGTCCACTACCTAAAAAGCAATCGCACGGCTCCCATTCGCATCTGCGTCTACAGCAGGTGACGCAAACTTGTGCGCATCTCGGCGTACAAGCTTCCCCATGCCAGCAAAATCCCTCTCCTAATAGCTCTCTGTCCACTTCCATACATCATTTAATGTCACCGAAACTTCCGTCGGACAGTTTTGCATCCCAAAGTAACTCTTTTATGTTGCCAGTTATATCCAGTGATCTGCTCTGGCGCATGCAATGTGTACGCGCGTGTCTCTCCAAGCGGGTCTTGTATACGCCCGTTTACATTGACATCCGGCGGCGTGCTTGTAAGTTGTTGATTCTTAAAGGAAGGCGCGATGTCTGCTGAATGGCATGCCATTTGCTTCTAGGAGGGCAAGCCCAGCCACCTCTGGGAAATCAAATTCACGGGGAGAAAACAAAAATGAAGGACGCAATGTTGAAGTTGTACATCAAGATCCAGAACCTGCTTTCGCAGGATGAAGGCCAGGACTTGGTTGAGTATGCTCTCGTCGTCGCTCTGGTTGCGCTTGGTGCTACCGCAGCTCTCGGTAGTCTCGGCAGCAAACTGTCCAGCATCTTTGGCTCAATCACCAGCGCGCTCGTCACGTAGCCCCTCTCCAAACCAGGGTAGGGCTTGCTCAGGAACTTTTCCAGTCATATTGTCGGGGGAACACAGCCAGCGCATTTTATAAGTGCCATTTGTGTTCCCCCGGCTCTCTTGCCCCCTCACTCACAATCATCGTTAGCCCATTTTCCCGATCCAGTCGAGATGGCACGTTCGATGTCTCGGAAAACAACCCAAACAACACTATTTATCGAACGGATATGATCCCACCATCCAATCCAGAGCACGGCTTTACACTGGCGGTGATCGAAACCGGCTTGACCTTTGTTGCAATAGCAATGGCATTCTGCTGGCCACGCTTAGGCTCAAGACAATTCACCTGGATTGAATCCACCCTGAAGAGGGTGGCACTTAGGAAACATCTGGCGGTTGCCTTGTCCGGGCTAACCGTGCTGGTATTGCGCGTCGCCTTGCTTCCTCTGTTTCCAATTCCTCTGCCGTTCATCCACGATGACTTTAGTTTCCTTCTCGCGGCGGACACCTTCGCTTCCGGAAGACTCACCAACCCGACGCCGTTGATGTGGACTCACTTTGAAAGCTTCCACATCACCATGTTTCCAACCTACATGTCCATGTACTTTCCTGCGCAGGGACTGCTTCTCGCTGCCGGCAAGGTGTTCCTTGGACATCCGTGGTTCGGCATCCTCATCGTTGACGCCCTCATGTGCTCCGCCCTCTGCTGGATGTTGCAGGCGTGGCTTCCGCCAACATGGGCATTCCTCGGTGCCATGCTGGCTGTCCTGCGCCTCGGTCTATTCAGCTACTGGATCAACACTTACATCGGCGGCGGGTTTATTGCTGCGCTCGGCGGAGCGCTCGTGTTAGGCGCCCTTCCTCGACTCATGCGAGGGGTGCAGCTCCGTTACGGCTTGTTGATGGCGGTTGGCATTGTGCTTCTCGCCACCTCCCGGCCCTACGAAGGCCTTCTGCTCTGCCTCCCGGTAGCTGCATATCTGGGACATTGGTTGTTGTCCGGAACTAACCGTCCAACTCCAGCGAGATTGTTTCGTTGTGCTGCGCTGCCACTTTTGCTCGTGATCTCCGCCGGCGCATGGATGGCCTACTATGATTACCGCGTATTCGGAAAACCACTAACTCTGCCCTATACCATCAATCGGGCCACTTACGCCGTTGCCCCTTACTATGTTTGGCAGTCCCCGCGGCCTGAGCCCGTGTATCGCCACGCAGTCATGCGGGACTTTTATGCCCAGGACGAATACAAGTTATATAAGGATATTCATAAGCCCATGGCCTATCTGCCTCTTACGATCATGAAGGCGTCATCAGGCATTCTGTTGTTTGCGGGCTTCGTCCTAACGATCCCGCTCATCATGGTTCGCCGCGTGTTGATGGATCGCCGTGTTCGCTTCCTGGTGATATGTGTTTTCGTGTTGATGGCCGGCATGGCGATCGAGATCTTCCTCATTCCGCACTACCTGGCTCCGTTTACCGCGGCCTTTTATGCGCTTGGCTTGCAAGCCATGCGTCATCTGCGTGTCTGGAGACCGGGTGGTCAGCCCGTCGGCCTGGCTTGGGTTCGCTTCGCTGTAGTGCTTTGCTGTGCGATGGGAGTGTTGCGTGTCTCTGCTAAACCGCTCCATATCGTCGTTCCCCAATGGCCGGTTTCGGAATGGGCTGGAATGTGGTACGGGCCTGATCACTATGGCACCGAACGAGCGCAGATTGAAGACAAGCTGGAGCATCTTCCCGGAAAGCAAGTCGTAGTTGTAAGATACAGCACCGAACATAACTCACTGGAAGAGTGGGTATATAACTCTCCGGACATCGATAACTCCAAGGTAATCTGGGCGCGCGAAATGGATCTCGCGGAAAATGGCAGGCTGCTCGAATATTACAGCGACAGGAACGTATGGCTGGTGCAGCCAGATTCACAGCAGGAGAAGCTGTCCTCCTATTCAATGCCGAAAAGGTAGCCGCTCTTCGGCGGTAGACACAATCTTAGGGTGAGCACAGAACGGTTCAGGAGAGAATACGATGATCAACGGAAAGCGAATCGCGGTTGTGATGCCGGCATACAACGCCGAGAAGACCCTGGAGAAAACGGTCCGGGAGTTACCCGATGTCGTCGACATCAAGATTCTTGTGGATGACTCCAGTAACGACCGTACCGCGGCGCTTTCACAGCAGTTGGGAGTACAAACGTTCATCCACGACCGGAACTACGGCTACGGCCGCAATCAGCAGACCTGCTACCGCGAAGCGCTCGCCGCAGGTGCCGATATCGTCGTGATGGTGCACCCCGATTATCAATATACGCCGACCCTTGTCTCGGCCATCGCGGGCATGGTGGCCAGCGGCGTTTACGACATGGTACTTGCCTCGCGCATCCTTGGCGGAGGAGCGTTGAAGGGCGGAATGCCGGTCTATAAGTATGTTTCCAACCGGTTCCTTACTGCGTTTCAAAATCTCTTCCTCGGCATTAAATTATCCGAGTATCACACCGGGTTCCGCGCCTTCTCGCGCGAACTTCTTGAAGCTCTTCCTCTGCTTGAAAACTCTGATGACTTTGTGTTCGATAACCAGGTGATCGCACAGGCCGCAATGTTCGGCTACCGTATCGGTGAGTTATCCTGCCCCACGCGGTACGATGAGGAAGCTTCATCCATAAATTTCAAGCGAAGTGTCAAATATGGGTTGGGGGTGCTAAGTACTACTGCCCACTTTGTAGCTCATAGAATGGGCCTCGTTCGCCTACCGATATTCGACAAAACCGGTAGGAAGGTGACTCTGCAGTACTATTCCCGGCGCGTGGAGGTTCCAGACAACCGTGCCCCCGTCGCAACTTCCTGATTTCCTATAGGTACTTAGCAAAGCTCTCGATTTGCCTGGCGTTATATTCACGTCGTTCCACGGGCGAAGAAAGCACCGTCGAGGTCGACGTCGCGCCGAGCGCCGAGAGCTTGTCAATCAGTGCCTCAAGGTGCCGAACCGACACCACGTCCGCTTCCACCACAAAAGACTCCGCGCCCGTAATGCGATGGCACCGGCTTATTTCGGGAAGATCCTTCAGCACAGCGACGGTCCGGCTGATCTGCTGATCTCCCCCTGGAATGGTCAGCCGCATCAGGATGCGGATGGGTACACCAAGCTTCGTCATATTCAGGACAGCGTGGTAGCCCGTAATCACTCCGGCCTCTTCCAAGCGACGCACACGCTCTGCCACCGCAGGAGTCGACAGGCCCACCTTCCTGCCCAGCTCCGCAAACGACATCCGGCCGTTCTGTTGCAAGCTTTCCAGTATCTTCCAAGCGATGGGGTCGAGTTCAATGACGTTGGGAACGGTCTTGTGAGTCATTCGCCGATATTCCTCAAGTACCTGAACCATTATGCTTAATTTCATTAGGTTTTGGCAGCATCTTTTCTTCGAACTCCCCTTTTCCGGCTTATCTTTGCGGGCCTATGCTATCGCCTAGCCGGGAATGTTCCCCTCACGTCTCCACCTCCGTTTCCGGCGGACAAGGAATCTGTATGAACGCATCCCCACGTTCAGCCACCAGGCCCGTCATGTCGCATTCCCACGCCGAATCCCTCATCTTGAACAAGGATTTCCTGCCCCTCAAAGGCACGGACCACGTGGAGTTTTATGTGGGCAACGCACGCCAGGCCGCCTACTTTTACCGCGTCGCCTTTGGCATGTCGCTGGTGGCCTACGCCGGCCCCGAGACCGGCCAGCGCGATCGGGCGTCCTACGTCGTGCAGCAGGGCAAGGTTCGGTTCGTTCTCACCACGCCGCTACGCGCCGCCGATCCCGTCGCCGAGCACATCCATCTGCATGGCGACGCAGTCCGCGTCGTCGCGCTCGGGGTTGACGATGCCCGCAAAGCCTGGCAAGAAATTACCAACCGCGGAGCCGTAAGCGTTGCCGAACCTCACGTCAAGTCTGACGATCACGGCCACGTCGTTCTCGCCAGCATTCATACCTATGGGGATACCATTCACACATTTGTCGAACGCAGCAATTACGCCGGCCCCTTCCTGCCGGGTTTCCGCGCTATCGATAGCGACCGCATCGCCCGCCCCGTCGGGCTGCTCCACGTCGATCACATGGTGGGCAACGTTGGCTGGCACGAAATGGATGAATGGGTCAACTTCTACGCAAACGTGATGGGCTTCTCCCTCTATCAGCACTTCGACGACACGGACATCTCCACCGAGCATTCCGCGCTCATGTCCAAGGTCATGTCCAATGGCAACGGCTTCGTCAAGTTTCCCATCAACGAGCCCGCTGAAGGCAAACGCCGGTCGCAGATCGAGGAGTATCTCGACTTCTATCCCGGCCCCGGCGTGCAGCACATCGCCCTCGCCACCAACGACATCCTCCACACCGTGACCAGGCTCCAACAGCAAGGCATTGAGTTCCTGCGCGTCCCGCACACGTACTACACAGAACTGAAAGCGCGCGTGGGCACCATCGACGAACCTATCGGCGAACTTGAAGCGCTGGGCATCCTGGTGGATCGCGACGACGAAGGCTACATGCTGCAGATCTTCACGCGCCCCGTCGAGGACCGCCCAACGCTCTTCTTTGAAATCATTCAGCGCAAGGGAAGCCGCAGCTTCGGCAAAGGCAACTTCAAGGCGCTGTTTGAAGCCATTGAACGGGAGCAGCAGGCACGAGGCAATCTCTAGTTCCGCACGTGAATCGAACGCTGTTCGTGGAGACAACAGATGAATGCCGAGACTCTTTCAGCCGCTGCACCCTACATCATTCAACAGCATTACTACGCCTACACCGTCGAGCAGCATAGCGTGTGGGCCGAACTCGTCGGCCGCGTGCTGCCCGAAATTGAAAAGCACGCAGCTCGCGAATACCTCGAGGGCTTTCACATCATCGGCCTCCAGAATGATCGCCTCCCTAACCTCGCCGCAATTAGCGCGCGCCTTGCACCTCGCACCGGCTGGAACTCCACACCCGTCAGCGGCTTTCTTCCTGCGCCCGCGTTTTTTGAGATGCTTGCAGCGCGTCTCTTCCCGACCATAACATGGCTGCGAAGCAGGGAATCGCTCGAATACACGCCCGAGCCCGACATCTTTCACGACGTCTTCGGCCATGTGCCCATGCACGCACACTGCGTGTTCGCCGATTTTCTTCAGCACTACGGCCGCGTCTGCGCAACTATCTCAGATGCAGCCGTGCTTGAAAAACTTGGTCGCCTCTTCTGGTACACCGTAGAATTCGGACTCATTCGTCAGAACGGCGCAGTCAAGGTCTACGGCAGCGGTCTCATCAGCTCTCACGGCGAATGCAAAAACGTCATGGACGGCCATTGCGCAGTCCACGACTTCTCTTTGGATGAAGTGCTGAACACTCCGGTCAAGGTCGACGAGTTGCACAAGTTGCTCTTCGCCGTCAGCAGTTTCGATCAGATCTACGAGGCAATGCGCGAGGCAGAACAGTGGGCCAGCTCCGGCAGATTGTGAAAGGGATCGTCCATGTCCGTCGAAATTCGATATCAGTCGGGCTTCGGAAATGAATTCGCATCCGAGGCCGTTCCAGCGGCATTGCCGTCCGGCCAAAACGCGCCACAAAAGCATCCCCTTGGCCTCTACACTGAGCAGTTCAGCGGCACTGCCTTCACCGCCCCGCGTGCCACCAACCGCCGCACGTGGACCTATCGCATTCGCCCCTCGGTGACGCACCACCCGTATGAACCGATCGACGCGCGCCTCATCCGCAGCGGGCCGTTCCTCGAAGCGCCCACCACGCCGAACCAACTTCGATGGGGTCCTCTGCCCCTGCCCGACAAGCCCACCGATTTCGTCGACGGCATCATTACCCCCGGTGGCAACGGCGACCCTGCGATGCAAACCGGCGTCGCCATCCATCTCTACAGCGCCGACGCCTCCATGCACGACCGATTCTTCTACACCGCAGATGGAGAACTCCTCATCGTTCCCCAACTGGGCGCGCTCCACTTTCACACGGAACTCGGCATCCTCGAAGTAGCACCGGGCGAAATTTGCGTCATTCCTCGCGGCGTAAAATTCCGTGTCATTCTCGCGGAAGAGCACGCGCGCGGATACATCTGCGAAAATTACAGCCTGCCGTTCCGCCTCCCGGAACTCGGCCCCATCGGTGCCAATGGGCTTGCCAATCCGCGCGACTTCAAGGCTCCCACCGCGGCCTACGAAGACCGCGATGGAGACTTCCGCATGACCGCGAAATTCCTCGGTCGCCTATGGTCCGCGGCCATTGATCACTCACCGCTCGACGTCGTTGCATGGCACGGTAACTACGCGCCGTATAAATACGACCTCGCTCTGTTCAACTGCATCAACTCTGTTTCGTTCGACCATCCCGACCCGTCCATCTACACCGTTCTCAGCTCTCCGTCGGTTGTTCCTGGCACCGCCAACTGCGACTTCGCCATCTTTCCTCCGCGTTGGATGGTGGCCGAACACACGTTCCGTCCGCCGTGGTTTCATCGCAACCTGATGAATGAATTCATGGGCCTGGTCTTTGGCGCGTACGATGCCAAGGCTGAAGGCTTTGTCCCCGGCGGAGCCAGCCTCCACAACTGCATGGCCGGCCACGGCCCCGATGCCGAGACCTTTGAGCGCGCCACGAACGCCGACTTGAAGCCGCAATATCTCGACAACACATTGGCCTTTATGTTTGAGACGTAACTCGTGGTGCGCCCCACCGAGTTCGCCATGAATACGCGCATTCTGCAACACGAATACTTCGAATGCTGGCAAGAATTGAAGAAGCGCTTCACTCCCGGCGCGAACGCCGAGTCGAACAGAAAATGACCGCGATCGACAGCGTGCTCCAGGGTCTCATCGATTACGCGGGCCTCTACCCGCCTGCCTCGCTCGACATGCGCACCGCCCTGTGCAGCTACTTGGGCCATGCCAAAAGCAAACACGCCGCGGCGCTTGGCCGTTTCATCGTCGACCTGAATCGCCTGAGCGAGTTGCGCAACCTCGCGGGCAATTCTCTGCGCAATCTGAAAGTCAGCGTCATCGGTCCGGCCACTGCCGATTGGGACAGCCTTCCCATGCTCCTCGACGACGGCGTGTCCATTGAGGCGGTCGAAATCAAGACCGATGAGCCCGCGGAGATCGACCGCATCACCACGCTGCTGCCGTCAGGCCTCGACGCATACTTTGAAGTGCCGCTTCAGGCCAACATAGCGGCAGCACTCGATGACCTCTCCGCTGCGGGCGTGCGTGCCAAACTGCGCATGGGCGGCGTGGTTGCCGATGCGTTTCCCTCCGCCGAAGCAATTGCACAAATGCTCAGCGCCTTCTCCATGCGCAGGGTGCCGTTCAAGGCCACGGCCGGTCTGCATTACCCCATTCGCTCGCGCCATTTGTTCACCTATGCGCCCGATAGTCCCACTGGTACCATGCACGGCTTTGTCAATCTCGTTTGTGCCGCAGCGCTCATTCACTTCGGTGGCGATGAAGACGAGGCGCGAGTTCTGCTCAACGAAGAAGACCCCGCCGCGTGGAATATTTCGCCGGACACCATCGCCTGGCGTTCTTTCCAGTGGAGCACTGAGCAATTGCGTGAAGTGCGCCAACAATTCTTCATCAGCATCGGCTCGTGTTCCTTTGTCGAGCCGATGCACGGTCTGGAGGCTCTCGGATGGCTCTGAAGAGTTGGTTGGCGTCCGCCAACAATATCGCGACGGATTTCCCCATCCAGAATCTGCCCTACGGCGTGTTCAGCCATGGGCAACAGACGCGCATCGGCGTCGCCATCGGAGATCAAATTCTCGACCTGCATGCCTGCGCCGTTAATGGTGTCCTTGCGCCGCTGCCGGAAGAAATCCTCGCTGCCTGCCGCGCCGACGTGCTCAATCCGTTAATGTCGCTTGGCCCCGGCGCATGGTCTGCATTGCGTCGCCGGCTCACAGCGCTGCTCAACGCCGCTCAAACCGATCACCAGACGCAGAGCCGCCTCGAAGCGCTGTTGATTCCCATGCGCGAAGCAGCAATGCAACTCCCAGCGCACATCGGTGACTACACCGACTTCTACGCATCTATCCATCACGCCACGCGCGTCGGCCGGCTCTTCCGCCCCGACAACCCNNGAGCCCGTATTCGGTCCCGCGCGATCGCTCGATTACGAATTGGAAATGGGCATCTTCGTAGGCCCGGGCAATGCGCTGGGCCAGAGCATCCCCATCGACGAAGCCGAACAACACATCTTCGGTCTCTGCCTCGTCAACGACTGGTCGGCGCGCGACATTCAATCGTGGGAGTACCAGCCCCTCGGGCCGTTCCTTGCAAAAAACTCTGTCACCACCATCTCTCCATGGATCGTTCCAATCGAGGCGCTGATTTCTTATCGTGTGGCCGCCGAAGAACGTCCGCAAGCAGATCCCAAGCCGTTGCCGTACCTGTCGTCCTCATCGCAACAACCGGCCGCATTCGATGTGAAGCTGGAGGTGTACCTGCAATCGCAGCAGATGCGCGACACCAGCACGCCGCCCATGCCGATGAGTACCGGCAACCTGCGAGACATTTACTGGACCATTGCGCAACTGCTCACGCATCACGCCAGCAATGGCTGCAATCTGCGCCCCGGCGATCTGCTCGCCACGGGCACCATCTCCGGGGCCAGCGAAGGCTCCGAGGGCTGTCTCCTCGAGAAGAAGCACAACCCGCAACCCATCCGCCTGCCCAGCGGAGAGGTGCGCACATTTCTTGAGGATGGCGATCAGGTCACGTTCCGCGCCTACGCCCAGCGCGAGGGAGCACCGCGCATCGGCTTCGGCGAATGCACCGGCGTCATTGTCGAAGCGGAATGAATGTAGATCGATGCGACGGAATCTATCCTGCCGGCTTTGCTTCCGGGCTCACCGCACGGCAGTGTCCGCGGTAGTCGGCGCTGGCGGCGCAGCCTTCAATTGGTCCAGTGCAGCTGACACCTTCTGCCACTGATCGTCGTTCTTCTTCGTCTTGATGGGCACCTTTGCATCGGCGTAGAAGGCGAGAATATTCTCACGCAACTCAGGCGAAGTCTGCGCGAAGTTCTTCCCCGCAAGTTGTGTTACCAACTTCGCATAGGTATCATCCGCCAGCGTATATTCCGCGGCGTTGGTAGCCTGGCCGCTATCAAGATCGTCATCCGGCAACTCCGGTGGATGCGTCTTCGTTTGTTCCAGCAGCGCACGATAGTCGTCGAAGGTTTTATCGATGCTCTTGATATACAAGTCTTCCGTCTTCGGCGTTGGATCGTTGAAGTCCAGTGCCCTGAACGGCCCTATTTTCGGTACGATTCGCAACAACGCAGCCACAAACCGGGTTCCAAAGCCCGCATGCTGATAACCCTTCCCCCACGCCTTCTCATAATTGGTCCGCGACAAATGATAGAGGAACTTCTTCTTTGCGAAATTAGGTGTTTCAGTCGTCAATTGCTTCTTATGCAACTGCAGAGCGACCTTTGTCATGTGCGGAATCAACTGGCTGATGGCGAAACGATACGACCCTATCGCCAGGTCCTGGTGCGGCAGCGCGTCTTTCAAGTCCATTCCGTAGACCACCGGGAAAACTCGTTCCAGCAGCGGTACTGAGACTTCAAAGCCGATTAAGTCGTGGTACTGCTCCGGTGCATAGCGATTCTTTGCCACCTGCAGCGTGTCGAATCCAAACTCGGTCTTCAGGTGCGCGCTCCTGTCCTCCGCATAAGTTACCCGGAGTCCATACTTCGCGCGCAACTTTGGGTAGTGAAGTGAGACCGCCTCGTTCACAGCGGGATGCCCGTCCACGTCCGAGATAAAATGCGCCATCGCGCCCAGCGCAAAGGCATATTCGTTGGCGTCGTTGCTTTCCTTGATCAGCTCCTGCACAAAATCGCCAGTGCGCACATAGTGTACAAGGTCGCTGAATTCCCGGCTGCCAAACGGGTAGTAGCCCAGGTCCTGGATGACCGATCCACCGTATGCGTAGGCATGAGCTTCCTTGATCTGATCGTCTGTCATTCCAGGGAAGCGATGTTGAAGGAGGGGAACAATGTTCGAGGTCCACAACAGATCGACGATCTCTTCATGCGTCAATACCGAGTAGCCGTAAGAGCGGCCGCCCGAGACCAGCAGGATCAGAATCAATGCGAACGCGCGGGCAAAATACATGGGTCGATCTCCCTGTACGGCGCGCCGCGATCCCTGAGTAATGCGTACGTTGACCGTCTTGGATATTAGATGCGGTTCAGAAGCAGCAGCACGATGGTGAGAACCAGGATGGCTCCCACTCCGCCCGTCGGATAATAGCCCCAATTCTTGTTGTAGGGCCAGGTCGGCACCGTAGCGACGAGTACCAGAATCAATATCGGAATAAAGAACAGCACCACCATAAAATCACCCCTGCATGTACGCCACATTGGCTTGAGTCTTGTCGGGACTGCTTTGCCTTGCCTGTGACATAGATGCCGGCCATGCAACGCCAGTTGTTTCCTGGTGTTGCATGGCCGGCACGCGGGTGACTACGGCTGAACGGGCGACTATCCCGTTACCGTGTACCTACTTGAACTCGACCTGGTCAATCTGGAACCGGAACTTGCCCGGCTCCTGCACCCGAATGAAACCGATTCCGCTCAGATCGCTCCCATCGGTGTCGAATGTCGTGAACGGGAATGTGTACTGCTTCCACTCCGGCCCGGCCACGAACGTCGTCATCCCGGGAGCTTCGCCGGATTGCCCATTGCGCGATTCCGTCAGCACCAGCAGCGTATACGACTTGCCATCGCCCTTGGCCCAGAAACTGATGCTCTGCTTGCTGGAGAGATTTGCTGGCTGCATGGGTGCTGCGCCCGGCGAGTAAAGCGCCCCCGCAAACAGGAATGGACCGCCGGCCACCACCTCGCCCGTCACCTGCAGCGCGCCCTTGGAGTTCGCGGCCCCGGGCTCGACCACTTCGATCTTACCCATCGATTTACCGCCGTTCATCGAGTCCCCCGCGCCCATCCACGAGCCGAAGTTCGCCGCGACCTTCCCGTCGTCAAAGGTGCTTACAACCCCCGACTCGGAGCCCGCGGGCGCCGGTGCAGCGGCAGGCTTTCCGCTCTCCCCACGCGAACCCGCAATCGTCAGCTTCACCAAGCTGGTCTTGTCGGAACTCGGCCCGACCATCAGGTCGAACACTCCAGGCTCAACCGCGTGGTGCATGTCCAAATCCAGAATCGACAGCATCTCCGGCGTCACGGTGAACGCGACCGTCTTTTTTTCTCCTGGCTTCAGCGTGATCCGCTCAAAGGCCTTCAACTGCATTACCGGCTGCGTCACGGGAGCCACGCGTTCATGCACATACAACTGGGGAACCTCGTCCCCTTCACGCTGTCCGGTGTTGGTTACATCCACGCTCACTTTCGCCGTGCCGCCGCTCAAAATTTGCGCAGGCTCCACGCGAAGATTGTCGAACTTGAACGTGGTGTAGCTCAGCCCCGAACCGAATGCGAACAGCGGCTGGCGCGTACTGAACGCATAGCTGCGATTGTCACTCGGCTTGTGGTTGTAGAAGTCGGGCAGATCGCCTACCGAGTGAGGAAACGTGATCGGCAGCTTGCCGCCCGGATTCACGTCGCCAAAGATCACGTCCGCCGCGCCCGCGCCGCCTTCTTCGCCCAGGTACCATCCCTCAAGAATCGCAGGCACCTTCTCTGCGATGTAGTTGATTGACAGCGGCCGCCCATTCAGCAGCAGCACGATGGTAGGCTTGCCTGTCTCCACCACCGCTTTCACCAGGTCGTTCTGAGCGCCCAGCAAATCCAGTGAGTCGCGATCTCCGCGATGTGTCTCCGCCCACGCCTCGCGATTGGTGCTCTCGTTCTCACCCACCACCAGGATCGCCACATCCGCCTTGCGTGCCGTTTCCACAGCAGCCTGGATTGAAGCAGTCTGCGTCTTCGGATCGACAAGCTCCACATTCTCGGCCCACCAGCCGCGGAACCCCTGCGGCGCCGTCGTAATCTTGCAACCCTCGGAGTAAAGCACCTTGGCCTTGTCGCCCACTCGCGCGCGAATGCCGTCCAGAATGCTGATGCCGAACGCGGGATCGCGACTGTATCCGCCCAGGTGAACGTCCGCGGCGTTCGGTCCAATCACCGCAATCGTTTTCAGCTTCGACAAATCCAGCGGGAGTAAATTCTCGTCGTTCTTCAGCAGCACAATCGCTTTGCGCGCCGCTTCCAGTGCAAGCTGACGATGCTCGGCGCTGTTGTTCACGCGCTCCGCATAATCCGGATCGACGTACGGATTGTCGAACAGCCCCAGCCGAAACTTGGTTGCCAACACGCGCGCCACCGCGCGATCCACTTCGCTCTCCGGCACAACGCCCTGCTTCACTTGTGCCACCAGCGTGTTGTAGACCGTTCCTTCCGACAGGTCATAGTCAATGCCCGCAGCTAGCCCTTGCCGCGCAGCATCCGCCATGTTGTAGGCCACGTGGTGCGTGCCCACCAGCATCTGCAGCCCATCGCCGTCGCTGGTGAGATAGCCGCTGAATCCCCACTCCTGCCGCAGCACCTTGTCCAGCAACCAATGGTTCACGTGCGAAGGCACGCCATCAATCTCGTTGTACGAAGCCATCACGCTGCCCACGTGCGCTTCCTGCACGGCGGCTTGAAAGGGAACCAAGAAGTTCTCGCGGATGATTCGCTCGGAATAGTTCCCGGGAGCCGTGTTTGTGCCGCCTTCCGGCTGCCCATGCACCGCAAAGTGCTTCGCGGTCGCCATCACGTGATGGCGACCAATCAGAAAGGCGTCGCCCTGCAAACCTTCAATCGCCGCAACGCCCATGCGCGAGGCCAGATATGGATCTTCGCCATACGTCTCTTCCGTGCGGCCCCAGCGCGGGTCGCGTGCAATGTCCAGCACCGGAGAAAACACTTGCCCCGCGCCGCGCGAGCCGGCCTCATCGCCCACCGCCGTGAACACGCGCTTCACCAGTGCCGGATCCCACGTGCTGGCCAGTCCGAGTGCCTGCGGAAAGCTCGTGCTGCCATACTCCATGTACCCATGCAGCGCCTCACCCAGGAACATTGCGGGAATGCCCAGCCGCGACTTCTCGCGCAGATAGCGCTGCACGCCGTTGCGCAAAATGGCGGCGTCTTTCGGAGTAAACTTCACCTCTGCGCCCCACTCCGCCGCCAGCGTCTTCCGCGCCGATTCGCTGGTATAGGTGCCGGTGGGGTCGATCACATCAACGTGGCCATCCCAACCGCCCGTCAGCTGAAAGACTTTCTCTTCCAGCGTCATGCGCGGCAACAAATCGGCCACGCGATCCTGGATCGGAAGGCTGGCGTCCTTGTAGCGCGGCGTTTCCGCGGTGCTGGCCGGCTTCTCCTGGGCATAGGCCCCCAGAGAAATCAGCAAAATACTCATCAAAACAACCGGAACAAAACGCGGGTGGGCATTGCGCATCGAATAAGTCATGTGCGTGCAGAACTCTGCAGTTCCTTTCTTGCTTGTTGGGCAACCATTCTAGTGGAACTACGCGACACGCGCGAGAAAGGTTCACATTGCAGAGACACAAATCGGCAGGTCACCTTCAATCTGGGGTCCAGGATGCGAAGATAGCAGCTGATATCCACCCGAAGGGTGCCCACGTGAACGTTGCAATGCGCAAGATTGCGCTGATCGATAACCCGGCGTCCGGGCAACTCTCCCCAAGCCGGAAAGCCATCCTGCGGGACACGCTTGCCGTTTTGCGCCATGCCGGCATCGAAGTCGATCACCAGGTGATTGACGGTCCGGGCAGCGGCGCCGCGCTCACGCTGGAAGCTATCCGCCAGGGATGCGATGCGGTGCTGGTCTGCGGCGGCGACGGAACCGTCCACGAAGTCCTGCAGGTCCTGGTCGGCACTGATGTGGCACTCGGCGTTGTGCCCCTCGGAACGGCCAACGCGCTGGCCGCCAACCTCGGTTTGTCCAAGTCTCCCGCCCGTGCCATAAAGGCATTACTTGCCGCCACGCCCATGCAGGTTCCGGTGGGCCAAATCTTCTATTGCGACAGTGAGGGAAACGAGCGCTCCCGCTACTTCACCGTCGCAGCGGGTGCCGGCGCGGACGCACTGCTGATGTCTCGGCTCGATGCTGGAATGAAGCGGCGCTTCGGCTACGCGATTTACCTGGTAGAGGCGTTCCGCATCTGGGCCACCGATCCGTTTCCACTTTTCCGGGCGGCCTTTACCGAGAGTCGCGATGCGACCGCGCGTGTTGTAGAAATCTCACAACTGCTCGCGGTGCGGGTTCGGTCCTTTGGCGGCGTGGTTGGCGAACTGGCGCCCGGCGCCACTTTGCACAACCAGAATCTCTGCTTGTTGGCCTTCAAAACACGCAGCCGTTTCCGCTACATGCTCTTCCTCCTCGCGCTCATTCTGCGACAGCATACTTTCAAGCGCGAAGTCGAACTGATCGATGCCAACTCAGTCGAATGTTATCCACGCACCGGCTCCGCCGCGCGGGTGTTTGTTGAGGCCGATGGAGAGGTGCTGGGCCAACTGCCCGCACGCATTGAGATCGCGTCACAAACGCTTACCTTGCTCATTCCGCCCAACGCTCAGCCGTGACTCGTTGCGAATGACTCCGGCTTTCTAACCTCCTTGCCGCCTCATCTCAGACACATTTCGAGCGCGCTTCACATTGCAACCTTGCCCCCTCAACTGCAATCATCGCTGCGAAGTTTTTCGGAGGATTATCGCATGCGTATGCGCGCCATCATTGCTGCCGCTTTGGCCACCTTATCCATCTCGTTGTTTGCACAGAAGCCCGCGTGGCAGCCCGCGCCCGGCCACCTCACTCTGCCCATCTGGCCCCAAGGCTTGCCCGGTGCCGCGCCCGGTGCTGTCGCCAATGCGCCCGCCGAGGTCGACACCACCAGCGCCAAAGACAACCTTATCGCCGGCAAGCCGCTCATCCGGCTCGGCAACGTTTCCAACCCCACTATCACTCTCTACAGTCCCAAAAACGGCAACACGGGGGCCGCGGTCGTGGTGTTCCCCGGCGGAGGCTACCAGATATTGGCCATCGATCTTGAAGGCACCGAAGTCTGCGACTGGCTCAACTCCGCGGGCATCACCTGCGTGCTGCTCAAATATCGCGTGCCCGACACCGGCCCTTATCCCAAATCGCCCGCGGCCCTCGAGGATGCGCAGCGCGCCGTCGGCATGGTGCGCCAGCATGCGGACGAATGGGGCATTGATCCCAACCGCATTGGCGTGCTCGGCTTCTCCGCAGGAGCGCACCTTGCGGCGGCGCTCAGCACGCATTACGACAAGCGCCTCTACGACTCCGTCGATGCTGCCGACCAGCTCAGTTGCCGCCCCGATTTCGCGGTCATCGTCTATCCGGGTTACCTGGCCAACGCGGAGAAGGGCATGGCGCCCAATCCCGATATCCAGCCCACTGCGCAGACGCCGCCCACGTTCATCGTGCAGGCCGAGGACGACCCCGTGCACGTCGAAAACGCCACCACCTATTTCCTTCAGTTGAAGAACGCCAAGGTCCCCGCCGAGTTGCACGTCTATGCCGAGGGTGGGCATGGCTACGGGCTGCGCCGCACCGCGCTTCCGGTGACGAGCTGGCCGCAGACCGTGGAGACGTGGCTGCGTACCATCAAAATGCTGCCGGCAAAGTAATCGCGTGGAGCGGCTACAATCACCCCATGCTGCTTGCCGTTCTCACTATCTCCGACCGCTGCTCGCAGGGACTGATGGCCGACACCGCCGGCCCTGCGGTGGTTGCGGTTCTTCGCGAGCGGTGGCCGCAGGCTGAAGTTCAGACGGGACTCCTGCCCGACGAGGAAGACGCTATCGTCGCGGAACTTAACCGCCTCAGCAGCGAGGGCGCGGCCCTGGTGCTCACCGTGGGCGGCACCGGTCTTGGCCCTCGCGATCGCACGCCCGAGGCCACCCGCCGTGTCCTCGATCGCGAAGCCCCCGGTCTCGCCGAAGCTATGCGCGCCCAAGGCGCCGCCGTCAATCCATACGCGTGGCTCTCCCGCGCCGTGGCCGGCCTCAAGGGAAGTACATTGATTGTGAACTTACCCGGCAGCAAGCGCGGCGCGGAAGAGAGTCTGACCTCGATCCTGGCGCTCATCAAACACGCCATCGAAGTAGCTGCGGGCAGCCAGACCCATCCGTGAAATATGCTTTTGTGCCGTGGAATCGTTAGTTCAAAAACATCGTCCGATACAGCGTATCCCGCTGCACAGGCTTGAACCCTGCGTCGCGAATAATCCGCCGCAACTCTTCTTCCGTTGTGCAATTCGAAGTGCCCGCGGCCTTCACCACGTTCTCTTCCAGCATCACTGAACCCACATCGTTTCCGCCAAAGTGCAGCCCCAGTTCCAGCACCTTCAAGCCCTGCGTCACCCAACTGGCCTGCACGTTGTCGATGTTGTCCAGATAGAGGCGCGCAATCGCCAGCACCTTCAAATACTCGACCGAAGTCGCTTCTTCCCAACCACGCCCGCCCAGAGCCGTGTTCCCGGGCTGAAAGCTCCAGGGGATGAACGCCGTGAATCCGCCCGTTTCTTCCTGCAGCCGCCGGACCACTTCAAAATGATTAATACGCTGCTCAAACGTCTCGCCCACGCCGAACATCATGGTGGCCGTTGTCCGCATGCCAAGCTGGTGCGCGGTGCGATGCACGCTCACCCAGTCCTCGGTGCGGCACTTCAGCCGCGCAATGCGCTTGCGCACATCGTCGTCCAGAATCTCCGCGCCGCCGCCGGGAATGGAATCGAGCCCCGCGTCTCTCAAACGGGAAATCGTATCGCGCAGGCTCAACTCGCTGTACTCAGCAATCGCCAGCACTTCCGACGCCGACAGGCAGTGCAGCCAGATCTGAGGAAACCGCTGCTTGATGTCCGTGAACAGCCGCTCAAACCAGTCGATCTTCAGGTCGGGATGGATGCCGCCCTGCATCAGCACGCCCGTCCCACCCATCTCCTGGGTCTCCGCGATCTTCTCGTAGATCTTCTCGAAATCGAGAATGTAGCCCTCGTTCGACGTGGGCCCTTTCAGCGGCCGGTAGAATGCGCAGAAGGTGCAGTACTCCGTGCAGAAGTTGGTGTAGTTGATGTTGCGATCGATGATGTAGGTGACCACGCCCTCGGGATGAAGGCGGCGACGTACGGCGTCGGCCTCAAAGCCCAGGCCGATCAGGTCGGAGGAGTGGAAATAGTCGAGCGCCTCTTGGCGGGTCAGCGGCATAGTCTCAATTTTACCAATTCACAGGTTCTGGGTCGGTTTTGCGCTCATCGATTGATGTGCGAACTGTCGTTGCCCGGCTCTTCAGGCTTGCGGAACAGGAACAACCCGCGCCCGAGAACCGGCGTCTTTCGAGTTCTCGATAGATTAGACGCGGTAGAAACGCCGCTGAAGAGAATAAAGAAATCCAGAAATGCCCTGAAGAAGCCCTTCTTTTCCGTCATTCTCATCATCTCTGCTTCATTGGATTCGGATTCGCCTGCCCGCGATGCGCTTTTAACCTGACTCTCCGGGCACCACGAACCCCACGAAGCAAACCGGCTCGTAGCTCACTTACGATCCCGACTTGGATACAGGCTTAGCCGGCGCCGGCTTCTTCTCCGGGCTTGAAATCCCCATGCTCATCAACACAAACTTCAACCCCTTGCGCAATGTGTCCGCTATGCTCATCGTCCCATTCCTTCCCAATAACGCCCGGCTCTCGCTACTTTTCCTCAGGCTTCTTCTCGTCCGGCACAGTCGGCGCCGGGGTCGCCGGCAACGTTTCCCCGTTCAGAATCGACACGGCCCCCGGCGGCAGCGGCTTGTCGGCATTGGCCAGCAACAGGCTCACCTGCCACATCTGCGTCTCCGTCAGCGTCTCCTTGTAGCTCGGCATGCCGGTCAGCCGAATCCCGTTCGCCACCTTCCAGTAGGTCTCTCCCGGCGGGTCGTCGCTCACGCCCACCACATCGCCGTTGTGGTGCTTCTCCCACAGCGGGGTCGCG
This sequence comes from Acidobacteriaceae bacterium, assembly GCA_003151435.1. Lineage (GTDB taxonomy): Bacteria > Acidobacteriota > Terriglobia > Terriglobales > Acidobacteriaceae > Telmatobacter. The sequence goes on from PLXP01000190.1 coordinate 19,176, forward strand.
TCCGGGAACATATGCGTGCCAAACCGCGACGGCTTGCCGTGGAACCCGTGGCACACTGCGCACTGGTCGCTATAGATATGCGCACCGGCCACCAGCGTGTCTTCGTTCACCTGCACAGGCGGAGTCTTTACCGCTTCCCGATCAATGCGCGCGTTCAGGGGAACGCTGGTCAGCAGCTTCTCTTGCGGAAGCGGCGGATCGTTCACCGCCACTGGAACCTGGCCAAAACGGAACCACACCAAAACCGCCGCCGGCACGAGAATGAGTCCAAGCATAATTCCAAGAAAAATCTTGCCCATTGTCGATCAGCCTCCAATGTCCTTCATCGTAGAGCATCGCGCCGGGAATTGGGTGAGGGATTCACCCCTTTGTGTCTGAACCCGAAAGATTTACTGGACAACATGAAACGGATTTGGCACTCTTATCACCACCCTGTGTAACCGGGTCCTAACTGGACCATCCCTTACGCGTAAGGAGTTTCCCAATGTCAGATCACTCGCAGATGAGGCTCGGCCGCAAGGCCATCAAAACCGATACCCGAACCCTCGCAGTCGGCGATTACCTGAAACCATCTCTGCCGTCACCCCCGCCCGCGAAAGACTGGACAAAAGGCATCACTTCGTGGGGCATGATGCTCAACGACACGCTCGGCGACTGCACCATTGCCGGTGTGGCCCACGCCATCCAGGTGTGGTCCGCCAACACCGGCAGCATGGTCACCGTCCCCGATCCAACTGTCGAAACCCTCTATGAGCAGTGGGACGGATACGTCCCCGGAAACCCAGCCACCGATTCGGGCGGCATCGAACTCGACGTGCTGAACGACTGGCGCCACAATGGCGCCGATGGCCATGTGCTGCTCGCTTTCGCGGGTGCGCGGCCTGCCAACCTGGTTGAAATCCGCCAGTCAATCACGCTGTTCGGCGGAGTCTACATCGGCCTCGCTCTCCCCGTGACGGCCCAGAATCAGGATATTTGGGATGTGGTGCCAAATGGCGGCGCGAACGCCAAAAAAGGCAGTTGGGGAGGCCACTGCGTCTTTGTGCCCAAGTATGACGAGCACTCCTTCACCTGCATCACCTGGGGCCAGCCGAAGACCATGACCGTTGCCTTTTGGAAGAAGTACTGTGACGAGGCCTATGCACTGTTGGGCCAGAACTGGCTTACGGACAAAGGCGCCCCCTCGGGCTTCGACCAGGCTGCGCTGCAAACCGATCTGGGCTCCATTAAGTAGCACTCTTTGCAGTCGATTCGGGCGCTGCGGCGTCCAAACCACAACGGGATCACCCACACGGTCCCCCTTCAGGTGATTTAATACCTATTGGGGGAAGCGCTGCTCACAGCAGTTTTCCAATCGGCGCCGGCCGCACGTATCGCCCTGCGAGGCGAACCCAAGGCCGGCACGCCGGAAAACCGCACTCGTAGCGCGCTTCCGTAATCCCGTGGAGGAAACCCGATACCGATGTCTTCTTTTCGCCGTCTTGCTCTTGTGCTGGCGCTGGGTCTGCCCGCCGCGCACGTCGTTCTGGCTCAAAGCTCGAGTTCGAGCAGCAATCCCGCAACCCCAACGCAGCAGGAAGGCCAGGCGCAGCAGTCTACGGCCAGCCAAACCCAGAACACGCTCAGCGTTCAGGCGCGCATCCGCGCCCGCCGCGAGCAGCGTCGCATCCAGGCCATCCACGATGCCTATTCCAACCGCTATGATGCGTTCGCGGGCATGGGCCTTCTGCGCTTTACCCCAGGCCCCAACCTGCAGCGCGTCTTCATGTACGCATGGGATGCCGGCGTCACCCGTTATTTCAACGAGCGCCTGGGCGTCACCATTGACGGTCGCGGCTACTACGGCACACCTTACGTGGGCCTGAATCCAGCCTCCATCACCAAGCCTGCCATCAGCGCCTATGCCGGGCTCATCGGTCCCACCTACCGCTTTTATCTACAGCCCAAATACTCGGTGTCGGGCCGCGTCATGGGCGGATACATTAACGGCCGCTTTTCCGGCGACACCAACGGCTTCGGCGGCACATATTTCGGCCTCTACCCCGACAGCGGAACGTATGCCCTCAGCGCCAGCCTCCCTGTGGAATATAACCTGACCCCCAACTTCGCCCTCCGCGTCGCGCCCGAGTATTTCGGCACCGGCTTCGACTCCAAAATGCAGAATAGCCTCGGCTTCACGGCCGGCTTCGTATACCGCTTCGGAAAGCAGTAAGAGCAGGGAACAGGGAATAGGGAACAGGGAACAGGGAATAGGGAACAGAAAAAGCATGGGGCGCAATCCGCAATTGCGGGTTGCGCCCCATGCTTTTTCTTCTCGACTGACAACTGACAACTGACCCCTGTTCCCCGCGTTACTGCAGTATCGCAATCCCCGCGATTCTTTTCTGCCACTCCGCCGGCCCGGTCTCGTGAACACTGGTTCCCTTCGAGTCCACCGCCACCGTTACCGGCATGTCCTTTACATCGAACTCGTAAATGCCCTCCATGCCCAGGTCTTCAAACGCCAGCCGCCGCGAGCCTTTGATCGCCTTCGATACCAGGTATGCTGCGCCGCCCACCGCCATCAGGTAAACCGCGCCGAATTCCTTGATGGCCTCAATCGCCACCGGCCCGCGCTCCGCCTTGCCGACCATACCCAACAGCCCCGTCTCGGCCAGCATCTGCCGCGTGAACTTGTCCATGCGCGTCGCCGTCGTGGGCCCCGCCGGTCCAATCACCTCTTCGCGCACCGGGTCCACCGGCCCCACGTAGTAGATAAACCGCCCATTGAAGTCCACCGGCAGCTTCTCGCCGCGGCTCAGCATATCCGTCATGCGCTTGTGGGCGGCGTCGCGGCCTGTCAGCAGCTTGCCGTTCAGCAGCAGCACCTCGCCCGGCTTCCACGTCGCCGCCTCCTCGCGCGTCACAGTGTCGAGATTCACGCGCTTTGCCGACGAGACGTCGTACTCCAGCTTCGGCCAGTCTTCCAGGTTCGGCGGATCCAGATACACCGACCCCGACCCATCCAGCACAAAGTGCGCATGCCGCGTCGCGGCGCAGTTGGGAATCATCGCCACCGGCAGGTTGGCCGCGTGCGCCGGTGTGTCCAGCACTTTCACGTCCAGCACCGTGGTCAGCCCGCCCAGCCCCTGCGCGCCAATGCCCAGCCGGTTCACCTTGTCGTACAGCTCCACGCGCATCTTTTCGGAGGTCGTGACGGGCCCGCGGGCAATCAGGTCCTGAATGTCGATCGGGTCCATCAACGCCTGTTTGGCCAGCAGCATTGCCTTCTCCGCCGTGCCGCCAATGCCGATGCCCAACATGCCCGGCGGACACCATCCCGCGCCCATCGTGGGAACGGTCTTCAGCACCCACTCCACCACGGAGTCGGACGGGTTCAGCATGGCAAACTTGCTCTTGGCCTCAGAGCCGCCGCCCTTGGCCGCCACCGTCACGTCCACCGTCGACCCGCGCACCAACTCCACGTTCACCACCGACGGCGTGTTGTCTTTGGTATTCTTCCGCGCCCCCGCAGGATCGGCCTGGATGGAGGCCCGCAGCTTGTTGTCGGGGTCCAGATACGCGCGCCGCACGCCTTCATCCGCCATCTCCTGCAGGTCGAGCTGCTTTTCTCCGGGCGCAGCTTCAAAGCGCACATCCATGCCCACCTTCACAAAGACATTCACGATGCCCGTGTCCTGGCAGATGGGCCGGTGGCCCTCGAAACACATGCGGCTGTTGATCAGGATCTGCGCCATTGCATCCTTCGCGGCGTGCGACTGCTCGCGCTCATAGGCTTTGGCCAGGCTGGTAATGTAATCCACCGGGTGGTAATAGCTGATGTACTGCAATGCCCCCGCCACACTCGCAATAAAATCTTCCTGCCGGATCACGGTCATTGTGAAGCTCCCTCGTTTTTCTGACGTTTCTAGGGTAACGGATGCGAGGGAGGACTGGCAGGTTCGGGTGATTGGAGAAGAGGATTGCCGTTCATATAGGCAAAGTCTGTGGGTAAATGTCTCCCCGATCAGATATCGAGGACGGCAACGGCAGACTCGCAATCTCTCTAATTTTCTGCAAAGTTTTCTGTGGAAATAAAAATAAATGAGGAGGGGGGGAGGGGGGTACCCGATTCCATCCCAATACGGGGCCGAAAGCGGTCTCGCACTTATGCCCCAAAATGAGATTGTGCAACAAACGTTGTTTATTTTCTGCAAACCGAGTCAGGGCTGCGGTCTGGGAGCGGATAACAAATGATTAACTTCCGGATAGGCGGTAAACCGCCCGCAATTGAGAAATGCGCCGACGTTTCGTGCTATCCCAGGTCTCAAAATCGAGACCTGGGGCACCCCGATTTTGTGCAGCTGCTCGCTGAGACCTGGGCCACCCGCCCTTTGACCCCTCTAGGGTAATGGATCAGGAGAACAAACGTGAGACCAGCAATATAAAATCTGAGCAGGAACTCGGAATGAACACATTCGTATTCGGCGCAGGTGCTTCCATACACGCTGGATATCCGCTCGCAAAACGGATGGGAAACCGCTTGTTTCGCTGGATGGAAACGCACGGCGACGAAGGGCCGTACAGCTTTCGCTCAACCGTCGAATTCCTCCGAGAGGAATTTGAATGCTCTGAGGACATTGAGCAGCTTCTCACCAGTATTGACGAGAGAATCACCGCGGGGCAGAACCTCAGGCCTCGCCCATCCGATGTAGTCCTTTTGTGTCAATGTCACAAGCCGACGCTCATCGCAGCAATACGGATTTGGTTTGTGGAAATCCGTCAGAATGAAGCCCGCGATTATGCCACATTTGCTGAGCAAATTGTGGCACCGGGGGATTGTACAATCACTTTCAACTACGATGTCTCCCTCGAATCAGCGCTCCAAAAAGCAGGCAAGTGGTGGTTAGGAGATGGTTATGGATTCGCGCTTGGATGGGTCGGAACTCCTTCGCCTGTCCGAGTTCTGAAATTGCACGGTAGTGTTAACTGGAGATTCCCTGTTGGCTGGAATGGCCGGCCGTGGATCGACTCGATAGAGGTGGCATTCTTGGGATACCCGGATCGCTCTGATCCGCTTTACCGTTCGGCCATCGCGGACGGCGCAGGCACAATGATCCTTCCGAGTAAGTGTAAGCAGTTTTTCACAGGAACTAGCTTCGGTCGTGTGCATGAGGAATTTTGGAATCACCTTTGGGATCAGGCTTCGCTCGCTTTGAATCGATGCGAAAGGATCGTGGTGTGCGGTTATAGCGTTCCCGAGGTTGATGCTCGCGCATGTGAGCTGCTGTTGAGAGGGAACTATTCAGCGCCGATTGAAGTTTGTTGCGGCACCGATACCGAAAGCATCGTCGAAAGATTCCGAAGTTTGGGAAGAGACGCACGTGCCGCAGATCAAACCCATTTTGACAAATGGCTTAACAGCCGAATCCCAAGCGATTAGTTCCGATATAACATCCCGAATTGGTTCATTCAGTCGCCGACCGCAAATCCGTATGTCCCAAATCGTCGCCCTTGAATAGAATCGGCTCGCGCTTCGCCCGCGCCAGCGCATAGCTGAAGCAATCCCCAAAGTTCAGGTTCGCCGCATGTCCGCTGCCTCGCCCGTAATCCCGATACGCCTGACGCGCAATCTTCGCCTGCTCCACCGTCACTGGCTCGATCACCATGCCAAGCATGTCGATTAGCTCATCGAATTTCGCGCCGATCACTGGGTCCCGCCGCTTGTTCAAAACAATGGAGGCTTCCAGGTAGGTGCCCGCGGACAGTCGAAGAACATCCGCCTTGTCCATGGCCGTCGCGAAGCTTGGACCGTCTTCTTCCTCCGTAATTACCGCAACCAGGGCCGAGGTATCGACAATCATTTCGGAAGACCGTCCTCATCGTAGAGCAATTCGTCAATCTCCCAAGAGTGAACTGTTTTTTTCACTCTTTCTGAGTACTCGCGGGCAAACTCCATCAAAAGGCCGTAGCGGCTCTTCGGCTTCTGGTGCGCTGCGTTCTCCCGCAGTGCCTTCTCCCGATCAAGTTCTTCCCGTACCGCGAACTTCACGGCTGACGTAAGGCTGGTTCCCTTCAGCGTCGCCAGTTCCTTCACCATTTCGTGAGTTTCTTCGTCCTTAATGTTCAAAGCCACTGTTCCGCCCTCCTGCGCTTCGCCAAACCGAGCTTCCTCCCATTTCCGACCTATTTCGGTAAACCCGTCTCGTCGTCATAAAGCTCGTCCATCAATTCTTTAGAGGATCGCCCGTCGTTCATCAGCGGCGCGGTTTCCTCGGAAATCTTCAGCAGCCATTCCGCGAGCCCATCTTTGGTCGGAAGCGTCTTCCCCTCTGGTCGTTCATTCTCCGGAGTTTCCACACTTCCACCCCTGTACTCTACCATTCTACCATCTCCGCTTTTCAAACCAACCCACCCACCCCATGCCCTAATCTAGAACCATGGCCGACTATCCCCTCGACTCCATCCCACCCGAGGACCCCCACACCCTGCCCGACGGCGACGCCCCGCCCGCCCCCAACGCCATCTTCGATGTTCTGGTCATCGGCGCCGGCCCCACCGGCCTGGCCTGCGCCATTGAGGCCCAGCGCGCCGGTTTCCGCGTGGCACTGGTCGACAAGGGGTGCGTCTGCAACTCTCTCTTCCACTACCCGTCGCACATGACCTTTTTCACCACATCGGAGTTGCTCGAGATCGGCGACATCCCCTTTCCCAGCCCCAATGCCAAGCCCAGCCGCAACGAGGCGCTGGAGTATTACCGCCAGGTCGCCGCCTTCTACAAGCTCGACGTCCGCCAGTACCAGCGCGTTGATCGCGTGGAAGGCTCCGACGGCGCGTTCACCGCCCATATCGTTGACCGCTTCGACCGGCCCTCGGCCTTGAAGGCCCGCAAGCTGATCGTCTCCACCGGCTACTACGACCTGCCCAACATCATGGGGATCCCGGGGGAAAACCTCAGCAAGGTCCACCACTACTACGACGATCCCCACCCCTTCTTCGGGATGGACGCGGTGGTCATCGGCGGTAAAAACTCCGCCGCCATCGCCGCCCTCGAGCTGTGGCGGCACGGCGCTCGCGTTACGCTGGTGCATCGCGGGCCAGACATCCATCGCCACGTGAAGTACTGGATCAAGCCCGACATCGAAAACCGCATAAAGAACGGCGAAATCAAGGCATACTTCCAATCCAACGTCGTCGAAATTACTCCCGACACGGCCGTGATCGAGACGCCCGACGGCCGTGTTACCCTCCGCAACGATTTCGTCTTCGCCCTCACCGGCTACCGGCCGGACTTCAGCTTTCTTGAAAGCATGGGCGTACGCTTTAAGGGGCCCGACCGCCTGCCCGTCTGCGACGCTGAAACACTGGAAAGCAACGTGCCCGGCCTGTACCTTGCGGGAGTGATCGTCGCCGGATCGCGCACCAATGAGATCTTTATCGAGAACGGCCGCTTTCACGGCAAGCAGATTGCCCGTGCCCTGGCGGCAAAATAGGTCGTTGTGAAGTTTCCCCGATCATTTCGAAACGCTGTGCACACGATTTCCCGCCTATGGTTGAGGTCCGGGATGCGTTGGTGGCCGCGCTCCGTTCGATGGCAGATACTGGCTTCGCTCATCCTGCTCGAGGCGTTGTCTGTGCTGCTGTTTGCGCTGTTGCTGGTCAGCAAACTCGGCCACGACGTGCACCAGCACTCGCTCGAACGGCTCGCCCACCAGGCCACATCCCTGTCGCTGCAGGCGAGCGAAGCCCTGTTGAAGGACCAGGCTGCCTGGGTCGGCGTTTCCGTCAGGACGACGGGCGATGCGCCCAGTGTGTCCCTCGCCAAAGTCACAGATCCTGCCGGCAATGTGCTCTTTGTCAGCAAGGGAGATCCACGCCAGTTCGCCCTCGATTCCGCCGAGAGGGCGCAGATTTCCAACCTCAAACGCGACCAACTCAAGGTCTTTCTCCGGAGTGGCGATCGCTGGGAGAGCGCGTCGCCCATTTACACCGGCGACACTCTGCGCGGCTATGCCTGGGTCGAGAACAATCGTGCATGGGACGACGGACAGCTCCATATCGTTGAACGCGCCATCCTCATCTTTGGCATCATTTGGGCGGGGGCCTCTGCGCTGCTGGTGTGGATCCTTTCCCGCGCCATCTCCAGGCCGCTTGCTGTTTTGCAGGGCGGTACCGCGGCCCTGATGACCCTGCCCGAGAGCACCGCACGTTTCCCGCTCCCGGTGACCGTCGACAACGAGTTCGGCGACCTGATCGAAGCCTTCAACCGCATGGTTGCGTCCATTGAGGAGCAGCGCGCCGGCCTTCATGACACGCTCTCGCTGCTTGACTCCACGCTGGCCAATGCCCCCGTGGGCTTGGCCTTCTTCGACCGCCGCTTGCGCTTCGTGCGCGTCAATCACGTCTTCGCGGGGTTGACCGCAGTTCCACTCAATCGCCACCTCGGCCGTACCTTGCCCGAAATCCTGCCCCAACCCACTGCCCGACAGGTTGAAGAAGCAGTGGAGCGAGTTTTCGTCTCCGAGGAGCCCGCGAAAGACCTGGAACTCTGCGGCGAAGGCGGCAAACCCATCCGCCCGTGGACTTGGCTGGTCAGCGCCTATCCCGTTCGCACCGCAACTAACTCCGCCGCCAACCAGGTTCGGTGGGCCGGTGTCATCATTCAGGACATCAGCGAGCGCAAACGCAGCGAAGAGGCCCTGCGCAAGACCGAGAAACTGGCCGCCACCGGCCGCCTCGCCGCCTCCATCGCCCATGAAATCAACAACCCCCTCGAAGCCATCACCAACCTGCTCTTTCTGTTGCGCAACTTCAGCGGCATTGAAGAGCCGGCCCTCAAGTACGTCACCATGGCGGAGCACGAGGCGCGCCGCATCACGGAGATCGCCCAGCAGACGCTGCGCTTCTACCGCCAGTCCACCTTGCCCCTTCGCGCCTCCATGGCCGAACTCGTCGATTCGGTCCTGAATCTCTACCAGAGCCGCCTGAACACGCTCAACATCCTGGTAGAGCGCAAATACGACCCCGAAATCAACCTTTTCTGCTATGCCGGGGAGATCCGCCAGGTCTTCGCCCACCTGGTGAGCAACGCCGTCGATGCCACCGCCGAAGGAGGCCGCCTCAGCATCCGTGCCCGGCGTTCGCAAAGCTGGAGAAATCCGGCCGTGGCCGGCGTACGCTTCACCGTAGCCGACACCGGATCAGGCATGGATACCGAAGTGCGGGAACGCGTTTTCGAGGCCTTCTTCACCACCAAGGAAGACATAGGTACCGGTCTCGGCCTGTGGGTAAGCCACGAGATCATCCTCAAACACCACGGCATGGTGCGCGTACGCAGCTGTCCGGCCGGCCTGGGGAAGCCCTCGGGCACCGTGTTTCACTTTTTTCTCCCCGATGACGAGGCCTTGACGCATACGACTCCGACAACCCGGCTATAGCATCTAATTCAGGGAGCCTTCGGAAACAGCGGTTTACGTCTCGCAATTACCCCGAGGCACGGAACTTTTTTGCCGAGCCGGGGTTCCAACGAGTGACGGCACGTGCGTATTCCCCGTCTAATGGGTAGAACACGCAGCAGCACCTCGTGCGGAGGAGAAATATCAAGATGAACAAGCTACTGCTCAACAGATTCAAGACGCAGGCCGTGGCCCTGGTGGCTGTGCTGGCCTTCTCCAGCGCCGTCCTCGTGGCCCAGGACGCCGCGCCCGCCAGCGGTCAGCGCAGCGACGGCCAGATCGAGATGGACGTGGTGCAGGCGCTCGATGCCTCCCCGGCCCTCACAAATGACCTCATCACCGCCGCCACCATTCAGAGCCAGGTCACCCTCTCCGGCACCGTCTCGAGTGATGCGTCGCGCCAGTTGGCCCAATCCATCGTCAGCAAGGTCCCGGGCGTTACCAAGGTGAACAACAACCTCAAGGTCGGCAACCCCGCGGCCGCACAGGACGGCCAGCCCGCCCCCGACCCCAACGCGCAGGACGACGGCGCACCGGCGACCGCCGATAACAACCCGCCACCGCAGTACGCCCCCAACGATCAGGCCCAACCCCAGCAGAACAACGCCCCGCAGCAAAACTATCCATCGCAGAACGGCTATCCGCCCCAGAATGGGCAAAACTATCCGTCTCAGCAGAATGGCTATCCTTCTCAAAACGCCCCGCAGCAGGGTTATCCATCCCAGCAGCGAGGCTATCCGTCCGATCAGGGCTACGGGCAGCAGCCCCCGCCTCCAGGGTATGGACAGCCTGGCTATGGACAGCAGCCGGGCTACCCGCCTCCGCCTCCGGGATACTCGCAGCGCCCCCAGTACGCTCCGCCTCCGGCCTATGCCACTCCCACCGGCCCCATGACGGTGCCCCAGGGAAGCGTTCTGCAGGTCCGCACCACGGAGTCACTTGACAACAAGCGCGCCAAGGAAGGCACCCAACTCGAGTTCACGGTGATTCGCGACGTGGCCGTCAACGGAGTACTTGCCATCCCTCGCGGCGCGACGGTCCATGGCGTGGTCTCCGGCACAAAGAACTCAGGCGATTTCGGCGGCAGCCCTGAATTGGCGCTTACCCTTACGTCCCTCGACCTGGGCGGCAGAAACTATCCGCTGGCGACCGATCAGTTCAAGGTGGTAGGTCCCAACAAGGCCGGCCACACCGCTGGCAACATCATCGGCGGCGCGCTCATCGGTGCGCTCATCGGTGGCGCAGCCGGAGGCGGCGGTGGCGCGGCCATCGGCGCAGCGGCGGGCGGCACCGTGGGAACCGCGGCCTCCGCGGCCACTCCCGGCCCGCGCGCCTGGATCCCCGCTGAAGCGCTGGTCACCTTCCACCTGAACCAGCCGGTGACCGTCGACCCGGTCAGCCAACAGGAAGCGTCTCGGCTGGCCCAGGGCCTATACCAGGGTGGCCCCTCGCTTTACCGCCGCGGCTCTTATGGTCCCCGGTACTATGGAGGCTATCCCCCGGTGTACTACCGTCCCTACTACGTCGTAGGCGGCGCCTACTACTGGAGGTAAGTTGTCAGCTGACAGTTGTCAGTTTTCAGTGGTCAGTCTTCATCCTGCACCCGACGGGCATCCCAATCGTGGGATGCCCGTTTCGCATGCGCCCGCCTTCTGACCCCTGATCCCTGACCCCTGATCTCTGATCAACTGAGAACTGACAACTGAAAACTGCCCGCTGATCTATAATGTCTGAGAATCGCGTCGAGCGAGATTTGCGCATCCATGGGAGATGCCCGCCTCAAAACCCCGATCCGGGTCCAGGCGGGCGCCCCCTGCGCGCATAGAGAGTAGAAGGCTCAAAACCGTCCATGATCCGTTTCCTGCAAAGAGACAACCGCCTGACCAAGGCCCTTTTCGTCGTTATCATTGCCGCCGCTTCGGTGTCGATGGTGGTCTACCTCATCCCTGGACTTACTGGCCAGGGCGCCACATCGGCCGATACCTACGCCGTGATCTACCCGCATTGGTATAGCCGCTTCCTCTCCTCGGGCGAAACCGTAACCGAGCAGCGGGTGCAGCAGATTGCGCGGCAGCAGGTGCAGCAGCGGAATCCGCAATACGCGGATAATCCGATGATCCTCAACTTCTTTGCGCAGCAGGTGGGTCAGCAGCTCGTCCAGCAGCAGATCCTGATGGCCGAGGCGGACCGCCTAGGCATCACTGCCACCAGCCAGGATGTGGCGCAGTATCTCCACACCGGGCCCACCGGCGAAGCCATCTTCCCCAACGGCAAATTCATCGGCGACCAGCAGTACGCCTCCCTGGTCAGCACGCGTCTGAATATGTCGGTGCCCGATTTTGAAGACAACATCAAGCGCGAAATCACCATTCGCCGCCTGGAGGCCTTCATCACCGCCGGCGTATCCGTCAGCGACCAGGAAGTCCGCGAGACGTATCGCAAAGACAACATCAAGGTCAAGTTCGACTACGCTGTCCTCTCCAGCGATGACCTGCGCAAGCAGATCAACCCCTCCGACGCCGACCTCGAAGCCTTCTTCAAGAAGAACGCGGCGCGCTATGCCAACGGGGTGCCTGAGGAACGCAAGATCGCCTACTTCGCGTTCACGCCCAACCAGCTTCCGGGCGGCGTGCCGCAACCCGCGCAGCAGGAGATTCAGCAGTACTACAACGCCCACCAGGCTGAGTACTCGGTGCCGGAACAGGCCCGCTCACGCCATATCCTCATCAAGCTGGCTCCCGGCGCCGATGCCAAGACCGACGCAGCTGCCAAGGCCAAGGCCGAGGACATCCTCAAGCAGATTCAGGGCGGCGCCAACTTCGCCGACCTGGCCAAGAAAAACTCTGACGATCCGGGCAGCAAGGACTCCGGCGGCGAACTCGGATTCTCGCAGCGAGGTCGCATGGTGCCGGAGTTCGATAGCGCCATCTTCGGCCAGAAGATCGGCGACACCAAGATCGTGAAGTCGCAGTTCGGCTATCACATCGTGCAGGTGGAAGAGCGCCAGCAGGCACATGCGCAGTCGATCAATGAGGTGCTGCCCACCATCCAGGCCACACTCATCCGCGAGAAATCCGCGCAGGCTGAAGAGAACTACGCCCGCACCCTGACCGCTGAAGCCATCAAGAATGGCCTGCAGAATACGGCAGCCGCCCACCATTTCGAACTCGTCACCACGCCTTCGGTCAACTCAAAGGGGGTCATCTCCGCTCTCCCGGACGGCTCGCAACTGGTTGGCAAGGCGTTCCAGTCCAAGCAGGGTGATCCCGCGCAGTACGCGCCCACCGGCGAAGGCTACGCCATCTTCCAGGTCACCGGCGTCACGCCGTCCCACGTCCCGACATTCGCGGATTGGAAGAGTCACGTCCTCGAGGACTACCGCGACTCGCAGCTTCCCTCCCTGCTGAGCCAGAAGACTGCTGAGCTGGCTGCCAAGGCCAAGATCTCAAACGACCTTGCCAAGGCCGCCAAGGAAGCGGGCGCCACCGTGAAGACCAGCGACCTGGTAGGCCAGAACGGCCAGGTGCCGGAACTCGGCCAGGTCGGCCAGGTTGCCCCGCAACTCTTCGACCTCTCCGTGGGCTCCTTCACCGGACCCATCAACGCCGGCCGCACGGGCGTTGTGGCCAAGCTGCTCGAAAAGAACGAACCCAACCCGGACGAGATCCAGAAGAACTTCGATCAAACCCGCGATCAGCTTCTCGACCAGCGCCGCGGCGAGGCATTCCAGCTCTTTGCCAGCAACGCTACCAACGACTACAAGAAGCACAATCGAATCCACATCAACGCCAAGGCGGCCGCTCCCGACACCGGCGAGTAACCCCTAATCGCAGCGCTATGAATCGAGGCTCGTATCCTCACCCGATGCGGGCCTTGATTCATAGCACTAAATTCAACAATCCCGCTGACTCGCTAACTCGCTGACTCTTCCCGAATCGACTTCAACACCCGCCGATCCTCCTCGCTCAGCGCAGCCCCTTCCAGCAGGTCCGGCCGATTCTCGAGGGTCTTCCGCAACTGTTGCTCCCGCCGCCACCGCCGAATCTGCAAGTGGTCGCCATTCATCAGCACTTCCGGTGCGCGCACCCCTGCAAACTCCGCTGGCCGCGTGTAGTGCGGATAATCCAGCAGCCCGCCCGCCCCGTGCTGCGACCGTGGCACGCCCTCCTGGCCGCTGGTAATCGCGGCGTCGGCCACGCCAAAGCTCTCAAACTCCCCTGAAGCCTCATTCCCCAGCACTCCCGGAATCAGGCGCATGGTCGCGTCCAGCACCACCGCCGCGGCCAGCTCACCTCCGCTCAGCACGTAGTCCCCAATCGACAATTCCATGTCGCAGTAGAGCTGGTTGATGCGCTCATCCACGCCCTCGTAGCGCCCACACAGCAGCACCACTCGTTCCAGCGTAGCCAGCTCCCGCGCTACCGCCTGCGTAAACGGCCGTCCCTGTGCCGACAGCAGAATCACCCGCGTCCCATTCCCGGAAGCTCGCGCGCCTTTCGCCCGAACCTCCATCGCCTCCAGTGCCTCTGCAATCGGTTCCGGCTTCAGCACCATCCCCTCGCCCCCGCCAAACGGCCGGTCATCCACGGTACGGTGGCGGTCATGCGTAAACGTGCGCAGATCGTGCACCCCCACCGTCACCAGCCCCTCCGTCTGTGCCCGCCGCACGATCCCGTGCTCAAAAAAGCCTGCGAAAAATCCCGGAAAGATGGTCACGATCTCAAAGCGCATAGCCATGTCCCGATGATATAAGCAGAAATTTCTCCGTGGTTGGCCGCGGAGTGTGCTTTACTGTCAGGCAACGGCAATGGCTGACATTGAAGGGTTGCTAAACCGCTGGCAAAAGGCGGGGGTCCTGGAGGCGGAGTCGGCAAACCGCATCCGAGCCTTCGAGTCAGAACAAAAGCGTCCCACCGGCCTGCGCTGGCAGGGCATGGTCGCCCTCATCCTCGGCGCGCTTCTGCTGGCATGCGGCGTAGTGCTGTTTGTCTCAGCCCACTGGGGCAATATCGGCCCCGGCGCACGCTATGCCATCATCATGGGCATGATCGCCGTCTTCCACATCGCAGGCGGCTACACACGAGCCGGCTATTACGGTCTGTCCACCGCATTCCACGCCGTCGGAACTCTCGCAACCGGCGCCGCCATCGCGCTCGTGGGCCAGATCTTCAACATTCAGGACCACTGGCCCGCCGCCGTCCTGCTGTGGGCCATCGCCGCCCTCGCCGGATGGATCCTCCTCCACGACGAAATCCAGCAATCGCTGACTCTGCTGCTTCTTCCCGCCTGGATTTTTTCAGAGTTCGCATTTTCCACCGAGCGGCATATCGGACAGAGTGCTTATCTGGGGCGCTTCCTGTTCGTGTGGGCCATTCTTTATCTCACTGCGTCTCTCGGCTGGCGGCGGCGGGTGGTGCAGGGCATTCTGTTTACCGCCGCGGCTATTGCATCGGTCTGCGGAATCGTGTCCATGCTTGAGAACTGGCGCTCCTGGTCCGCGGAGCAGACCTTCCTGCCTCTCTCCACTCGACTCTGGGGTTGGACGATCATCGCTCTGCTGCCGCTTTTCATTGCGCTCTTCAGGTTGCGCAAGAGCATGATTCCGGTGACTGCGGCAATCCTGTTCTCCATCGCGTTGCCCTGGTGCTACCGGCACTGGACGCAGGTGATCGACCACGGTACCTACCGCGCCCCCTACACCTATACCGTTCCCAACCTCGCCGCTCACGCGCTGGTGACAGCGTTCGCGGTCTTCATCATCTGGTGGGGCGTACACCAGGCCAGCCGCGCACTCGTCAACCTCGGTATCGCCGGTTTTGCCATTGCCGTAGCCTGGTTCTACTTCAGCGACGTATTTGACAAGGTCGGCCGCTCGCTCGGCCTCATCGGCCTCGGCATTCTGTTTCTTCTCGGCGGCTGGGCTCTCGAAAAGACGCGCCGCGGCCTCATCTCGCACATGGCACCCACCGATGCCGCCCGGCAGGAGGCGAAATGACAGAGCGCGCTGCCAGAATCTCCGGGTTTTCCATCCTGCTGCTGCTGATTCAGTTGGCGCTCGTCTCATCCATCGCGGCCAAATATCTCTACCAGCGCTGGTCTTGTCCGCGCGTCTGGACCCGCGCGGTGGCTGTCGATCCTGAGATGCTGATGCGGGGCCGCTACCTGAGCCTGCAACTCACCGTGGATGGCTGCCAGAGCACGCTGCCCTCGGCCAAACAGGCCGCCTTCCAGCGCAACATTGACGGCTCGGTGAATCGGATGCCCTATTCGATCGCTGCGCAACAACGCATCGAGTTTCCGGCGAAGCTCGCTGCTCAGAACGGCAAGCTCGTGGCCATCCGGATTCCAGCCACAAACGGTCTTCCGTCCGGACAGATGGTTTGGGCCATTCCCGGCCAGTCCTGCGATGCGATGCGATTGGCCGAAATGGTCGACTTCTACGTCGCCGAAAACGCCAACAGCCCGCTGCCTCTCCAGCGCGGTGCAGAACTGTGGATCGAGGTCACCGTGCCGCCCAAAGGTCCACCCCGCCCCATCCAGCTAGCCCTCAAGCAAGACGGGGCCTGGAAGCCGCTGGCGTTTCAATAGAGGCCTCGAACCCACTCCAGTTCTGCTAGCCAAAGTTCGTCACGAACCAGGTTGAAGACGGCCTAAGTGGTTCAGGAGACTTTCGATTGGACAGGCCGCCGGGTATTTTCGGCGGCCTTGCTCTTTTTGCAGGGCAGCGGCAGCAGGACTGTAAACGATCCTCGCGCGAACCCGGCCTTCGCGTGTAAACAACTGTGTACACTCCCATCGAGTGCGATTCAGTAACCCGCTTATTTTGCGTCGCTTACGATGTGGCACGGGCATTGCAAGGTTTTCAGCGGAGATTACCGCAATGCCCAGGCTGAAAGAAGTACTGAGCGATCAGAACGGCCAGACCGTGGTGCTGACGGCGATGCGCGCAATGAACGGTGCTTTGCAATTGGGTGGAATACGTGGAGCAAGGCGATTCTTAATTGCACCTACTCGCACCCTTCCCGTTTGTGGCGAGCACGGGGGCGCGCTGGTTGAAATTGCTGTTGTGCTGCCGGTAATGCTTCTCCTGATGACGGGCATATTTTCGATCTCGATTGCCCTATACCAAAAGCTGGAGTTGGCCGAAGCAGTCAGCGCTGGCGGGCGCTTTCTTGCGGTGGACCGTGGAGACACGGACCCATGTGCAATGACTGCAGCGAAGATTTACGCAGCAGCACCGTCCCTCTCCCAAAAGAAAATCTCCCTCACCTTTGTGCTGAATGGGACTTCGTACCCTGGGGCGACGTGCAGTGGCACTACGAACATGGTGTCGGGCGGGACCGCCCATGTGAATGCCACTTATCCGTGCAGTCTTAACGTCTACGGAGTAAAGTTCAGTGCTTGTTCGCTGGGCGAGAGCGCAACTGAGGTTGTCCAATGAATCACAGCAGTGGGTCGATTCTGGTGCGGGCGATTGAGGAGCAAACTGGGCAGGCGCTTCCGTTCATGGCGATGCTGTTCGTGCTTTTTTTCGGGATGGCAGGCTTGACCCTGGATTTGGGTCGCGCCTACGTCTGCCGTCGCGAACTTCAGGCATCGACCGATGCGGCTGCGTTAGCGGGAGCATACACACTGGCTCTTTCCACGGCCACATCGGCGTCGGTAACAACCGCTGTGTCGAACTTCAGTTCCGTTTCCGGCGGCGCCAACGCCAAGTCAAATCTTCCAAACGCTACGATATCAACGACATTGTCATGTCTTACGAGTGTGGCGAACCAGGGTATCCTGTGTTCCGCTTCTCCTACTGGCGATAATGCCCTCAAGGTGAAGCAAACAGTCACCATACCGACGTATTTCATCAGGGTTCTGGCCGTGGTTGGCATCCAGTCCGCCAAGACAATCACCCTTACGGCAACGTCGACTGCGGCCATGCGGGGCGCAACGAACGCGCAATACAACGTGGCCATCGTCATCGACACTACGTCTTCAATGGGGAACCAGGATACCGACGCCAGCTGTGGCAGCACAAGAATCAAGTGCGCGTTACAAGGCGTCGAAACCTTGCTGCAATCTCTTTCGCCCTGTACCGCGTCCAGCACATCCTCGAGTTGCACAGCATTCGATCAGGTGAGCCTGTTCACCTTTCCAAACGTGNNGGCCGCGACCTACCAGATCGCAGGCTACCTGAGCAATTACAGCTCAACCAACAAGAGTGGCGGTTCATTGAACACCTCCTCGGTCCTCACGATCGCGACAGGAGGGAAAAGTGGTTGCAATGGTATGCAGACCCCTGGAGGCGACGGAACCTACTACGCAGGCGCAATTTACGCCGCACAATCGTCGCTCGTCGCCGCACAGTTAGCCAATCCGGGTTCCCGGAATGCGCTGATCATCCTGAGCGACGGCGACGCAAGCAGCACAAAAATTACCGGGGCAGCACATTCAGGGAACGTGTATGGATCCCTCGNNGAGCCTGTTCACCTTTCCAAACGTGGAAGCGGACACGGCCACCAAAGACACCACATGCCCCACAAGCAACCCGACGATCTTGTACTACGCCACGCCCACAGCAGGCGCGAATTGGGTGGCGCCCACGGGCAAGGCCGCGACCTACCAGATCGCAGGCNNCGCACAATCGTCGCTCGTCGCCGCAAAGTTAGCCAATCCGGGTTCCCGGAATGCGCTGATCATCCTGAGCGACGGCGACGCAAGCAGCACAAAAATTACCGGGGCAGCTAAGTCAGGGAACGTGTATGGATCCCTCGACGATCAGTGCCAGCAGGCGATCACGGCGGCCAAGGCAGCTACGGCAGCAGGCACCGCTGTTTACAGCATCGCGTACGGCGCGGCGTCATCGGGATGTTCGACGGATACGTCAGGTACCCTCAAAGGACTCTCGCCGTGCACGGCGATGATGGATTTGGCCTCCATGGCGGCGAATTTCTACTCCGACGCCACCGCCTCCCAAAACAAGGGCCAGTGTACCTCGCCTTCCAATCCAAGCTTGTCTCTGACCGGCATCTTCAAACAGGTTGCGACCTCGTTTACGGTCGCCCGCCTGATCCCCGACAACGCGACGTAGGCCCCTGCTGAAGAGGGAGGGCGAATGATGGTCCCCCGGGCGACTGCAAGCCTCGCTCCCTGCCGCCGTGAGGCTTGATTAACCGCTGATGCCTGACGACGCCATTCAACGGCTGAGAACGGGGATTGTTGGCCAACTCACGGGCGCCAGCGGAGGATGGGCTTTCGCGCCGCCTGCACTTCGTCCATGCGGGAAACGCGGGTGGAGTGGGGTGCGGACCTCACCAGCTCCGGCGTTTCTTCCACTTCCCTGGCGATGGAGCGCATGGCCGCGATAAACAGGTCAAGCTCCTCCACTGACTCGCTCTCGGTGGGCTCGATCATCAGCGCGCCGTGGACGATCATCGGGAAACTGACCGTGTAGGGGTGGAACCAGAAATCAATGAGGCGCTTGGCGATATCTCCGGTTTTTACGCCCTTGGCCACCTGCCGTTTGTTACTGATTCTGAACAACTTAGGCCGTCTTCAACCTGGTTCGTGACGAACCTGGGCTAGGAGTTCAAATCAATTAGCCCCTCAGGCAGCGCCATCTCCACGCGTTTCCCCTCAAGATCCAAAGTGCGCAGAAAGCTCTTGGCAAACGGCACCAGGACCTCGCCGCCCGACCCCTGCACCACCAGCAGGGGCACCGGTCCCGCGCTTCGGTCCACTTCCTCAATCTCGCCGACCATCACCGGGTCCCCGCCAGCCACATCCACCAGCGTGCAGCCGATGAGGTCAGCGATATAGACCTCGTCTTCGCCCAATGCTGCCCGTTCCTCGCGAGGAATCGCCACAATCAGTCCCGCCAGCGCTTCAGCATCGGAGATNNCGCCACCCGCACCGGAGGTGCTGCTGCCGGGCAGCAGCCAAAGCCGCCGCCGCTCCGCAAATTTTTCAGGAAAGTCGGTGAGAATATCGGCGAAGACTTCGCCTTTGCGTCCCTGTGCGCGCCGAATGCGCGCCAGCCAGACCCATGTATCAGATTGCCCAGCTTGTTCAGGCGTGGTCATCTCTGCCTCCGGAGTTTGCCGGTGGCGTCAACCGCCCACCTGTCAGGCCTGTTCGTCCTCTTCAAGAATGTCGAGGGTGTAGCGGTGATGCAGTTTCATGCTCACGGCGCCCAGAATCGTACGCACCGAACGTGCCGTCCGCCCCTGCTTGCCGATCACCTTGCCCACATCCTGCGGCGCAACCCGCAGCTTCAGGACTGTGTTCTCGTCCCGGTCCACGGACTGCACCTCTACGGCTGCCGGCTCATCCACCAGGGCCCGCGCAATCTCGCGGACCAGTTCGTCTACTGCAACCATCTCATTTTGGGTCATGCTCGTGCCCCTGACCGTTTCGCTTCCGATAATTGGCGACCAAAAGTTGGCAATTTGGATCGGTGCGCGAATAGTAACAGCACACACCTGCCGCCGTCAGCAAATGTGTGCACGGCAAATGTAACCGCCGCACACACCGTCAGGGGGAGGAGGAAAACGGCCTTAGGCTGCTGTGGTTTCCGCCACCGGCGCCGCTGCCGGGAACTTCTTCACCAGTTTGGCGACAATGGGTGAAAGCTGCGCGCCCACACCTTGCCAATAGGAGATCCGCTCGTACTTCAGGTCTACCGAGGCCGGGTTGGTGCGGGGATTGTAGGTGCCGACGACTTCAATCGAACGGCCATTGCGGGCGCGGTCTTTTTCAATGACCACGACACGATAATAGGGCTGCTTGCGGGCGCCAAAGCGCGCCAAACGAATCATCACCACGGCGATACGGTTCCTTTCAAATTCCAGTGCTCTGTTGCGATCTTCGGGGCTGTTCGGGAGGTCGGGCGGCGGTTGCCACACATGCCTGCCAGACCATGGGCCAGACGGAGCGTCGGGCCAGCGCAAGACACAACACCTAAGTATCGCCGAAACCGAGGCGCGGAGCAAGTTTTGGCGCTCTCGGGTAGTGTCCCAATTTGAAATCCACATGGTTATCCTTCGAGGGCGGCGCTCAGCGTGCTGCGAATCCGTTGCGATACGGTTTGTTTTTAGGAATTGGCCGCGCCCAGATATTCTTGTGATACATTTCCGCCATCATGCTGAAACGTCTGGCGATACTCGCTCTGGTCGGGGCAGTGGCAACGGTTAGCCTCCTGGCCGCTCAGACTGCGCCACTCAGCCCGCCAAAACAAGGGGTCGCAGAACCCAGTAGTGGCAAGAACGCACCAAAGCAGCCCGACCCCCAAAAGACCAACCCACCAACCCGCGCGATGCCCGCGCCCGGACAACCATCCACCCCAACTTGCGATGAGGCTTGCCAGCAAGGCCGCGAGAATCTCGCCATACAAGGGAAACTCGAATGGTTTACAGGGCTCCTGGCGCTCGTTGGATTCCTGCAAGTGGGCGGTATGTTCTGGCAGGCTTTGCTCTTGAGACAGACCAGAGGCGACGTTCACGCCCAAGCCGATTGGATGAAGACGCAAGCTGGATACATGGAACGCCAGACCAAGATTCTGGAAGATTCCGTTGCCGCTGCCCAAAAGAGCGCCGATGCCGCGCTTGCCCAGGTGGAGGCAGCGAAGAGTACCCAACGAGCGCAGTTCAGGATTGAGTTTGCCGAACCAGATTGGACGTTCAATGAGGAATTGGGAGGATATTCCATCCATTTCCGTGTGATTATGGACGGAGCCACTCGCGCCTATGTGTTGGATGATTCCATCATTGCCTATATTGACGAGAAACCAAGGGAAGGAATTGGGGCTTGGAAGGTAATGGGAGTTCAAAGAGATTTCACCCCAGAGTTGAGTCCGTTTGTCGGGTACACGCTTCTCCAAACGAGCGGGCGCTGGCCAGAAAATGAGACCAGCCCCGAGAAGCCCAAACTTGCTAGCCAGAGAAAACTCACCCTCTTCGTAAACGGCAGAATTTGGTATAGGGATATTTTCAGGGATGAATGGATGCTGGAAATTGACCGCTATTGGCACCCGTGGTCCAGCTACGGTGACGAGAATGCGACTGGCGGCATGTGGTCTCCGGTCGGCAGCGGACGCCACGACACCCATAGAAAAGTAGATTCAAGCTACCGCGACCAGCCGCTTAAACCAAATTAGGACACTACCGGACCTCTGGACCGGGTTCGACTTTGACTTCGGACCCGGATCGGGCCCCGCGCCCGACGCTTCTCTGCTCCAAAAGGCAATCCAAGCCCTCCTATTCGAATGCCAGGGGCGGCAGAAGTCCGTTCAGGATGTTTACCGGGAACAATTGCCCACCCTCGCGCGTAAACCAGAGTGGCGCGAGGTATTATTCGTGCCGGTGATCCAAAAAGGAGATTCCCGTGCGTAAAACGATCGTCGCTGCCGGCTTGTCGTCCATGCTCCTTCTCGCGCTCCACGCCGCTCTCGCCAAGCCGCCAGCCGCTCCTAAAAACGGGGCAGGCACCATCGTCATCGTGTTCAAAGACGGTCACAGGCAGACCTTCAACCTGGCCGACATCGTGCGCGTGGAGTTTCCCGCCTCCGCCTCCGTCGCCGAAGAATCAACCCCGGCCAACCCCCTCGCACCGCCCCACGGCCGCTTCCTCGGCAAATGGGATGTGGGCGACGGCAGCGGCAATACCTTCCAGATCACGCTCAAGGAGAATGGCGAAGCCTTCGAATCGATGCACAACCAGCACGGCAAGTGGGAATACGTGAACGGCGAAGCGCACGTTACCTGGAGTGACGGTTGGCACGACGCCATCCGCCGGTCCGGCTCCAAATTCCAGAAGTTCGCCTACGGCCCCGGCAAATCGTTCAATGACACTCCCGACAACGTCACCGACGCCCACAACACCTCTCCGCGGCCCATCTAGTAGTACGACCGTGTGGATATGTAATATCCCAGGTCTCAGAAGCGAGACCTGGGGCACCCAGCCTCATAACAATCAAGAAGGGCTAACCCATACCCTCAGGGGCTAAGACGTTTTCACTGTGCCTGCAGTGCGGGCGTTGTGGCATCCCACCCTAGCCGCAAAAACAAAGACGCGGCGAGGGTGGGGCACCCGAGACCTTACATTATCTGTGAAAATGCTATAAAGCCCACGTTGATTCAGGGACAGATGAGCCGGGGTTGGTATGCCGGGGTGACGGGGCCGACCCTTCGGGTTCTGACCTGTTTTCAGACAGAGCGTTACCGAAGGTGCGCAAGTCCGTAATATGGCGCATAAATCGGCTCTTCGCTACTATCGGCACAGGTTGGAAAAACTTGAGGCGGCTGGTGAAATTTTTCAGGCCAGCGCAGTTTCCAACCGAGGAGCCTGCGATGATTCCCGATTGCATTCCCCATGAAGGCTTTGAAATCAGTCCCCGCTTTCGCACCACCATTGAGGGGAGAGTCGCCAAACTGGAGCGCGACGCCGACTATGACGAAGCGCAGATCGCGAGTCTTGACAGCCTGGACCATATCCGCAGGCAGATGCGCCTGGTAGCCGTTCAGCGGGCTGAGGCTCTCCGCATGCGGATCTTCCTCGATCGGGCAAAAACACGCCTTCCACGCCCGATGATTGCGCTTTAAGCCGTCCCAGCGACCTGTATCTTTCCGCGGCATTGGAAATGTCCAATGTGTCGGAGGTTCGCGTGGCAGGTAGCACTGTTCCTGTAGCAGTGGGACAGCTTTTCCTGACCTGATGCACATGCTTTCAACAGGAATTCATCGTTGTAAAATCTCTGTTTCGTTATATCTAGCTAATTTCCCAGTGTTACAGCCAGTTTTCCACCCCAAGTTTCGCCTGTCTTTCTCTCTTCCCACGCGCCTCCAAGGCTCGTAGTCTTGCCAAGCATTGAAAGAAATTAACCGGCATCTCAGCCGGAATTGTTACAGGCTTCAAACGCAATCTGGTCGTTTGAGAAGGTTTCACTCCCAGGATCCGATTGCCCGATGATGTCTGCGTGAGCAGTCGCGCCCGCCAGGGCGGCGTCTGCCTGCGTCAGCACACTGGGCGAAAGAGTCGGGTCTTGAGCGATCCTTCCTTGCGGCTACCGGCCTTGGAATAGCGATCGCGCAATCCGCCACTGGAGCGGCCGCGGAGTCGTGTTTTCAATGGGGCTGAACCAACAAATTGAACCGAGGAGTGTTTTAAAAAAATCATGCGGCCAAAGAAGATCATTCTCTGCGTAGACGACAATGAACAGGAGCTTTCCGTACTCAAGTTCATGTTGGCAACTAACGGATATCGGGTGGTGTCGGCCAACAATGGCCAGGAGGCGATCGGCATCTTTGCCGACCTGGCGGTGGACCTGGTGCTGTCAGACTTCTCGATGCCGCAGATGAATGGCGACCAGCTTGTGAACCGGCTGAAGCAGATCGCGTCCCATGTGCCCATGATCCTGCTGGGCGACCCGCAAAAGATGGGTGATCATCTGCATAGCGCCGACGCCCTTCTGGCCAAAAAGAACTGCACCCCCCAGGAACTGCTGGAGCGCATCAAGGTGATGAGCGCTCGCAAGCGCGGCCCGCGGAAAGGCACCACCCGCATGGCGCCGGCTGAACTGGCCGTAGCGTCGTAGAAGCAGTTGTCAGTTCTCAGTTCTCAGTTCTCAGTTGTCAGTGGCCAGGGGGCGGCCTCATCCGCGCCTGGTTTTGGTGGCTCGCAGAGCAACAAAAGGACCACCGTCCGGAAGGGCGATAAGTCGACCGCAAGGTGTACCAATGCGGCGAAAAACGGGCCGTCAAGTCATCAAAAATGCACCACGACTAAAAAAGCGCACTCCTTCCGGGGGCTAAAGCCCCCGGCTCCCTCCGGAATCCTCGATCTGCAACTGCAGTACAAGTACTACGACCGTGTGGGTATGCAATCTCCCAGGTCTCAGAAGCGAGACCTGGGGCACCCAGACCGTNNCTGATCCCTGATCCCTGTTCCCTGTACTTCCACACTTGCCTCTTGACGACAGGATGCGCGGGTGGGCATACTCCCGAACTGTGCCCAGGCTGGAACTTTTTCTCATACGCCAGCGGGAGTTGGTCTTATGGATCTCATTTTGTTGCGGGTTCTCTTTGTTGCCCTTTTAGCGGGGGTATGTTATTTCCTTCACCCATTCGGGATGACAGGATGGGTGGCTGCGAGCGCGGGTGCGGGTGCGGCCGGCGCGGTGATCATCTTCGAGTTGCGGGTACGGGCCCTCACCTTGCGACGTTTGATCGGAGCGGTGGCGGGCAGCGTGCTCGGCATCTTCGGGGCGGCGTTGTTCTGCCTGGTGCTGCGGTCGGCGCCGCTGGGCGGAGCGACCTCCGCCGTGCTGCAAATCTTCGTTCTGCTGCTGATGACCTATGTGGGCTTGCTGGTGGGCGCCAACAAGGGCGACCTGCTGAATCCGGCGGCCCTGGGCATGGTCTTCAGCGGCGAGCGAACGTCGCGCCGCAGCGCCAAGGTGCTGGACACCAGCGTGATTATCGACGGGCGCATTGCCGACATCGCCGAAGCCGGATTTATCGACGGCATGATGGTGGTGCCGGAGTTCGTGCTGCGGGAACTGCAGATTGTGGCCGACTCCACCGACAGTTCAAAGCGGCAACGGGGCCGCCGCGGCCTGGACATGCTGCAGCGGATGCAGTCCAACACCAACCTGCAGGTGCAGATTGTCTCGGACGATTTTCCGTCCATCCGCGAAGTGGACCTGAAGCTGCTGGAACTGGCCAAGAAGTGGGAAGCCAAGGTGGTGACCAACGACTTCAACCTGAACAAGGTGGCCCACCTGCACCACGTCGAGGTGCTCAACATCAACGACCTGGCCAATGCGCTCAAGCCGGTGGTGCTGCCGGGCGAACGCATGACCGTGCTGATCCTGAAAGAAGGCAAGGAGTACAACCAGGGCGTGGGCTACCTGGACGACGGCACCATGGTGGTGGTCGATCACGCGCGCAAGATGATTGGGCGCGCTGTCGAGATCTCAGTGACCAGCGTGCTGCAGACGGCCAGCGGCAAGATGATCTTCGGCAAGCTGGACGAGAACGGCAAGGGCGGCGAAGCCGTTCGGCCGCTTCCATTGGAGATTACGCACTGAGGTTTGTGCCGCCGCCCGCCTCTCACGGTTCGGCCGGGGGATACTTACCGAAGGGTGGGATGCAAGGCTGCCATCGCTTTAGGGTTCGGTCTTGGCGGTTCCGCCAAGCCGCGCAACAATCCTGTCCGTGTCATACACGCAGCCGCCCCAAACTCCTCCGCTGGCTTGGACAAGAGCCGCCCAGAGCCGCGTGTCATCGGGCAGAGCGGGATGCGGACGCAAGTCGGCGCGCGGCTCTCGCATTGCCAGCGTCCGCGAGCCTTCGTCGGGGCCGTACAGGCCCGCCGCATCACCCACAAGGTTCACCGTGCCGGTGAGCCTGTCGCGGTCGATGACAATCTCAATCTGATCGCCTTCCACGATCTTGCCGATCGGTCCGCCCGCCAGCGCCTCCGGAGAGATGTGTCCAACGCATGCGCCGGTCGAGACGCCGCTGAACCGAGCGTCGGTGAGGAGCGCCACGTGCTTGCAATGCGGCAACTGCTTGAGCGCGGATGTGATCTGGTAAATCTCCTGCATGCCGGCACCGGCTGGACCGCCGCAGATGAGCACCACCACATCGCCCTGGGCGACGCTTCCGTTCTTGATGGCCTGAATGGCCGCCGCTTCTGTGACAAAAACCCTGGCTGGACCGCGGTGGCGATAGACGTTGTCCTCGTCGATGAGCGAAGGGTCGATGGCCGTGCTCTTGATGACCGCGCCCTCCGGAGCGAGATTGCCGAGCGGAAAGCAGACCGTTGAAGTCAATCCTCGCGAACGCGCCCGATCGGGCGCCATGATGACGTCGTCGGGATCGATGCCGTCCTGCTCAGTAAGGGCTTGGCGCAGCGACTGGCGGCGCTCGCTCTGCTGCCACCAGTCGAGACATGCGCCGAGGGTTTCGCCGCTGACGGTTTTCACGCCGGTGTCGAGAAGCCCCGCACCGCGCAGGTGAAGCATCACCTCCGGCACCCCGCCGGCGAGAAATACCTGCACCGTGGCAAAGCCGCGCGGGCCGTTGGGCAGCGCATCCACGAGCCGCGGCACGTGACGATTGATCTCGGCCCATTCGTCCACCGAAGGGCGCGGCAGCCTGGCCGAAAAGGCCACTGCCGGAAGATGAATGAGCAGGTTGGTCGACCCGCCAAAGGCCGCATGGAGCACCATGGCGTTGCGGATCGACGCGGAGGTGAGCACGTCCGCAACGCCCATGTGCAATTGGTGCATGCGCATCAAAGCACGAGCCGAACGCGCGGCCGCATCGAGCCAGATGGGTTGACCGGAAGGCGCCAGCGCGGTGTGGGGCAGCGAAAGTCCGAGCGCCTCCGCCACCACCTGGGAGGTGGCGGCCGTGCCCAGAAACTGGCAGCCGCCGCCCGGCGATGCGCAGGCGCGACAGCCGACTTCGGCGGCGTACTCCAGCGTGATCTGCTGTTGCGCAAATCGTGCGCCGATGGTCTGCACCTTGCCTGCGTCCTCACCCGCCTCGGGCAGCAGCGTGACGCCGCCCGGGACCAGGACCGCCGGCAGCGACCCGGCCGAGGCCAGCGCCATCATCATGGCGGGAAGGCCCTTGTCGCATGTGGCAATGCNNCGCACGGATCGGTGCACGCCCCCGCAAACGGCACAGCACGGAGCGCCTTCAACTCCCGTGCCGCCTCTGCCACCAGCAGCCCCACCTCCCAATGCCCGGTGTGAAAGCCGAGCGCGATGGGATGACCATCTTCCGCGCGCAACCCGCCGTGTGTGCTCAGGATGAGAAATTCAGGGTCCAGCAGCCGCGACGGGTCCCAACCCATGCCTGCGTTCTGGCTCAGCCCGAAGAGGTTTCCGGAGGGCTCGTTCAGCAGCATCTCGGCGGACAGCGGCAAGGCCCCGGCAGGTCCGGGCGCATGGGTGCGAACACCCTCGAGCTTGCCCGGCGATTGAAGGACAGACGCAAGCGATATGGCGGTGCGGGACTCGGTCTCCATGGCACCAGTATAGGAGCGACGGGTATAGGAGCGGCCGTGCCGCAGATCTCACTTTGACTGCGGCGGTTCCGGTTCCGGTCCCAGTATCTTGAGTCAAAAGTTCATCGCATACGT
>PLXP01000180.1 GCA_003151435.1 Acidobacteriaceae bacterium
GTTATCTCACTGTTCCCGTCAAATGACGCCCAACATCAGAGTGGTCCGATTACACCGCTGAATCCAGAGTGGCACAGCATTGCTCTACCTTCCGACCGCAGATGCAGCATCGGTCCCGTGATACCGCTGGAGAGCACGACAAGCCAGCGAATCAGTGCTGAAAACGATATTCCAAGTAGGCTGAAGATAGACCAGAGCTTGCGGGGAATTCTCGTTAAGCTTAAATACAAATGGTGATCGCACCTATTCGCAACTGGTTCCGTGACCCGCTCTTCCTTCTGGCCCTCTTGGCGGGCCTTATCGCATTCGCAGTGCAATCCGGAGAGCTTGGCTCGGCGGACACACAGCATCGGCTTCAATCCGCGCATGCTTTGTGGACCGCGGAACCGCCGGTGTTCCCTGAGGAGTATCCCGAATTTGGCGTGCACGGCCGAGGAGGGAGATTGCAGAGCTGGTATGGCATTGGGCAATCGCTGCTCATGCTGCCGGCAGATGTGGTTGGGACCTACGTTGAGCGGCTTCCGGCTTTCGCCGACTACAACGGGAACGATCCCAGCGTGCGCAACATCATCGTCAGCTACAGCACCAATATCTTTCTCAGCGTGCTTACCGCTCTGGTTTGCTTCCGATTCCTGGGGCAATTGAACTTTGGGGAAAGGCAGGCAGTTGCCGGCGTTCTGGCTTTGCTGCTGCTCACCACGCACCTCCATTACACGCAGAACCTGATGGAGAACAACTACATCTGTCTGCTGACGCTCACCGGGCTTTCGTATCAATATGAGTGGTTGCGCAACGGGAAACGCCGCGCACTCCTGATTGGCTCAGGCGCCTTCGGATTGAACCTGCTTACCCGTCTCACCACGGGCATGGACCTGCTGGCCGGAGCCATTTTCCTGCTGCTCGTCGTTTGGTTGGAAGGGATTCGCGGGAGGGCGCTTTGGAATCGGTGTCGCAGGTACATGGCGACCGCTCTGCCGGTCTATGCGACCTTCGGGTTGATCGACCGACTCTATCAGCACTACCGGTTTGGATCGTTCTTCAACACCTATGTCAGCATAGGCGCTCACGAAGCCCTGCAACGGCATCCAAACTGGCCTGCCAATTATCCATTCGAGACGCCTTTCCACGTCGGCTTCTTCGGGGCGCTATTCGCGCCGGAAAAGTCGATCTTTCTCTTCGATCCGCTGCTGATCTTGATGATTCTGCTTGCCGCAGTGGCCTGGAGACGGTTCAGCGGGGTGGTCAAGGCGTATGCGATCACCGGCTTTCTGCTGCTGGTGGCGTACGTCAGTTTTTACGCGAGATATACAGTATGGAGCGGCGATTCCGCCTGGGGCGACCGCTACGTTTCGACCGCCGTCGAACTGGCGGCTCTGCTTGCGGTTCCGCTTCTGCTGCGTCATCGCGGCGAAGTGGGAAAACTGGTTTGGAATCTGGGAATTGCCCTGCTCGCGGTGAGCGCGGTAATCCAGGCCGCATCGGTCGCATTCTGGTTATCGCTCGAGTTATATCAGATGGAAATCCTTGGTCACCCCACTTTCGTGGTCGCTCTTCGTCTTGAGAACGTGGTTGCGTTCGCGCTGGGGAAAATGGACGCCTGGGGCCTGGGCACCCATGCGATGACCGAGGACCCATGGGACTACGTTCATATCACGACGTGGAATTTTCTGCCCTTCCTGTTGAAACGTGTGGGGGAGGCGCCCTTGCGGGTCGTGAACCTTGCGTTCATGGTGTGGAGCGCGGGACTTGTCGCATTGGCGTGGGTCTCGTTGCGGCTCCGCAAGGTGCTTGCGCAGTTTGATTAGTTCAATCTCCAGGTCGACAACGCGGGACGCAGGCAGGCATCGCCCGTCCGTTGATGCTAAATCGCCGAGTCACTCATCGAGCGCTCGGGGAGAGTACTTCGATGTTCCGAGCTCCGGGTGGTTAACCTTCAGCCCGAGCGCAGCCCCCAAATCAGGCCCACTTCCTCATTCCCGCAATTCGGCCGCAATTCCGAATCAAGAAACCGTCACCCTCTCGACAAGTCACTCGGGCTGCAATCGACCGGAATTCGCTGTTATGCTTCGAAATCATCGCAACCGCGAGGTGAATGAATGGGTGAGTTCGAAAAGCTGATTGAGGCCGCGAAACGGGGCGCTGTGGAAGACGTCCGAGCCATTGTCCACGATCATGCGGTCGCAGTGATATCGCTGAGTGAAGCCATCATGCTCTCTCCATTTGTGCTCGAAGACTCGCTTGTGCAGGTTTCCGGTGACACCAATGTGGTGGGTGTGCACGATGTAAGTGGAGTCACTGCGCTCGTGTGTGGTGGTCATGCTACCGCAAGGGGGTATTTGTGCGCGGTGATGAAGAGGCAACCGCAGATCCTTCGACTCCGCCGGTCAAAAAGCCGACCGGCTCCGCTCAGGATGACAAATCTGTGGGTAATGAAGTGAGACGCGGTCGTTCGACTCGCTGCGCTCGCTTGATTTCATGACAAATCTGTCGGTAGTGAAGTGAGGAGCGGTGTTCGACTCGCTGCGCTCGCTTCATTTCATGACAAATCTGTGGGTAATGAAGTGAGAAGCAGTGTTCGACTCGGTGCGCTCGGTCAGGATGACAAATCTGTGGGTAATGAAGTGAGAAGCCGTGTTCGACTCGCTGCGCTCGCTCAGCGATGACAGATTTGTGGGGAATGAATAAGAAGCAGTCCTGTTATGCACCAATTAGGCACTCCCCGGTAATCGCCCGTCCGGAAACGGAACGGGCGGCTCCTTGCGGAGCCGCCCCGTGGGTTGTGAAGGGGTTGGCAGCTAAGCGGTGACCGGCTCTACCGCGTTCACCTTGACCGGCGTCAGCCAGCCGAAACGGTCCGGCTTGAGGCCGTTGGCGATGGAGAAGAACTCGTCGGCGATCTTCTTTGTGATTTCGCCGGGCTTTCCGTCTGCGATCTGGATGCGGTCGATGGAGCGGATGGGAGTGACCTCCGCCGCGGTGCCGGTAAAGAAGACTTCATCGGCAATGTAGAGCAGTTCGCGCGGAATGGCCTGCTCAGTGACCGCCAGGCCCAGGTGGCGGGCGATGGTGAGCACGCTGTCGCGGGTAATGCCGGAGAGGGCCGAGTTGGCCAGAGTGGGGGTGTAGAGCACGCCGTTGCGCACGATGAAGATGTTCTCGCCCGAGCCCTCGCTCACCAGTCCGTTCACGTCGAGCGCGATGCCCTCGGCATAGCCGTTGATGTCGGCTTCCATGCGAATAAGCTGTGAATTCATATAGTTGGCGCCGGCCTTGGCCAGTGCGGGCATGGTGTTGGGCGCCAGCCGGTTCCAACTGGAGATACACACGTCCACCCCGTCGTTCCCCGGCATGTATTTGCCCCATGGGAAGTTGGCCACATAGACCTCGATGGGCGAACCCTTGGGGCTGACCCCGATCTCGCCGTAGCCGCGAATCACGATGGGGCGAATGTAGCAGGGCGCAACACCATTGGCCTCAATCACATCCACCACGGCGGCGCACAGCTCATCGAGAGAGTAGGGGAGGGCCATGCGGTAGATCTTAGCGGAGTCGATCAGGCGCTGCATGTGTTCAGGAAGGCGGAAAACGGCCGAACCGTGGGGCTGCGCGTAGCAGCGAATGCCTTCAAAAACGCTGGAGCCGTAGTGGACTACGTGGCTCATCACGTGAATGGTGGCCTGTTCCCAGGGAATCAGGTTGCCGTTGTGCCAGATTTTCGAGGTGGGTTGAATAGGCATGGGGGTGTAACTGCTCCTTGAATCGCGCTGACGCGGATACCCCATCAGCGTAACGCGGAAAGGGCACACGTGTCACCCGGTATCGCAGCGTGGAGGAGTAGTCCGCCGATGCGACGCGGAAAGGGGCGGTGATGCTGCCCCCTCCCTACGCCAATGCAGAATGCCTCAGCCATTGCCGCTGCAGTTGTCATGGCCGCAGTGGCACACAATTTCCGTCTTGTTGGCGACACCCTCGCAGTGGGCACTGCAATACTTCGCTTTTTCGGGCGGAACGCAACTACAGGCGGCGTTCGCACATTTCTTGGGAGCGGACATTCATGTCTCCTTCCTGGATTTTCGGGTGCCCCATTGGGCAGCTTTTGTGGACGGTTTGATGCTGGTTTTTATCAAAAGGATGGAGCAGTTTGACCGGCGCGCACAAAAAAGCGCTGCCCCCTTCCGCGATGCGGGTCAGCGATGCAGGCGGGAGAAGAGATAAAAGAGAAACGATAACACAATGCCGATGAGGATCGACGTGCCCAGGGGAAAGTACACTGAGACATTCTTGCCCTTGTAGGCGATGTCGCCCGGCAAGCGGCCGAGTGGCAGGCCAAAACGCCCGGCCACCAGCAGCACAGCGCCGATGAGCACGAGCACACCGCCTAAACCGAGAAGGGTCTTGCCAAGCTCAGTCATCCGCGACGCGCCTCTTGACGGCTAGAATACANNCCAGTGCAAGGAGAAGGAATGCGGGTTATCGCTTTGATCGCCGGGGTGGTCTTCGTGTTTGGCGTGCTGCTGGACGCTTTTCAGACGATCATTCTGCCACGCCGCGCCTCGGGCCGGTTTCGGCTCACGCGCCTCTTCTACATCGTTACCTGGAATCCCTGGGCGTTCGTCATCAAGCGGCTTGCCGATCCGCGCAGGCGCGAGTCTGCCCTGAGCTATTACGGCCCGCTGTCGCTGATCTTTCTGCTGGTGGTGTGGGCGGGCGCGATGGTGGTTGGTTTCGCCTTCATCTTCTACTCCCTCGGCAGCCCGTTCGCCGACGCCTCTCAACGCCCCGGCCTGCGCTCCGACCTCTACGTCAGCGGCACCACCATCTTCACGCTGGGCCTGGGCGACGTGACCCCGCGCAGTCCCATTACGCGCGAGTTGATCATTCTTGAAGCCGGCACGGGTTTCGGCTTTCTGGCCGTGGTTATGGGCTATTTTCCAGTACTCTACGGTGCGTTCTCACGGCGCGAAGTGAGCATCTCGCTGCTGGACGCGCGGGCCGGCTCGCCGCCCACCGCCGCGGAGCTGATGCGCCGCCATTCGTATGAAGGCGCGGAGCAAGCCCTCTCGCTGCTGCTGGTGGAGTGGGAACGCTGGTCGGCCGAGCTGCTGGAGAGCCACATATCGTACCCGCTGCTGTGCTATTTCCGTTCGCAGCACACCAACCAGAGCTGGCTCAGCGCGCTCACCTCCATCCTCGACACATCGGCGCTGCTGATTGCCGGCGTGCAGGGCCATGAAGCCCGCCAAGCGCAGTTGACCTTTGCCATGGCGCGCCACGCCGTGGTGGACCTTGCGCAGATTCTCTCCCTGACCCCGGTCACGGATGCTCCCGACCGGCTCCCCGACGCACGCTATGAGCAGCTCTACAAAATGCTGTGCCAGAGCGGCGTCAGCGTCTGCCGAGACGACAAGTCGATTGAGAGACTCTGCGAAATGCGCGCCCTGTACGAGGGCTATGCTGAGGCCTTGAGCCGTTACCTCTACATGCCGCTGCCGCCCTGGATCGCCGAGCAGCCGCACAAGGACAACTGGCTGGCTGTGTCAAAACTGCGCGCCCGCACCGAAGCCGCCAACGCGCCCGCGGCCAAGGCGACCGCGGCGCAGGCGGAGCAGCCTACCATCGCCACGCTGGTTGACGATCATCACGACTTTTGAAAGGCCGCTCAACCGTGCTATCGGGAATGGAAGAGAGAGTGCCCCGTCGCCGCCTGCTGCCCGGCCTGGCGGTCGGGGAAGGCTTTCTACGCCACCCGTTCGACGTGGAAAACGGCGTGCAGACCAGCGGCCTGATTGCCGGCAGGCACCTGTCCAGCGGGCATCGGCACGATCGCCACGTGACGGCTTACTACGGCGTGGCGCCCTCGGTGTTTCAGGCGCTGGTGCGGCGCTGGCGACGCAGCCGGCCTGCCGGGCCTGTGGAGCAGACCACTTTTGTCGATCTCGGGGCGGGAATGGGGCGCGCGATGTTGCTGGCCGCGGAGATGCCGTTCCGCGAAGTGGTGGGAGTGGAGCTTCACCCCACCCTGGTGCGCACGGCGCGCAAAAACCTGGCCGTGTGGCGCAAGGCCGGCCGGGCGCAGTCGCCCATGAGCATCGTTTGCGGCGATGCGGTGGAGTTTACGTTCCCGCCTGGCCCGTGCGTGGCGTTCCTGTTCAATCCGTTTGGCGCGCCGGTGATGCGGCGGCTGCTGGCGGCGATGGCGAGAAGCTTCACGAAACGGCCCGGCGAACTCGACCTGATTTACGTCAACAACGAGCAGGTGGGCGTGATGGAGCAGCAGCCAGGCTTCGTGCGTTTGTTTCTGGGCCCCGTAAAGCGTTCACGGCCAGATGCCCTTGCCGATCAGAAAATCCTCACCAACCAGCCCGATGGCGAATACGCGTCGGCGCCGCACGAGGACTGCTCGATCTGGCGGTGGAGGGGGAAGGCGGGAAGACAGGGAATAGGGAATAGGGAATAGGGAATAGGGAACTTGATTCCGCGATGCATGGATTGAAGGATTCAATGGCTTCCGGTTTTGTCGATCTGCAGGGCGACAAAAGGGCCACCGTCAGGAAAAGGCAAATGTCGACCGGAAGAGCGACAAATGCGGCGAAAAGCGGGTCCGCAGGTGATCGAAAATTGCTGGAGACCGCAAAAAACAAGCGCATTTTGCGGCGCATGTTGTCAGGAGGAAGGTCTTTCCCGGTTCCCTGGGGGATGGGTTTGCGGTGGATTCGGTCGAAATGCGGATTCATGACAAAGGCAGCGAGTCAGCGCCGCTGCGCGGCATAGCGAGTTAGCAGGTTAGCGGCTTGGGTGTTGGCCAACCCACCCGGCGGGTCAGCGGGTCAGCGGCTTGGTGTTGGTCAGCCCACCCGAGTGCATAGCGGCTTGGGTGGAGAACGCCTTGCTTGCAGTTGGCCTAGTCCCTGGTCCCCGATCCCTTGACGACCTGCCCCCAAAAGGAGAAAGCTGTCTGCTGGCGGCTCGCGCCTCCGTTTGATTGAAACGGCGGAGCGCCGCGGCCAGGGGGGACCAAATCTGAATGGAGCCGCATCGCATTCTGGGCATTGGCGAGTTGTTGTGGGACGTGCTGCCGGAGGGACCGAGGCTGGGCGGGGCCCCGGCGAACTTTACCGTGATGGCGGGCCGTCTGGGCTGTCACGCCGCAGTCCTGAGCCGCATCGGGCGAGACGATCTGGGCCGACGGGCAGTCGAGCTGCTTGATCCGCTGCCGGTGGACACGGAATATCTGCAGGTGGATAGGGCGCATGAGACGGGGCGGGTCACCGTCGCCTTTAACAACGGCCAGCCTGAGTACACCATTCTGGAGCCCGCGGCATGGGATTTCCTGGAGCTTTCCGACGAGTGGGTGCAGCTTGCCGAGCGCGCCGACGCCATCTGCTTCGGCTCGCTGGCGCAGCGCAGCCGCGAATCGCGCCAGACCATTCAAACCCTTGCCGCACAGACTTCGTCTTCGTGCGTGCGCGTCTTCGACGTCAACCTGCGTGCGCCGTTCTACTCCAGCGAAGTGGTGCAGGAGTCGCTGGAACTGGCCACCGTGGTGAAGATGAACGACGCGGAAGTTCCGCTGGTGCTGGGCCTGCTGGGGCTGCCGCCTCAGGACGATCAGGCGTCAGGCGCGTTGCGTGCTGGTGCGGAGCGGCTGCTGGAGGAGTTTCCCACCCTGCGCATGGTCGCCGTGACACGCGGCGGCAATGGGAGCCTTTTGGTCACGCGCGACGCATGGCACCAGCATCCCGGCATCGCGGTGAACGTGGCTGACACCATCGGCGCCGGAGATGCGTTCACCGCCGCCATGACCCACTACCTGCTGCGCGGCGCAGACCTGGCCACGCTCAACGAGGCAGGGAATCGCTGGGGCGCGTGGGTGGCGTCACAGGCGGGCGCCATGCCGGCCCTCGATGACGCGGTGCAGGCCCGCATCGCCGCCGCCATCGAAGCGAACACGGTGCTTTAGAGTAGTGACATTGTGATAGTCAACATCGCCCGGCGCGCGCATGACCACAACTGGGAACTCGACCCCATCATTCGTTCCCTGTTGGACACGGACTTTTACAAGCTGCTGATGCTTCAGTTCATCTGGAAGCATTTTCCGCGCACCCGCGTCTCGTTCACGCTGCAGAACCGCACGACACACGTGCGCCTCGGCAATATCGTCGACGTCAACGAACTGCGCGAACAACTGGAGGCGACACGAAAACTGCGCTTCCACAAGTCGGAGATGATCTGGCTGGCCGGCAACACCTTCTACGGCCGCAGGGGCATGTTTGAGCCCGCGTTTCTTGAGTGGCTCGAAAAGGACTTCGAGCTGTCAGACTTTGACCTGTCGATTCAAGATGGGCAAATCTCGTTGCGCTTCGATGGCCTTTGGACCGGCGCGACATTGTGGGAGATTTATGCGCTCGCCATCATCGACGAACTCAAGACCCGCGCCAGCTTGAAAAAACTCAGCGAGTTTGAACTCGACATTCTGTACGCGCGCGCCAAGACTCGGCTGTGGGAGAAGATGGAGCGGCTGCGCGGAGTGCCGGGGCTGAGCATCAGCGACTTTGGCACGCGCCGGCGCCACAGCTTTCTGTGGCAGGAGTACGTGGTGAAGGCCATGAGCGACGTGCTGGGCGCGAACTTCGCCGGCAGTTCCAACACCTACCTGGCCTACAAGCACGACCTTGAAGCCATCGGCACCAACGCGCACGAACTGCCCATGGCGATGGCGGCCATGGCCAACAGCGAAGAGGAGATGCGCACCGCGCAGTATCGCTTTCTGGAGCTATGGCAACAGACCTACCAAGGCGAACTGCTCATCATGCTGCCCGACACGTTCGGCACCACGCAGTTCCTGCGCGACGCTCCCGACTGGGTGGCGGACTGGACCGGCCAGCGCATCGACAGCAAGGATCCCTTCGCGGCCGGCGACGAGTACATAGCGTGGCTCGAACAGCGCGGACGCGATCCGCGACGCAAGCGTCTCATTGCTTCCGACGCGCTCGATGTGGACCGCATCCTCGCCCTGTACGCTTACTTCGGCGGCACGGTGCGCAAGGGCGCCGCGCCGGAAGATTTTCGCGGCGCGGCCGACTTTTGCGACGGGGAACGATGGACGCCGCACCGGCGCATCCGCTTCAGTGCGGGCTGGGGCACATTCCTCACCAACGACTTTCGCAACTGCAACCCGCGCGGGGATGAGAGCTTCAATCCGATCAGCCTGGTGTGCAAATTGACTGAAGTCGAGGGCCGCCCCGCGGTCAAACTCTCTGACAATTATGCAAAGGCCATGGGTCCGCTGGAAGAGGTGGAACGCTATCGCCGCATCTTTGGCGTGGAGGGCGTGGCCAACGTTCCGGTCGAGGTGTGAAGCCGTGCCCATTCAAAACAGATTATGTCGGCAGCAGAGGTGGGTTGAGGGGATTTCCCGAGCGCGGCAAGGGTAGGGCTCCCTGCAATGTGGTGATTGGAAAAAGGCAACCGCAGATTCTTCGACTCGCTGCGCTCGCTCAGAATGACATTCACATTTAGAGGGCGACGCGGCTGAAACCGTGCCCTTTCAAAACTGTTCAACGGTAAACAACGTATTGAAACTTTACAGCTAAAGCCGCGGGCTTAGTTTGCCGGCGGGGGAGGAGTGGCCGACGAAGTGGACGGCGGCGGAATGGGCTTGTTTTTCGAGCGCAGGTAAGCCACCAACTGCGCAATTTCCTCGTCGCTCAGCGATTCGCGGAAGAAGGGCATCTTCTGCCCGCCATTCAGAATTTGATCCGTCATTTTCGCGGGGGTCCATGCCTTGTCCTTGCGAATATCGGTAAGCGCGGGAGCTTTTTTCCCGCCCATGCCCGCGATGCCGTGGCAATAGGCGCAGCCCTTGTCGCGAAAGAGGACCGCGCCCGCCTCCTCATCCGTCTTGGTCTTCGAACTGAAGAGCGCCTGCGCCGGAGTAGAGGTGAAGGCCACACAGGCCAGCAGAATGATGGGGAAAGATAACTTGATACGGACAATCACAGGAGCCATTTTCTCATGCCACTCTTCGGTGAGTCTTTGTACATAGGTGGGACTCTGCCTCGTCCCGATGCAGTGCGCAGGTCTAGTTTCTTTCGCAAAGCAATTCCGGCCGCGCGGTGGGATGGTCTCCACGGCGCGGCCGGAGTTGGGAACTTCAGATGCGGTTAGCGCTGCGTTGACTAGCGCTCTGACCGCGTGATTTTGTGCCTTGCGATGGAGGGCTGAGGTATCCCACCCTAGGCGCAAAAACAAAGACGCGCCGAGGGTGGGGCACCCAGTATTGGTACAACTTCAAGCTGTCATAGACCTAGCGCTCTCTGGGAGCGAAGCCGAAGGTTACCGAGAGCGTAAAGCTGCGACCCGACATGAACGTCGGGTTGTCGCTGCCGGCGATCGCGGTGGTCTGGTTGAACGGATCAACCAAGGTTGTCCCAGGGATGACGGTGGAGGTTGAGGATCCGGCCAGCGTGAGAGCTGTCATATTGTGCTGGTTAAGCAGGTTGTCAGCGCCCAGCCTGATCTTGGTCTGGTCGAAGATCGAGTGGTTGCGGACCGTGTAATTGACGAAGGCATTGGTGGCGTTGAAGGGATTGATGTTGGCCTGGTTGTGATAGGCGCCGCCGTCGACGTGCTGCTCGCCGACACGCTTGTTGAAGAAGCCCAGGTCAAGGCCCTTGCCCTGATAGGTGACCCCTTGCATCTCAGTATCGGCGGGAGTCTGCGCAACCCAGAGTCCGGATGGAGCTTTCACATTGAACGGCGAAGTCAGGGTGCCTGCATTCACTTTGCCGACATAGTAGGCGTTGGCGGCGGACGCATTGAGATAAATGCTGAGGCCGCGCGTGGGAACGATGGTGGTTTCGAATTCAACGCCCTGCGTGATGGAACTGGGTTGCAGGTAGTTCACGGTCTCAGTGGTGGTGGGATCGATGACGCTGGAGTAGCTGTTCTGGAAGCGGACGCGGTAGGCATCGGCATCGAGCGTGAAGTGTTGCAGCTTCATCACCGTACCCACTTGGTAGGTGGTGGACCTTTGTTGCTTGGGCGGGGTCAGGAGACCCGGATGCGGAACGGCTGCCGAAGGAGTGTGGTTAAAGTCATAAACGTTGCTGGGCGGCACGATGCTGCCGGTTGACCCCTGTGCGTAGATGGACCAGTTGGGCTGAATGCGATAGTTGAGGTCGAGCGAGGGTAGCCACGCGCTAAAGGTACCGGTATCTTCGGCGGTGGTGGGGCAGCCGGTGGTTTGTCCCAGTGCGCAGAGGTTTCCCACCGTCTTGCCATTGTCGGCGTGATGCAGTACGTCGAAGGAGTAGGCCGCGTACTTGGCGCCCGCGGTGACGTTGAGGCTTTTGGCCGGGTGGAACTCAAACTCCGCAAAGGGCTGATAGGAGCCGGTCCAGAACTGCTCGGCAAAATTGGGCAGTGCCTGGTCGGCCCACTTGTTCAGCGGATCGCTGGGGTACTGATGCCTGTCAGTGCGAGCCCACTCGTACCACAGGCCGGCGCGGAATACGCCGAGCTGCGATGTCTGCGACAGAGTGGAGGTCTCGCCGTATTTGCGATAGCTGTTGTACTTGTCAACGCCGCAGGGGAGGGCCGATACGCCCTTCTTGACGACTTGGACATTACAGGGTGCGATGTTTACACCGTTGTATGTTTTGGAACCATTGATGGTGGTGGTTTCAGTGATCGGCACTGCGTTGGAAAAGAGTTCGGCGTTGTCGTAGTTATAGGTGTAGGGCTTTACTTCCAAATACCAGCCCTTGCCGAATTCAGTCTTGAGACCGACATACTCGAAGTCAGTAGGAACGTGGTAGTTGTTGTACTGATAGTCGAGCCAGTTGTTCGGGTCGGAGTTGTTGGTCATCATGAAATTGATGCCGGACCCGATGAAGGTGGAGTTTGCGCCCGTGCAAGTGTACGTGGCGCCCGTGGGCAGTCCCAGGGTCTGGCAGCGGGTGGGATTGAGGCCGTAGGTATAGGCATCGAGTTCGATGACGCCGGCGAATCCGGTGAGCACAGTGCGAGGCGAAAATTGGTATTGGTAGAGGAGCGAGCCACCGTTGCGCATGTTGTTGTTGAAGGTCTGGTAGCCGTCAGAGGTCATGCGATGCCAGTCGATAAAGAGGTTCGACTTCGCCGGGCTGCCGAACAATCCGAAGCTGCCGGAGTTGAATGCGGCGTCGTAGAGCTTGGTGTTCCATGTGCCGTATGTGACGGTGGCGCGGATGTCCTGCTCACTGGTGAGCGGCTTCGAAAGCAGGTGGATGGAACCGCCGAAGGGCGTAGGCCCGATGGTGGAGGCGGAGCCTGGGCTGCGATCGAAATCCACGCCGCCAATCCACTGCGCGGGAAAGAATGCCCAGGAATGGTGGGTGGGCGAGTTGGTGTCGTAGAACGGGATGCCGTCGAAGTCGATGTCGAAATCGCCGTCAGGGAAGCCGCGGAAGTAAGTCTTGCTCTGGCCGAGGCCGACACCGTCGCTGCTGATGGTGAATGCGCCGGGAACGATCTGGACGATCTCGCCGTAGTCGGCGATGGGCGAGGTGAAGTTCTCAATGTAGGTGTTGGAGATGAGCGACTGGGCGGAACGCTCCTCGATAAAGCCGCCGCTGGGCGCGGCCTGCGAAGCGATGGAATCGATGCCTGCGTTGACCTCGACCTGCTGCGTGACTGAGCTGACAGTCAACGAAAGGGCCAACTGCTGTGTTTGTCCCGCAGCGAGCACGATGCCGCTCTTTGAGACTTTGCCAAACCCGATGGCGTTCACCTCTACCGTGTAGTTTCCGGCAGGCAGGTTTTCAACGGAGTAGTTTCCGTTGGCATCGGTGCGGGTGGTTTTGGCGGCGATGGTTGCGCTGTTGATGACGCTGACCGTGGCATCGACCACGGCTTTGCCTTGCACGTCAGTGACGGTGCCATTGATCTTTGCGCCGTTGTCCTGCGCGTGAAGCGTGGCGAACGAGAGCAGCAGAAGAAGGGGCATCGCGAATGCGAATACACGAATTCCGCTGCTCGCGATGGATCTCGCGACAAGGTGTCTCAAGTGGACCTCCAAAGTTATGTTGCGTTGAGTTCAGGCGCAACCTTGGGTGAGAATCGCTGGGAATGATGGGCTGCGCTCATCAGAATTTAGCAATGATGTGTGAATGTGGAATTACGAACAGATTGCGGTCGTGTTACAGGACCCATGTGAACCGCTGCCGATTACGGTGTAGGCTGGCTGGTGATGGCGATGAATTCGGGGTTTTATGCGAGTCGGCTTCGACATGAGCTGGGGCTGCGCAATCGAGAGTATGCGCGGGGAAGGCTGCACGTGGAGAGCTATGGCGGCCAGCCGGTGATTGTGTATGGTCCCGATGGAGAACGGCACGGGAACTTCTTCGATGCCTCGTATGCGGCCATCGCCGCGCGGCCGGAGTGGATGCGGCGGTTTGACAAGATTCACGCGCAGGGGCGGGCGCTTCCGAAAGCCGAGCGGCGTTGGCGGGAACTCGATTCAAGCATGAGCTCGGACGCGCTGCTGATGAATGTGTTTTGCGCGCCGGGGGTGGCGGAGTCGCCAGCCGTGCGGAGTGCGCTGGGGGTTGAGGCGGGCGAGACGCCGGTGTTCGGCTGGAAGGCGCGCGTGCCGCTGAAGAGCGGGCTGGTGGATCGCACCGAGGTGGACATGCGGTGGGGCTCGCTGCTGGTGGAGGCCAAGCTCACGGAGTCGGATTTCCAGACGCGGAAGGCGACGATTGTGGAGGGGTATCGCGACTTCGATGCGGTGTTCGATCGGGAATTGTTGCCGCGCGTCGAGATTCCGCTGGGGCGGAGGAAGGCAGCGGTGGAGCTTGCTGAGGAGTTTACGCAGGAGTGGGAAGCGCCGACGGAGGACAATGCGGCGGCGGAGGCGTTCCAAGCGGAGATTGTTGCGCGGGATTATGAGCTGGCGGGCGCCGATGCCGGGTATGCGGGCTATCAACTGATCCGCAACGTGCTGGCGGCGTATGCGCAGGGGTGCAGCTTCTGTGTGGTGCATGACGAGCGCCGGCCAGATTTGCGCGAGGCGTGGTTTGAGGTGATGGCGGCGGTCAAGTCCGCGGAGATGCGCGTGAGGTGCAAGGTGTTGACGTGGCAGGAACTCGCAGCGATGGCGCCGGAGGAGTTGCAGGAATTTCTCGATGTGAAGTATGGGATTGTCGCGCCGGGAAGATCGCCGTCGCCGGTGGAGTAGCGGAGTGTGGAGGGCTCGTGGTGGCTGTGAATCCCAGGTCTCAGGGTCGAGACCTGGGGCACCCAAGTTTTTCAGTCGATGCGAAAGCTACATGCCTGCGCCGGGGATGTATTGATACTGGATCTTGCTGGGGCGTTTGATGGGGTCGCCGGTGAGGTCGTGGGTGTGCCACACCACGCTTTCGGCTGCGACTTCGGGGTGCTTGCCCAGGAATTCGAGGGCGTAGTTGGAGGCGGTGGGGTCGTCTTTCTGGTCGGCGAACTTCGCGGACTCGATGGCGGCCTTCTGCTTGTCGCCGGTGCGCCGGTAGAGGATGGCGAGCTGGTAATGAGCGGCGAGATCGTCGGGGTCGATGGCTTGCAGCTCTTCGTAGGCACTGCGGGCCGCGGCGTAGTCATGTTCCTGGTAATACGAAAAGCC
Organism: Acidobacteriaceae bacterium; assembly: GCA_003151435.1. Classification (GTDB taxonomy): domain Bacteria; phylum Acidobacteriota; class Terriglobia; order Terriglobales; family Acidobacteriaceae; genus Telmatobacter. The sequence continues at coordinate 14,642 of PLXP01000180.1, forward strand.
GAGTTCGCGAATCGCATCTTTCGCGCGTGGATATTTCTCCAAAACACCCTGCAGATCGACGATGGCTGCTTTCACCTGGCCGACGTTGCGCTCCACCAGCGCGCGGTAGTAGAGGGCGCGGGGATCGCCGGGCAGCAGGGCGAGGGCCTTGGCGAGGTTGGGCTTGGCGTCGTCGTAGCGCTCCCATGAGATTTCGACAATCGCCATGTTGGTGAAGGCGTCGGCATAGTCGGGGCGCAGCGCGGCCACTCGCTCAAAGGCGTGCACGGCGTCCGCGTACTGCTGCGCGTCGAGCAGCGCGATGCCGTAGTTGTTCCAGCGCATCCACTCGGGGTTCTCGCCGGCGCCGGGAGCCGCGGGAGCGTTATCGCCAACAGTGATCGTGCGGGTTTGGGTCGCCATGTCGATGACGGTCTGCGGATACTGCTTTTGCGCGAAAGCGTAATCGACGAAGCGCTGGTTGAAGCGGCGGTACTTGACCGCTGCCGTGATGGAGAACTGCCCCGCGATGTCTTTGGGCAGGCGGAAGCGGTAGCGCACCAGTTGCGAGCGGCCGGACTGGATGGTGTTGTTGTAGGCCAGGACACGGTTGTGCCAGATTTCGTGGAGGCCGTTCAACTCGCCCCTGGTGTTGATGAGGCGGTTGGTGAAGGAATGGGCGGAGGGGTCGAGCTCGCCGTCGGGCTGGATGAAGCCGCTCTCGGTGAGCACTTTGCCGGACGCGTCCTTGACCGTGAAGTCGACCCACGACTCGTAGAAGTCGCGCTGCTCGGGGACCAGCGAGTGGGCGATGCCCTTGTTCTGGATGACGACGTCGGCCACGAGGGTTTCGCCGGCGGCGACGGCGAAGTGCGTCAGGCCGAGAGGGGCCAGCAGGAGCTGATCGGTATTTGTGGCTGCAGCGTTCTCTTTTTCAAGCGCGAAGATGTCGACGTTGAGCACACCTTTGCCGTCGACGCCATTCCTGAGGAAGGCGGCCAGCTTTTCAATCTGCTCGTCGAACTTGTAATAGGCGGGGTTCAGGGTATTGCCGCCGAGCCAGCGGTGCGACGCGAGCTTGCCGTCCTTGGCGCCGGGGTCGGCCGAGTTGGCGGGAAGCGTCTCGGCGGGCATGTGGCAGGTCTGGCAGGTGGAGACTGTGTCCTTGCGATAGAAGGGCAGCGGCGACTGCTTGGTGAAGCTGGCGCCCTGCCACTCGTCGTAAACGGAGAAGGCGCGCAGCCATTTGTAGTCATCGAGTGCGCGGGGAATGGCGGCCTTGTGGCAGGCGGCGCAGAACTCGGCCGTCTTGTAGAGCGGGCGCATCACGGCTTTGGAGTGGCGGTCGAGGTGGGCCAGGATTTCGGCGTCGGAGACGGGGCCGGTGACGGGCGCGCCCTTGTCATCCACCAGCACGGCCGGGGCGCCCATGACGTAGCTGCCGGTTCCGGTGGCGTCGGTGGACTGGATGGAGTGGCAGGTGGAGCAGGTGATGCCCTCGTCCTCAAAGGGGCGCTTTTTGGGCATGCCCTGCGACAGGTCGCCGGAGAGCAGCGCGACGGGGTTGTGGCAGCCTTCGCAGTGGCGGGAGAACTGCACGCCCTTCTCGTCGATGAGGGCGTTCACGTTCTTGAGGTACCACGGAGCGCGGAAGGCGTTGGAGTGCACGGACTGACGCCACTGGTGGTAGGCCTCCTGGTGGCAGTGGCCGCAGTATTGGGCGGTGGAAAAACTCCTGGGGCTGAGGAACTGGCCGTTGGCCGACATGGCGTTTGAAGGCAGGAAGGGCGATTCCTTGCCGAAGGCGTAGTTGTAGCGGGCGGCGACGGAGTCGTGGAAGGCCGTGGTGGGCCCAGAGACCTTAATGGCGGCGGTGTAGGCGGCTCCGGCGGTTGTTGCGCCGGGAGAGGGCGACGTGGACGCGCCTGGCGCTGCGGGATCCGTGGCCGCGCGCACGGCCCAGGTGGCCGTCAGGGACAGGGCGGCGAGGACGGCGGGCAGCAGCCAGCGGCGCGGCGCAATTTTGAACATCTTGCTGTGATCTCCCGGGGAACGGTTCAATCTCCACCGGCGGTTCTTGGTGCGGGGCTCGCCGAGGGGACATAAGAACGGTAACAGGGGCGGGGTGAGGGCTGTCTCCATCGAAGGGTGGAGGGGACGACAGGTGTCGATACACACAACATAATGACCGAACGGAAATTTACTTCGTGAAATTCAAGGGTGATTGGGGTTTGTGGTCTCCCACCCTTGCCGCGATGAAACTGCGTCAAGGATGGGGCACCCGCGCGTTTTGTGGGTCCGAAGGGTGGGCCACCCGCCGGCGCGTGCAGCGAGCGGTTCACAGGGTGGGATGAATGGGCGAGAAATAGGGCTGGACGGTGTGCGCCGGCGCACATCCACTTAGCCAAACCACCCCTCAAACTGGTACGTTGATTGAGAAGGATTTCATTTTCAAGATGGCTTCAAGTCCTTATTTTTCTCTTGCGGTACTGTTTGTGGCGGCCCTTGCCTTTGGGTTGACTCCCCTGGCGCTGGCGTGGCTGTGGGGGCAGGTGTTTTCGCCTGCCAAGCCGAACGCGATCAAGAACGCCATCTACGAGTGCGGACTGGAATCGAAGGGCGACGCCTGGATGCAGTTCAAGTCGGCCTATTACCTCTACGCCATCATCTTTCTGATCTTCGATGTGGAAGCCGTCTTCCTGCTGCCGTTTGCGGTGGCGTTTTCGGGGCTGGGCGCGGCGGCCTGCGGAGCCATGCTGGTGTTTGTGCTGCTGCTGGTCGAGGGGCTGGCGTGGGCGTGGGCAAAGGGCGTGTTGACGTGGGTGTGAAAAAGCCAGTTGTCAGTTCTCAGTTGTCAGTTCTCAGTTTTTTCTTCGATTGAACTGTCTACTGCCGATAACCGGGTACTTCGTACTGACAACTGAGAACTGACGACTGACAACTTATTAGGAGCTTAGCGACGATGGAAGAAGGATTGAAGATCGAACTGGGCAAGCAGGGCGTCTTCGTTACGACCATCGAGGAGCTCTACAACTGGGGGCGGAAAAACTCCGTGTGGCCGATGCAGTTCGGGCTGGCCTGCTGCGCGATCGAAATGATTGCCACCACGATGGCCCGCTATGACCTGGCGCGGTTTGGCGCGGAGGTGTTTCGGCCGTCGCCGCGGCAGGCGGATTTGATGATCATCTCCGGCACCGTGACCAAGAAGATGGCGCCGCAGGTGGTGCGGCTCTACAACCAGATGGCTGAGCCCCGGTATGTGATTGCGATGGGGGCGTGCGCCATTTCGGGTGGGCCGTTCAAGCAGGGTTACAACGTGCTGAAAGGGATTGACCGCTATATCCCGGTCGACGTGCATATTCCGGGGTGCCCGCCGCGGCCTGAGGCGCTGCTGCAGGCGTTCATGACGTTGCAGAAGAAGATCGAAGAGCAGCCTTTGACGGGCGAGGGAAGGCCGCGCCACCTGGACGCCGAGGCGCAGGGAGAATTCCCCGTGCCGGTGCAGGGCGAGCATGATCTGGAGCCGACGTCGAACAAACTGGTGTGGCCGTTGCCGGTCGTGATTCGGTAGAGGCAGGGACAAGGGAACAGGGAATAGGGACTAGGGCGGACTGAGGGACAACGGATTGAAGTCAGTGGAAGAGATCAAGGCGGCGATTGAGGCGGCGGTGCCGGGCGCCGGTGTGGAGATTGTGCCGAACCCCAGCCCCAGCGGACAGCACTCGCTGCGACTGTTGCCGAGCCATGCCGTGGCGGTGGCGTACTTTCTTCGCGACGATGAGGATCTGGGGCTCGACTTCCTGTCGAATTTGACCGGTGTGGACCATCTGGACAAAGAGATCGCGGAAAAAGTTAAAGTGACGCGTCAAGTGACGAAGACCGTGGATGGTGTGGAACAGACCGTGGATGAAGTGGTCGAGGAGACCCGCAAGCACATGGAGCCGGGCTATCTTGAGACGGTGTACCACTTGTTTTCCATGGCGAAGAAGCACGGGCCGGTGGTGCTGCGGATGCGCACGGTGAACCGTACCGACGAGGTGGAACTGCCGTCGGTGACGCCGGTGTGGCGATCGGCGGAGTTCCAGGAGCGCGAGGTTTTTGACCTGTACGGGGTTGTGTTTACCGGGCACCCCGACCTGCGGCGGCTGTTGATGTGGCCCGAATTCAAGGACCACCCGATGCGGCGCGATTACAAGGAGCCGGACGATTTTGAGTACGAGCCGACGCCGCACGACACGGTGCTGGCGCGGGCGAAGGATCATAAAGCCGCGGTAGCCGGCCAGGAAGGGACGGGCACCGGGCTATGAGCGGATCCCTGCGAGATACGAACCTGGAAGGCTGGAATCGTCCGCCGGTGATTGTGCCCGACGGCGAGGGTGAGTTGCTTGAGGTGGCGATGGGGCCGCACCATCCGTCGACCCACGGCGTGTTCCGCATGGACCTGGCGCTGGACGGGGAGCGCGTGGTGCGGTTGAAGCCGGTGTTCGGCTACCTGCACCGCAACCACGAGCAGATCGGGGAGACGGTCAGCTACCTGGCCATGATGCCGTACACCGACCGGCTGGACTATATCTGTTCGCTGACCAATAACTGGGCCTATGCGCTGGCGGTGGAGAAGCTGGTGGGGCAGGCGGTGCCTGAGCGCGCGGAGTACATTCGCGTGATTCTGGCCGAACTGACGCGGATCGTGAACCACGCGTCGGCCATCGGCTTCCTGATCCAGGAGATGGGGGCCAGCGGCACGCCGCTGATGTACGCGTTCCGCGAGCGCGAGAAGATTCTCGACCTGTTCGAGAGCCTGACCGGGTCGCGCATGATGTGCAACTACATGCGCTTTGGCGGCTGCCGCGTGGATCCATCGGCGGCCTGGCTGGACGCGACGCGCAAGGTGGTGGCGGGTCTGCCTCAGTTTGCGCATGAGTTTGAAAACCTGCTGATGTCGAATGAAATTGTGATGGCGCGCTGCCAGGGTGTGGGCAAGCTGCGGCCGGAACTGGCGATCAACGCCGGCGTGACGGGACCGATGCTGCGGGCCTCGGGCGTGAACTACGACATTCGCAAGGTGGACCACTACGGCGTCTATGACCGGTTTAAGTTCCGCGTGCCGCTGGGCGATCACGGCGACATCTACGACCGCTACATGGTGCGGGTGCTGGAGATTCACGAGTCGATCGGGATTCTGGAACAGGCGCTGAAGGAGATTCCCGGCGGGCCGGTGATGGATCCGAAGGCGAAGATTCGCGGCTTCAGGCCGAAGCCGGGCGAAGCGTACGGACGCATCGAAGGGCCGAAGGGCGAGCTTGGTTTTTATCTGATCAGCGATGGCGGGAACAGTCCGTATCGCTTCCGTGTGCGTCCTCCGAGCCTGATCAACCTGACGGTGCTGGAAGACATGTGCCTGGGGCATAACGTGGCCGATGTGGTGCTGATTTTTGGAAGCGTGGATATTGTGTTGGGCGAGGTTGATAGATAGTTGTCAGTCGTCAGTTGTCAGTTTTGAGTAGACAACTGCGGTTAGCGGGAAGTAACTGAAAACTGACAACTGACGACTGAGAACTGAGAACTGATCACTGGAGGAATCATTGCTGGGTGAGGGAATACTGAAGGGGCTGGCGGAGACGGCGAGGAACGCTGTTGGGAGCTTTGTCTCGAAGGATCGGCTGACGACGGTGGAGTATCCCGAGGAGCGGCTGCCCCTGCCGGAAGCTTCGCGCAATTTTCCCTTCCTGGTGTACGACGGGACCGATTGGGAGAAGGGGCTGCGTTGCGTGGCGTGCCAGATCTGCGAGAAGGAGTGCCCGCCCAAGTGCATCTACATCGACAAGAGCAAGGACAAGAAGCCTGATGCGTTTGGAAGGCCGCAGATTTATCCGGCCAAATTCGATATCGATATTTCAGTGTGCATGAGCTGCCAGATCTGCGTCGAGGTGTGTCCTTTCGAAGCCATCAAGATGGATACGCAGTATGAGTTGAGTACCGACGACCGATTTGGCGGGCTGCTGCTTGACCGCAAGGAACTGGCGAAGTCGAACGAGTACTACCACCAGATTCATCCGACGGAAGCATCCGAGGTAGATGCGAAGCTGGCGGCGGAGAAGGTGAAGGCCGATGCCAAGGCAAAGGCCGCCGCGGGTGCCGCTGCCGCAAAAGCCGCCGCTGCTGCGGCTGCTCCCAAACCTGCGGAGGCTGCTGCGAAGCCTGTGGTACTTGCTGACGCTCCCGCGGCGAAACCGCAAGGAGAAGGGGACTAGCCGATGGTTTCGACGCTGGATCAGATCTTCGTTCTTCTGAAGCATTGGCTGGTGGGGCTGCTGCCCTCGGTGTTGCAGCCGGCGGCCGGCGTGCTGCTGAGCGTGGTGGCGATTGTTTGTGTGTTTCCGGCTCTCTTCGCGCTGACCGTATTACTGGAGCGCAAGGGCCTGGGCCGCATGCAGAACCGGCTGGGCCCTAACCGCGTGGGTCCGTTTGGAATCCTGCAGCCCATCGCCGACGCGATCAAGTCGCTGACCAAGGAAGACATTGTGCCGCTGCGCGCGGATGCGCTCATACACTTTCTGGCGCCGCTGGTGCTGGTGGTGGCGGTGTTCCTGGAATTTGCCGTGGTGCCCATGGGGCGCAACATGGTGCTGGTGGACATGGACGCGAGCCTGCTGTTCTTCTTTTCGATTGGCGCGTCGACGGAACTGTCGGTGTTCATGGCGGGGTGGTCGAGCCGCAATAAGTATTCGCTGATGGGCGCCATGCGTGCCGTGGCGCAGATGATCAGCTACGAAGTGCCGCTGCTGATGTCGAGCGTGGCCGTGGTGATGATTACCGGGTCGCTGTCGCTGGTGAAGATTGTGGAGGCGCAGAACCAGTACACCTATGGGCTGCCGCACTGGAACATCTTTACGCCGTGGGGATGCGCGGGATTTGTGATGTTTGCGATTGCGGCCACGGCGGAGACGAATCGCTCGCCATTCGATTTGCCGGAAGGCGAGTCGGAGCTGGTGGCGGGATATTTTACCGAGTATTCGGGCTTCAAATTTGCGCTGTTCTTCCTGGGCGAGTACCTGGGGATGTTTTCGATTTCGGGGCTGGGAACCGCGTTGTTTCTGGGCGGATGGTCGGCGCCGTTTTCGTTCCTGTGGTGGGTGCCGTCGTGGATCTGGTTCTTCGGGAAGGTGATGCTTTCGATCTGCGTGTTGATCTGGGTGCGTGGCACGCTGCCCAGGCTGCGCCAGGACCAACTGATGAACTTTGCGTGGAAATTTGTGCTGCCCATGACGCTGCTGAATCTTGTCGACGTTGCGCTGTGGCGCTTCCTCGGTGAGGGGTGGCTGCGCTGGGTAGTGTGTTCGGCGGTGATGCTGGTGGCTTATGTGGCGGCGGCGCTGACCGGTCTGCGGCGCGATCACATTGGGCCAAGGAGTTACCGCTATGCGGAGTAATGTGCGAGTGCGGGAATTAGTGCGGGTTAGGCGTGTGATCCAAGGTCTCAGAAGCGAGACCTGGGGCACCCAATTCGGTGCTGCGGAAAGGACGGCCCGCCGATGAATCTTGTGTTTTATGTGCTTGCGGGGTTGACGGTGCTGGGCGGGCTGGCGGCGGTGCTGCTGAAGAATACGGTGCATTGCGCGCTGGCGCTGACGGTGGCTTTCGCGGGGCTGGCGCTGCTGTTTCTTGAGCTCGATGCGCAGTTCGCGGGGTTCGCGCAGATTCTGGTGTACATCGGTGCGGTGGCCATCCTGGTGGTGTTTGCGATTCTTTTGACGCGTGGGTCGGAGACCCCGGAGGACGGCGTCTTCAGCCACACATGGCTTGCAGGATTGGCCGTGGCCGCGGCGGTGTTTGCGGTGCTGGGCTGGGCGGTGATTCAAAGTGCGCCCGCGCTGACCCATGAGAGCGCGGCGCCCGTGGTTACGGTCAATCAGATCGGCAATGCGCTGCTGGGCCGCTACGTGCTTCCGCTGGAGATTGTGGCGCTGCTGCTGACGGCGGCGCTGGTGGGCGCGGTGATTGTGGCCATGCATGAGAAAGAGGAGACCAAGTGACGCCGCTGGGGGGGTACTTGCTGGTGGCCGCGCTGGTGTTTGCCATCGGGCTGGCCGGGGCGCTCACGCGGCGCAACGCCATCCTGGTGCTGATCGGCATTGAGCTGATGTTGAATGCGGCGAATTTGAATCTGATCGCCTTCTGGCGTTACGGGCCGCATCCCGAGGCGCTGACGGGCATGATGTTTGCAGTGTTTTCAATTGCTGTGGCAGCCGCAGAGGCGGCAGTGGGACTGGGATTGGTGATTTCGATTTATCGGCACGTACACACGACGGATCTGGATGAGATGAACAGGATGAAGGGATGAGCCAGTGATGCAAGAGGGACTTGGGTTCACTCCACAACTGACTGCTTCTTCCATCGCGCACCTGCTGTGGCTGATCCCCACAGTGCCCATGGTGGCCGCGGGCGCGATGTCGCTGCTGAAGCAGCCGCGCCGCAGGATTGCGTCGACGCTCGCGATTGGGTCGCTTGCGTTTTCGTTACTGCTGTCGCTGGTTGCATTCGGTCACGTGGTGGCCGGATGGTCGCATGGCGAGGCGGTGCGCGAGACCGTCAACTTCACCTGGCTGCAGTTCGGCACTTCCAACGTGGACCTGGGGTGGGTGCTCGATCCGTTGTCGGCGGTGATGCTGGTGATGGTCAGCTTAGTTGGCTTGCTGATTTTCATCTACTCCGTGGGATACATGGCGCACGACGAAAACTACACGCGCTTCTTCTGCTTCCTGTCGCTGTTTGCGGGGGCGATGCTGGGCGTGGTGATTTCGAATAGCCTGCTGCTGCTGTTCATGAACTGGGAGATCGTCGGGCTCACGTCATACCTGCTGATCGGGTTCTGGTATCAGAAGCCCGCGGCTGCCGCGGCGGCGAAGAAAGCCTTCCTGACGACGCGTATAGGCGACATCTTCTTCCTGCTGGGCATCGTGTGGTTGTTTGCACAGACGGGAACGCTGCTGTTCTATAACGGCGGCGCGGGTTCGATGGAACCGCTGGCACTGGGCGGATTGCTTGCCGCACCGGCGGCGATGGGGCTTTCGGCGGCGGGTGCCATCGGGCTGCTGATCTTTGCGGGCGCCGCGGGCAAGAGCGGCCAGCTTCCGCTTCATGTGTGGCTGCCGGATGCGATGGAAGGCCCCACGCCGGTGTCGGCGCTGATTCACGCGGCGACCATGGTGGCTGCGGGCGTTTATTTGATCGCACGTGTGTATCCGCTGATGCAAGCCGGCTCGCTGGCGGGCGGCACCACGACGGCCCTGACGGTGGTGACGTGGGTGGGCGCATCGACGGCTGTTTTCGCAGCGCTGATTGCAGTGGCGCAGAACGACATCAAGCGCATTCTCGCTTACTCCACTGTCTCGCAGCTCGGCTACATGATGGCCGGCCTTGGCATGGGCGGCGTGGCGGTGGGCATGTTCCACCTGATTACGCACGCGTTTTTCAAGGCGCTGCTGTTCATGGGCGCGGGCTCGGTGATTCACGGGTGCCACGAGGAACAGGACGTGCGGCGCATGGGCGGGCTGAAGGTAGACATGCCGCTCACATTTGTGACGTACGCCATCGGCATGCTGGCGTTGAGCGGGTTTCCGCTGCTGTTCTCGGGCTTCTGGAGCAAGGACGCGATTTTGGAGTCGGCGCACAAGTGGCAGGCGAATCAGTGGCCGTTTTACATGCTGCTGTTTGGTGCGCTGCTGACCGCGTTCTACATGATGCGGCAGGTGAGCTACGTCTTCTTCGGGATTTGGCGCGGACACAAGCCGGCGCATGAGAGCCCCGCGGTGATGACGCTGCCGCTTGCGATTCTTGCGTTCTTCGCCATCGCACTGGGGGCGATTGGAACTCCGGCGTGGCCGTGGTTCAGAGGATTTCTTGAGGGCCACTCGGCTGGATTCGAGCTGGCGAAATTTGGCGAGCCTGGGTTTTTGCCGCTGATCGCGACTTCGACCGTGGTGGTGTTTGTCGGCCTCGGGCTGGGCTGGGCGCTCTATGGCAACCGGTCGCCACGCGCTGAAGAGCAGGATGCGCTGGAGAAGGTCTCGCCGATGGTGTGGGGCTGGCTGCGCGACCGTCTCTATGTGGACGAGTTGTACGGGGTGACGGTGATTGCCTTCTATTGGTGGTGGGCGCGCGTTGCGGACTGGCTCGATCGCCGCGTGTGGGGCGGAGCGGTGGCCGGCGTTACGTGGGGTTTCCGCAGCCTGGCGCATTTCAATCGATTCTTCGACAACTATTGGGTAGACGGCGGCTTCGACAAGGGCTGCGAAGAGATGGCCACGGGCGGTGGTCTGCTGGCTCGGGTGCAAACCGGCCGCGTGCAGACTTACCTGCGGCTGCTGGCGCTGGCGGTGGTGGTGCTGGCTGCAATATTGATCTGGAGCAGCCGCGGATGAGTGGAATGGCGAGTGGAATTCCAATATTGACGCTGTTGACCGTGCTGCCCGTGGTGGGGGCCGTCGTCGCCCTGCTGGCCGGCAAACATGCGCGCGGCGTGGCCATGATTACGGCGCTCGCGAGCATGGCGGTGGCGCTGCTGGTGTGGTCGCATCTGCCTGCAAACGGCAGCATGGGACTGGCGGAGGTGCACCAGTGGGCACCATCGCTGGGCATCGAGTATCACCTGGGCGTGGATGGGCTGGGCGCGCTGATGCTGGTGCTCTCGGGCATTGTGACGCTGATGTCGATTGACGCTGCGCACCGCGTGCATCGGCAGCCGGGACTCTACTTTGCGCTGGTGCTGCTGCTGGAGGCCTGCCTGTTCGGCGCCTTCACCGCGCTGAACTTTTTCCACTGGTTTTTGTTCTGGGAGCTGAGCCTGATTCCTGCATTCTTCCTGATCAAGCTGTGGGGCGGGGCGAAGCGCGGTCCGGCTGCGACGCAGTTCTTTGTGTACACCATGGCGGGATCGGTGGGGCTGCTGCTGGCCTTCCTCGCGTTATTCCTCGCCACAAAAAGCATGGACTTCACCCATCTGTCGTTACTGGCATCGACAGGCGAGTTGGACCAAGCTGTTGCGAGCCAATTTCATCAGGGGCCGGTGATGATGTGGCTGGCGGTGGGCGTGCTGGCGGGCTTCGCGGTGAAGGTGCCGCTGATGCCGTTCCATACCTGGCTGCCCGCGGCGTATGCTGAAGCGCCTTCGCCGGTAACCATGATGCTGACGGGCACCATGTCGAAGATGGGCGTGTATGGATTGCTGCGGATCGCGTTGCCGATTTTCGGGCACCAGATTGCGCAGATTCGGACGCCGCTGCTGGTGCTGGCCGTGGCGACGGTGGTGATGGGCGCATGGGCGGCGGCGGCGCAAAAGGATCTGAAGCGCGTCTTCGCGTATTCGTCGGTGAACCACCTGGGCTATTGCCAACTGGCCATCTTTGCGCTGGCCATTCCGGCGACAAGCGCGGCCATGCAGGCCAGCCAGGCCGCGGCGCTGAACGGCGTGATTCTGCAGATGTTCAACCACGGCATTACGGCGGCGGCGCTGTTCTGGTTTGTGGCCATGATTCAGGAGCGCACCGGCGGGCATCGCGGCATCGACGACTTTGGCGGCTTGCGCAAGCCGGCGCCGGTGTTTGCGGGGCTGATGGGCTTTGCGCTGTTCTCTTCGCTGGGACTGCCGGGATTGAATGGATTTGTCGGCGAGTTCCTGATCTTCCGCGGCGTCTTTCCGCTGGCGTGGGTGGCGGCGACGGTTTCAATTCTTGGATTGCTGGTGACCGCGGCCGTGATTCTGACCGTGATCCAGAAGGTGTTTACCGGCCCGGTGCCGGAGCGTTTGGCCACATTCCCTGACATGCACCACGGCGAGCGGCTGGCCATGGCTCCGGTGATTGCCCTGATGCTGCTGATAGGGCTTGTACCTCAACTGATTGTGGACAGCGTGAACCCAACAGTCGTGAACCTGCTTGCGCACTGGAGATTTTAGATGCTCGCCTGGACTATTTATCTCTCGTTCGCCGGGGCGTTGGCCGAGGCGCTGCTGCCCAAAGGCAGGGCGGGGCTGGCGCGCGGGTTGGCGCTGGTGGTGGCTCTCGCGGGGTTTGTCATTGCGGTGCTGGGCTTTGCCGGCGGCATGGGCCAGGGCCTCGTGACCATCGTGGATGTGCCCTGGGTGCCCGCGATGGGCATTCACTTTCTGCTGGCGGCCGATGGCATCAGCCGCGTGCTGGTGCTGCTGACCGGGCTGGCCGCGGTGGCCGGCGTGCTGTTCAGTTGGAACATCGAACTGCGCACCAATGAGTTTTTCGCGTTCTTTCTGGCGCTGATCGGCGGCGTGTACGGCGTCTTTCTCAGCTTCGATCTGTTTCTGCTGTTTGTGTTTTACGAAATCGCGATAGTGCCCAAGTACTTCCTGATCGCCATCTGGGGCTCGACGCGGCGCGAGTACGCGGCCATGAAGCTGGCGATCTATTCGTTCGCCGGCTCGGCGATGGTGCTGGTTGTGCTGCTGGCGGCGTATACCACTTCGGGTAGCCATTCGACGGGGCTGATTGCTCTGGGCAATGCGGGCCTGCCGGTGAGCTTTCAGATGTGGGCGTTTCCGGTGACATTCGTCGGCTTCGGAATTCTGGCCGGCTTGTGGCCGTTCCACACCTGGGCGCCAACCGGCCACGTGGCCGCGCCGACCGCGGCATCCATGCTGCTGGCCGGCGTGGTGATGAAGCTGGGCGCGTACGGCTGCCTGCGGGTGGCGATGGCGCTCTTCCCGCACGGCATGGACCCGTGGGGATTCACGTTCGTGGGCATCGGCTCGTGGCGCGATGTATTCGCGGTGCTGGCTTTGGTTGGCATTGTGTATGGCGCGCTGGTGGCGCTGGTGCAGACCGACTTCAAATTTGTCATCGGCTACTCCAGCGTGAGCCACATGGGCTTTGTGCTGCTGGGGCTGATGACGTTGAACCAGATTGGCGTGACGGGCGCGGTGTTGCAGATGTTCTCGCATGGCGTGCTGGCCGGGCTGCTGTTCGCCATTGTGGGCCGCATGGTGTACGACCGCACGCATACGCGGCAGTTGGCGGAACTGGAGCGGATGCACCTTGGTAAGCGGCTACCGTTTGCGGCGTGGGCATTTGTAATTGCCGGAATGGCTTCGATGGGACTGCCGGGATTCTCGGGGTTCGTGGCCGAGCTGCAGGTGCTGATCGGTGCGTGGACCGCGAAGCCCTGGTGGACGGCGGTTGCCGGTGTGGGCATCGTGGTGGGCGTGGCGTATACCTGGCGCGCACTGCAGAAGGCGCTCTTCAGCGATGTGCTGCCGACTCCGGAGGAGCATCCGAGCACGGGCTGGCCAAAGTTTGCAGCGATCACCTGGCCGGAGGTTGCGGGATTTAGCTTATTGACCGCGGCGAGCCTGGTGGTGGGGCTTTATCCGAAGATTCTGCTGGATGCAATTGAGCCGGCTGTAAAGACGCTGCTTGCGGGAGGGGGACAATGAACTACGCGGACCTCTTTCGCGTGACGCTGCCGGAGACGGCGCTGGAAGTTGCGGCGCTGCTGGTGTTGGTGGTGGATCTGGGATTTCTGCGCAAGGCGGCGCTGACGGTGCGCGCGGCCGTGGCGGCGCTGCTGGGCGTGGCTGGGTGCGGCGTGGCGCTGTGGTTCGTGCTGACGGCGGGCGGCGCGAGCCTGAGCTTCGGCAATGACCTGCTGCTGACGGTGGGAGGCACTGCGGCGGTGGCGCAGGCTGGAATCCTGGTGCTGACGGCGCTGACCCTGCTGTTGCTGATCGATGCAGCCTTTACGCGCCATGTGGGCGAGTTCGTGGGCGTGGTGCTGATGGCCGCGACGGGCGGTCTGGTGATTTCAGCGGCGCAGGATTTGCTGGTGATCTTTGTTGGGCTTGAGTTGTTGAGCCTCGGCCTGTACATCCTCACCGCATTTGCAAAGAAGTCGGCCAAGAGTGCGGAGAGCGCGCTGAAATACTACCTGTTTGGCGGCATGTCGGCGGCGTTTCTGCTGTTTGGATTCAGCTATCTCTACGGCCTCTCGGGGTCGACAAACCTCCACAAGATCGTGATTGCTTCGTACGCGCTGAGCACGGTCGGCGCCTGGCCGTTATGGGCGCTGGCGCTGGTAATGGTCGCAGCGGGGCTCGGTTTCAAGGTGGCCGCTGTGCCGTTTCACCTGTGGGCTCCGGACACGTATGAAGGCGCACCCGCTCCGGCAGCGGCATTCATCGCGTCCGTGTCGAAGGTGGCGAGCTTTGCGCTGCTCATCACCGTCGGCTCCATCGCTTTAAACCCCTTCGACTTTTCGCGCACGGCGCACGGTGTGCTCAGGGTGCAACTCTCATTCGGCGTGATCACTTCCGAGGTTCTTACTCCGCGTCCGCTTGGTTTCCTTGCACCATGGGCAACCGTGCTGGCGGTGATGGCTGCGGCGTCGATGCTGGTGGGAAACCTGGCCGCGCTGGCGCAGATCAGCGTGCGCCGGTTGCTGGCTTACTCGGCTATCGCTCATGCAGGATACATTCTGCTCGGGCTGGCGTACTTCTCCTACGGGTCGCGCAGCGCCAACGCAATCCTCTACTACACCCTGACGTATGGGCTGACGACCATCGGGGCCTTTGGTGCAATCGGCGTGGTAGAACGCGCGACGGGCAGCGATCGGATGGGTGCCTTCCTGGGGCTGCACAAGCGCAACCCGGTGCTGGCCGCGGTGGTGCTGGTGCTGTTCCTGTCGCTCGCTGGAATTCCGCCGCTGGTCGGCTTCTGGGCCAAGTTCAACCTGTTCGCGGCAGTGCTCAGCGTGCATGCAGGGCCGGTTTCGCTTGCGCTGGTGGCGCTGGCGGTGGGCATGAGCGCGGTGTCGCTCTACTACTATCTCCAGGTGCTGAAGCGGGCTTACGTGATGCCGGCGGTCAATGACGAGCCCATCCGGGTGCGTCCGGTGACTATGCTCGTGCTGCTGCTGGTGGCGGCCGGCGTGGTGCTGCTGGGGTGCTTCCCGGCGGTGCTGCAAGGGTGGATTGCGAGCTTTTATCCGATTATCGATTATGTGCGAATGCCTCCCGGTTGACGCGACTACGGCTTAGCCGTATGCTTCGGCTATGAAATCGAGCGATATGATTTGGGTCGATCATGAGCCCGGCGATCCTTATCCGGAAACGGATACGGATTGGGCCGCAGTCGATGCGCTGACCGATGAACAGGTCCGTGCGGCGGCGCTTGCCGATCCCGATGCGCAACCCATTCCGCTTGGCACCGATGAGGAGATGGCGAAGCTGGGCTTGCACCATCAAGTCAACGTGAAGAGGCTGCGCGAGCGCCTCGGCTTGACGCAGGAGGATTTTGCGGCGACCTACCGGATACCCGTGGGGACGTTGCGGGATTGGGAACAGCGGCGCAAGAATCCGGATGCCCCGGCACGCGCTTATCTCACCGTGATCGCGCGAAATCCGGAGGCTGTTGCGGAGTTGCTGCGGCAAGCGGCGTGAATCCGAGTTGTCGAGCTAGTCTGCCGGTTCGCATGATCCCAGGTCTTCCGCCGCGGCGGAAGAGACCATGGGGCACCCGGCAACACGCTAATGCAGGGGCTAAAGCCCTCTCGATTTCACTGGATTCTCGGCACGACTAAAGTCGTGCCCTGTTACAGTGCGATACGAGCTCAGCTGCGCAGGAAGTCTTTCGCTTT
>PLXP01000158.1:0-9414 GCA_003151435.1 Acidobacteriaceae bacterium
CCATGGTATCTGCGCTCCGGCAAATACCTGCCCGACACTGCCACCGAGATCCTGGTGGAACTGAAGCCGCCGCCTCAGAGGCTTTTTGCGGACGCATCCCCGGTGTCCGGCCGGTCCAATTACCTNNGAGGAAACACCTTACGAGAGACTCTTGGGAGATGCCATGGCCGGCGACGGCGCGCTGTTCACGCGTGAAGACGCGGTTGAGGCCGCGTGGGTAGTTGTTGATCGGGTCCTCAAGACCCATCACCGTGTTCACTCATACAAACGCCTCAGCTGGGGTCCAAAAGCAGCTGACACGATGATCGCTGCCGACGGAGGCTGGCACAACCCGAGCAGCGCAGCGTCAACCGGACAATGAGTCGGACGGAACCCTGTTTTCGCCCGCGCTCAAGGTGGCCAAATACGCGATCGCAGCGCCGTAATTCCCAGGAGAAATACGATGAAAGCAACCCAAAAACTTCACGAGATNNATCACGCCATCAAGAACGGTGGGGACTATGACGAAGCCATCAGCCAGAAACTGAAGGAAGGCAGATCGGGCGAAGCGTTGTTTTTCGAACTAGCGATTGAGGACCTGCGGCAGGCTGCCGATCTCTTCCTGCCGGTCCACGAACGGACAGATGGAGTGGACGGCTGGGTATCGCTGGAGGTCTCGCCATTGCTGGCTCGCAACACGGCCGGCACCCTAGCCGCTGCCAAGACTCTCCACAACCGCGCGGCACGGCCCAACCTCTTCATCAAGATTCCAGGGACTAGCGAAGGCCTTCCGGCCATTGAGGAGTGCATCTTCGAAGGCGTGCCCATCAACGTAACTCTGCTGTTTTCTGGCGAGCAATACGTCGCGGCCGCCGAGGCGTACCTGCGCGGCATCGAGCGGCGTATCGTTGCCGGGCTCAATCCCGATGTCGGCTCTGTCGCCTCGTTGTTCGTCAGCCGCTGGGACGTAGCGGTAGCGGACAAAGCGCCGGAGTCTTTGCGGAACCAGTTAGGTATCGCCATCGCCGAGGAGACTTATCAGAGGTACCGCAGTTTGCTTGATTCGCCGCGGTGGCAACGCATCTTGAACGCAGGCGCCCGTTCCCAGCGCCTTCTCTGGGCCAGTACTGGGACCAAAGACCCCAAGGCCTCTAACATCCTGTACGTCCAGGCCCTCGCCCTGCCCTTCACCGTGAACACGATGCCCGAGGTCACGTTGAAAGCACTCGCCGTCCATGAAGAATTCGGTGAAGCCTTGCCCACAAATACTGACAGGGTGCTTGCTGAATTTGCCAAGGCTGGCATTGACACGGACGCCGTGGCTGCCCAATTGCTTAAGGAAGGGGTCACATCTTTCGCAGAGTCCTGGAACGATCTACTGTGTTGCATCGCTTCCAAGAGTGGGGTGCCAACGGCCGTCTGAACCCCGAATGGGAAGCTGCGCTCGTCCATGATTCTGAGATCGCCGATCAGCGCTGCCAGATGATCTGCCCCGCTTCCAGTGGCACAGAAGCGTTGGGATGGTGGGGGATAATGCGCGCTGTGTAGTCGCTAGCGGGACGAGTTGCGATTACCTTGGCCGAATAGGTCAGCACGTCTGGCGAATCCGCTTGAGGTTCAAGCGCAGTCATTGATTCAATTGCAGGTTTGCCTCCCTGAATTGAGTCTGCGAAGAGTTCGACTTTCAGTTGTTCCGGATTGAAGTCGCCTGGATAAACCTCGGCCCGAAAGAAATGCTGGCCGTCGTGCGTCTCGATTCGCACAGTCCCAAAACGTACGGCGCCCCAATGCTTATCGATATCGCGCTGCCAACCGACCAGACTTACACCCAGCGAACTGTCTCCGGCCGCACGCCCGCGGTAACCGGAAGCGGCAGGCACATAGTGATGATCGGTATATTCGCGAATCGCACGGGTTGCTGAAAATGCCGGGGTGAGCCGCGCCATGCTTTCGCGAATGCGTCCCAACCACTTGGATGGCATTCCCTTTTCATCCCGATGATAGAACTCAGGTATGACCTCATGCTCCAGCAGGCCATACAATGCTTCTGCCTCATTCGCATCCCAAGCAGGATCTTCTCCATGCTCCTGACCATCACCGATGGCCCAGCCAACTTCGGGGGAATAGGCCTCCGCCCACCAGCCGTCGAGCTCTGAAATATTCAGGCCGCCGTTGACAAGGATCTTCATTCCACTGGTTCCGCAGGCTTCCCACGGGCGCCGGGGCGTATTGATCCAAAGATCGATACCCTGGACCAACTCCTGGGCCAACATCATGTCATAGTCGCTGAGAAAGACAACACGGCCCTTGACTTCCGGGCGGCCAATGAACTCTTTCCAACTCTTGATCAGCGCCTGTCCTGGTTGATCCTGCGGATGAGCTTTTCCGGCAAGAATCAACTGCAGAGGCCGCTCGGGATCGGACAGAAGGCGAATCAGTCTCTCAGGGTCATGTAAGAGGAGATTCGGGCGTTTATACGTGGCGAAGCGGCGTGCAAATCCAAGCGTAAGCTTGTTTTCATCAAAGATGCCGTTGGCATCTGACGGTCTCCCGCCTTCTGCGGCGAGCTGAGAAGCGTACCGCTTGCGCATATGATCGATCAACTGTCTTCGTCCCGTTGAGCGCAATTGCCACAACTGCTCATCTGTGAGTTGGCGGATGTCATCTTCGACTGGCGTATCCCCACGCCAGCGCTTCTTGCCGCAAGCCGTGCTCCAGAGCGCATCTGCCGCCGCTGAATCCCAGGTGGGCACATGAATTCCGTTCGTCACCGAGCCAATCGGAACCTCGTCCTGCGGCCATCGCGGAAAAAGGGTCCGGAAGATTTGCCGGCTCACCTGGCTGTGCAGCTTGCTCACGCCATTTACCTGACAGCTGCCGTGGACCGCAAGATAGGCCATGTTGAAAGATTCCGAGGTATCTTCCTGGTTCTGCCTTCCCATGGCAAGTAGGTCCTCGACAGGAATGTCGAGTTCATCGAGCGCATAATGGCTAAGATATTGACGAATCAGATCGGGATCGAAGCGGTCAAATCCAGCACTGACCGCGGTGTGCGTGGTGAAGAGGTTCCCGGCTCGGGTCACATTCATGGCGAGATCGAAAGGCTTCTCGTGGTCCTCCATGTAACAGCGCGCCCGTTCCAACGTAGCGAACGCCGCATGACCTTCATTGAGATGGCACACCTCAGGCTGCAACCCTAACGCTCGCAGCAAACGCCAACCCCCAATTCCAAGAACGATTTCTTGCTTCAGCCGCATCTCTGCATCGCCGCCATAGAGTTGACTGGTTATCCCCCGATGAGCAGCGGTATTGGCAAAATCGTTTGTATCGAGCAAATAGAGCTTTGTTCTTCCAACAGAAACTTCCCAACAGCGGAGCCATATCTTTGAGCCAGGAAGTTGAATCTGTAGCCTTAACCATTCACCATTTGGCTGGCGCAACGGACGGATGGGCAACTGCCCCGGATCGTTTACCGGATAGAGCGCCTGCTGGCGCCCTGCCGAATCGAAGTCCTGGCGGAAATATCCCTGACCATAGAGCAAGCCGACTCCAATTACCGGCACTCCAAGGTCACTGGCTGCCTTCATCTGGTCGCCCGCTACATTGCCGAGACCACCGGAGTAGATCGGGAGCGCCTCGCTCAGCATGAACTCCATGCTGAAGTAGGCGACTGAAGTGAGTCCGGCGTCTCGATGCTTGTTTTGAAACCATGCGTCTGCATTGTAAGATTCCCGATTTTGTCGAAGCAGATTGTCTAAACGAATCCGAAACTCCGGTGCACCAAGAGCAGCCTTGATCTTCTCCTTGGAAACCGTCCGCAAGATGACCCACGGATTTTGTGTTGTGGCCCAGAGTCCTTTGTCGAGCCCTTCCCACAGTTCATCCGCGCCATGGTTCCAGGACCAGTGCAGGTTTAACGCCAACTCGATCAGACCATCGATTCCATCAATCTTTAGCCAATCGGTAGGTGTCTTCGGATCATTCAATATCTCCCCCTACATGCCGGAATCGAGAAACCAGAGACCGCATTCGCAGATACCTTGCCGGCGATAGCCTTCCTTCACTTCAACTCCACCAGCTTGTCGCTTAGCTGTCGGTAAACATGGCCTTCTGTGGATGTCCCTTGGCCAACGGGGCAGGCGATGCCGAATCGCTGAAGTCCGCCGTCCACTGCCAGTTCCTGATCTCAGGCATATCCTCAAGGTGCTCGCGAATGTAGTCGTGATGTTCATCAAGCTTTTTGTCGAAGATCCGGATTGCGTCGGCAGCCTGCACACGAAGCCGAGGAATGTGCTTCAATGCGTCGAGCGCGAGGTGAAAGCGGCTCATTTCATTCAGCACGACCATGTCAAACGGTGTTGTAGTCGTACCCTGGTCAATATAACCGTGCACATGGAAGCGGCCTTCATTGGCACGCCCATGAACCAGTGTATGAATGAGCCATCGATTGTTATGGAACGCGAAAATCACGGGCGCCTTTTCGGTGAAGAGTGCATTGAAGGACATTTCGTCCATTCCGTGCGGATGTTTGTCTGGATACATCAGAGTCATCAAGTCGACAACATTCACAACGCGTACCTTGATGCCAGGGACATGCTTCTGCAAGAGCCATGACGTAGCGCAAATCTCGATCGTCGGTACATCGCCGGCGCAGGCCAGCACGACATCCGGTTCTCCGCCTCCGTCATTGGTCGCAAACTTCCATGTGGATGCGCCGCGAGAACAATGTTCAAGCGCCTCTTCCATGTTCAGCCACTGGAGCTGCGGCTGCTTTCCGCATGTGACAATGTTGACGTAATTGCGGCTCCTCAGGCAATGATCGAAGACACTCAACAGGCAGTTGCTGTCGGGTGGATAGTAGACACGAATGGTGTCGCTTCTGCGCGCCAGAGCGTTGTCCACGAAGCCAGTGGCCTGATGGCTGAAACCGTTGTGGTCGTTTCGCCATGCGTGGCTTGTGAGCAGCACGTTCAAAGACGCGATAGGTCTGCGCCAGGCATAATCGCGGCATTGCTCCAGCCATTTGGCGTGCTGCGTAAGCATTGAGTCGACAACCTGAGCGAAAGCCTCATACGAGGACCACATGCCGTGACGGCCGGTAAGCAGGTAGCCTTCCAGCCATCCCTCGCAGAGATGCTCGCTCAATACCTCCAGCACGCGGCCATCCGGGCCGAGTTCGTCATCGATCGAAACCAGTTCAGCCATGGAGCAGCGCTTTGTAGCCTCGAAAATCGAGTTCAGCCGATTGGAGTTCGATTCATCGGGACAGAACATGCGAAAGTTAGTCGGATTCATTTTGAAGATGTCTCGAAAGAAATCTCCCAGTNNCGTCCGCCATTCACATGGGGATTGCCGCCCATGCGGCGATTGCCCGCTGGCGCGAGCGCGGCCAGTTCGGCGAAGAATGCACCGTTCTTATCGAAGAGTTCTTCTGGCTTGTAGCTCTTCATCCAGGCTTCAAGAATTTTGAGATGTTCTGGATTCTCTCGGACGGTTGCAAGCGGAACCTGATGAGCACGAAAGGTGCCTTCGATCGGGATTCCGTCCACCTCCTTCGGGCAGGTCCACCCCTTGGGTGTGCGCAGGATGATCATGGGCCAGACTGGCTGCTTCTTGAACCCTCCCTTTCGCGCTCTCTGTTGAATGGCGCGAATCTCGGCATAGCAATCGTCCAAGGTCCCAGCTAGAAGCTGATGCACGACCTCAGGATTGTCTCCCTCGACAAAGAAGGGCTTGTACCCACGCCCGGTATACAGGGCGCTCAGATCCGCGTCGCTGGTACGTCCCTGGGCAGTCGGGCCAGAAATCTTGTAACCGTTGAGATGCAGAATCGGAAGGACTGCGCCATCTCGCACAGGATTGAGGAAGTTGACCGACTTCCAGCTACCTTCGAGGGGGCAGGTCTCGGATTCTCCGTCGCCAATGACGCAGGCAACAATCAGATCGGGATTGTCGAATGCGGCGCCAAACGCATGAACCAGCGAGTAACCAAGCTCACCACCCTCATGCATCGAATTCGGCACGTGCGGCCCGCAGTGGCTGGGCACCCCGCCCGGCGTCGAGAACTTGCGGAACATGAGTCGCATCCCGTCTTCATTGGACGTGATCTCAGGGTGAACCTCAGTGTACGTGCCTTCCAGATAAGAACAGGCGTTCAGAGATGGGCCTCCATGTCCTGGGCCGGAGATGTAGATAATGTCCGCGTCATGTTCTTTGATGAGCCGATTCAAATGAATGTAAATGAGATTTTGTCCCGGTGAAGTTCCCCAGTGACCAAGCAGCCTCGGTTTAATTTGTTCTGGCTTAAGTGGCTCGCGAAGCAGGGGGTTCTCAAACAGGTAGATTTGGCCGATGCACAGATAATTCGCCGCCCGCCAGTAGCGATTCATCTTGTTAAGCATATCTGGCGAAAGTGGACCTTTGGGCACCGGAGCTGGCGCCTCAAGCTTGCCATCTGCCGCAATTGCCGTTGATAGCGATACATCGAAGATAAAGCCGGAAGTGGCGCCAATCTGATCGAAGTTCTTGCTGAATGATTGCGGGGATCCATCCGGATCGGAGCTGACTGGTAGTTCCTTGAAAGTAGCCATATTACGATTTCATTCCATTTCTCCGCATTCAATTAGCAACGCGGTGACAACTTTGAGACATTAGTTTGTGGTGCTCAGTCTGCGATGGGATACCGCCGTCATTTCGCCAACTGCTTTTTGATTGCCTCCAGTTCGAGGCGCCGCTTTGCAGTGGTCTTCGGATAGGCCATCTTGAGTCCTTCCAGAACATCAAGGATGATCTGGGAAACTATTAGTCGGGCGTTCTCCTTGTCGTCCGCTGGGACGATGTACCAAGGCGCGTGATGGGTGCTCGTCGCCTGGAAGCCGCCTTCGTATGCACTCATGTAGTGCTTCCAGTATTTTCTCTCGTGAATGTCTGAGGTGCTGAACTTCCAGTTCTTGTCTGGCTCATTGATGCGCTCAAGGAAGCGCTTGCGTTGTTCTTCGCGAGAAATGTGGAGGAATATTTTTACGATTCGGGTTCCATTGCGATGAAGGTGCTCCTCCAGGTCCCGGATGGAGTGATACCTCTGCTCCCAAATGTCCTTCTCGTCGCACAACTCCTCGGGGAGCCCCTGACTGCGGAGAATCTCCGGATGCACTCGAACGACCAATACCTCCTCGTAATAGGACCGGTTAAAGATACCGATACGGCCGCGTTCAGGAAGGCGGTTGGTGGTGCGCCAAAGAAAATCGTGTTCCAACTCTTCAGGGCTCGGCTGTTTGAAACTGAAAACCTCGCAGCCTTCCGGATTGACGCCGGACATGACATGGCGAATCGCGCCGTCTTTGCCAGCAGCATCCATACCTTGAAAAATAAGCAATAGCGCATACTTGTTGGAAGCGTAGTGAAGGTTTTGCAGTGAGCTCAGCTTCTCCATGTGTTGATGCAGAAGTTCCATATACTGCTTCTTCGACTTGCAATAGGGATCAACAAGCGTTGGCCAACGGTTGAGGTTGACCCTCTTGCCTGGCGCTACGCGAAAAGTCTTCGGATGGATCGTCATTGTTTTCGCTCGCTGTTACGAACCCGACCACTGTTGATTAACCGCCCAGATTCCATACGGTCCGGGCATCAGGCCCGTGCCGATATTCGAGCGCCCTCTAAAAGTATGGGCTCGGCTGAATCGAGGCACTGTGCAGTTGTGCTCAGGACAGGCCCCATGGCCGCGCATCGCGGAGTTTCCCAAGGATTGTCCAGTGTGCGCCGCTCGATCCGCCGAAAGGGCCTGCTTGAAGCCTTCATTGTTAGCGCCTTAGGCCGGATGCCGGCCATCGGTCAGAGCTTCGTAGCCGGAAATAACGTCGAAGAGCTCCTCGTCGATCGACTCCTGCCGAATACGGTGCAATTGTCGGTTCAAAGTTTCCAGAATCTCGTCGATGTTCTTTTCTGCGCGTTGCATGGCTGCCAGGCGACTCGCGTTCTCACTGGCGAGGGATTCGGCGCACGCTTGAAAGAGCAAAACAAACAAGTATCCACGAATGAAAGCCCGGAGTGGCGACGTCGCCCCTCCTATGACTTCCGGGAGCGTCTTCGTGGGCCAGGGCATTGCAGCAAGTTGCTGCTGCCAGGCCAGATCTAAAGGCAATAGCCGCTTGCAGGCTGGCTCGTAGGTCGATCCGGATTTTGGATGGTTGTGGAAGAGATACACCTCCTCGACTTCGCCACGCTCGCTCGCCGCTTCAATCTCGATGAGGATCTGCCCTACCAGCGCTGTAATTGCATTGACCGAGGATGGAACGGTCAGCATGCCGGCGGTGGCCAGGCCGGTATCGGTCATCAAGCTATGGGCACGCTCACCGATAGGCCAGATCTTTGCGATTGGACCGGGCAAAGCCTTGAGCGTGTGAAGGGCAAATTCCACGATCGCCTCGTTGAACCTGCCAACGAGGCCCTGGTCCGATCCGAAGACAATCGCACCGAGTGCCTGCCGATGCTGCGGTCCCTTCTTTTGCCCCAAGTTCGTTGGCCCGTTCTGACGGAGACATGCAGCCAGCGCAAGTTCCACGGTTCGGTAATATTCATCCAGCGAATGTACTGCCCTTGAGTATTGTCCGATGCTCGAAGCAGCAAGTGCTTTCATCGAACGAACGACTGCTTCGAGATCCTTTGCCCCGGCGATCTTTCGCGTCAAGCTTTCCGTCGTTCCGCTCATGGCGTAGGCTTCCCGGAGGGTTTGCTTGCAGGCGCAGGCTGGAATGAGGCCAATGCACGTGTTGCGATCACCAGGATCGCCTTTCGATCGCTGTCGCTGAATTTCTCTGCTGACGCCAATCGACCAACGACGTCCTGCGGAATATCCGAAGTCGCCTTCTGCAGTGCCAACTCGGCGTCTCTAACTTTGTCAAGCGGCAAGGTGTCAAAGAGGCCTGCCGTCAACGCCAGG
This sequence comes from Acidobacteriaceae bacterium, assembly GCA_003151435.1. GTDB lineage: Bacteria > Acidobacteriota > Terriglobia > Terriglobales > Acidobacteriaceae > Telmatobacter. The sequence continues at coordinate 8,918 of PLXP01000158.1, forward strand.
AGCACAGTGATCTGCTCAATCATCGACATAGGCTCAGATTCGGACTGTTTGAGGCAAGCGCGAATACGCTGCCCGTGTTCGATAATCTTGCGGGTCGAATCATCGAGGCGGGTCCCGAACTTGGCGAAGGCTTCCAGTTCCTCGAACTGTGAGTAAGCAAGCTTGAGGCTGCCCGCGACTGCGCGATAAGCAGCTCTTTGGGCTGCCCCCCCGACGCGCGAGACGGACTTGCCAACGTCGACCGCCGGAAGAATCCCAAGTTGAAATAACGTGGGCGAAAGATATATCTGGCCGTCTGTGATGGAGATGAGGTTGGTTGGAATATAGGCGGAGATGTCTTGCGCTTCAGTTTCGATGATGGGCAACGCCGTGAGTGAACCGCCTCCTCGTTCCTTGTTGAGATGGGTCGATCGTTCCAGCATTCGTGAATGAATATAGAAGATGTCGCCTGGGAACGCTTCACGGCCTGGCGGGCGCCGGAGCAACAGCGAAAGCTC
>PLXP01000158.1:9470-11238 GCA_003151435.1 Acidobacteriaceae bacterium
TGTCCAATCGCGCAATAGACGCACACGACATTCTGTCCGCGCTGATTCAGTATGGTGTCGATTGCAATGGCCGTCTTGCCGGTCTGGCGGTCACCGAGGATCAACTCGCGCTGGCCACGCCCGATAGGAATCAGCGCGTCGACGGCCTTCAGTCCGGTTTGCAAAGGTACACTCACCGCTGCGCGATCCATGATAGGCGGGGCTGGGCGCTCAACGGGCAGGCGCTTTTCCGCGGCGATCGGGCCCTTGCCGTCAAGAGGATTGCCCAATGGGTCGATCACCCGCCCCAACAGACCATCTCCCACTGGTACGTCCATGACACGCCCGGTACGTTCCACTTCGTCGCCCGCGTGCAGGTTCTGGTAATCTCCGAGCAGGATAACGCCGACTTCGTCTTCATCGATGTTGAAGGCAATGCCCAGAAGATCGCCTGGGAAAGTCACGATCTCCTCATAGCCAACACCGGGAAGACCTGAAAGCGTCGCGATCCCCGTGGAGACCTTGGTGACAATGCCAACTTCATGCAGTCTAAGTTGCGGCGTAAAGGCTTCGCGGCCTCGATGCAATTCCGAGAAAGCGCGCTCGATGGCGGGCTGTAAGATGCCGGCCGGTGCAGTCATTTGGCTCCCGCAAGTGCGGCGACGTCAGGCTCAGGCGCTTTCACGGCGTCTGGCTCTGGAGTAGCCTTCATGGTCGCCGAGGAATGCGCATCAACCAGCGCACCGACCTCTTTACCCAACGCTGCGAGATAACTCGCGATGCTCCATGCAACCTTCTGTCCGCTCGCCGTCAACTCGATCCCGCAGATCGCGTCCTGAGAGGTTTCGAAATTGACTCGGACCACTGTCGAAAAAGTCTCGTTGAGGGCGTTTTGAATTGCAGCCTTTTGGTCGGCTGGCAGATCGAATGCGCTGCGAACGGTAGCTGGCCCGGGCGAATTTCTGAGAGCGGCTCCTAACAACTCCTTTGCCTTAGGATCCAGTTCCCGCAGCCGGCGTGTGAAAACTTCCCCAACCCGTTCTTCTAGACTAACGGTGGCGAGGTCCGTGAGCGTTCTTCGCGCGATTCCAAAGACCTCTTTTTCGGCCAGTAGGGTAATCGCGCTACTTAGCCGAATTTGATCGCTCCGTAGTACATCCACCTGGGATGCACGGACGCTCTCAACATACTTCTTGGCCTCGTCGATGAGGCGCTCTCGCTCGGCTTTCGCTTCTTCCGTAGCCTTGCCAATCAAAGCGCTCCGCTGTTCATCAAATGCCTTGTTCTTGTCTTCGAAATCTGTGCGCTCTTTATCAGCCTCGGCCCTTTTCGTATCGGCGTTTGCAAGTTCAGCAGCGATTCGCTTCTCCCGCGCGTCAATGGCATCGAGGACCGGCTTGTAAAGAAAATGCTTCAACAACCACACCAGGATGAGGAAGTTGAGAATCTGGGCTCCGACGGTGAACCAGTCGATGAGCATCGCTCACTTCCCCCCGGTTTGTGACAGAAAGTGGTTCCAGAACGGATTGGCGAAGATGAGAATCATGGAAACGACGAAGGTGTAAATGGCCGTGGACTCGATCATCGCGAGGCCCACGAACAACGTACGGGTAATGGTGGGCGCGGCGTCAGGCTGTTGCGCCAGGGAGGTCATGGCGGAGGCCACCGAACGGCCTTCGCCGAGAGCTGGCCCCATACAGCCAAAGCCCGTGGTGATGCCAGCAGTGGCGATGGAGACTACCGCAACGAGAGTGGCGCTATCCATAATGTGTCCTTCTTGTTGGAGCGA
>PLXP01000113.1 GCA_003151435.1 Acidobacteriaceae bacterium
GGCGATCATGTCTTTCAGGTCGCGCGCGGCCCACTCGTCGAAGTTGCGGTGATATCCGTACTCCGGCGCCTTGCGCTCGCGCCACTCGTCGAAGGCCTCGGCCATGACGAGGAAACCCATGCGGTCGCACAAGTCGAAGAACTCGGGAGCCTTGGGATTGTGGCTGGCGCGGATGGCGTTGCAGCCCATCTTCTTGAGCAATTCGAATCGACGCTCCCATATGCGGATGGGAACGGCAACGCCGACGGCGCCGCCATCGTCGTGCAGGCAAACGCCATTGAGCTTGACGCGTTCGCCATTGAGCAGAAAGCCCTTGTCGGCGTCGAACGTGACGGAGCGAATGCCGAACGCCGTGGAGGTGGCGTCGGCCTGCTTGCCCTGGTGTTGGAGCACCTGGCGCGCGGAGTAGAGCGTCGGCGTATCGGGGGACCAGAGCCGAGGACGCGCGACCGCGATGCGCTGCACGAAGACGTGTTCTCCGCCGGCGGAAATCTGCGCTTCGGCGTCGTCTGCCTGGAGCGCGGCGCCGTTTGCGTCCACGATTGTGGTGCTGAGCTTACAGGGCGCGGCCTGCGCAAGCTGATTCTTCACGCGCGTGGTGACTTCAACCGTGGCGTTTTGCTGCGTGATTTGCGGCGTGGCGATGCCGGTTCCCCACTGATCGATGTAGACCGGGCCGGTGTGGATGAGCCAGGTATGGCGGTAAATGCCGGTTCCCGAGTACCAGCGCAGGTTGGGCTGGTGCGAGTTATCCACGCGCACAGCCACAACGTTCTGCTGCTCGTCGAAATGTAGATGCGGGCTGAGATCGTACGCAAAGGTGATGAAGCCGTAGGGTCGCGAGCCGAGGTGCTGGCCGTTGATCCATACATCGCTGCACTGGTACACGCCGTCGAATTGCAGCAGGATGCGGTGCCCGGAGTAGCTGCGTGGAAGACGAAAGGATTTGCGGTACCATCCGACACCCGTGGGCAAGTAGCCGCCCAGGCCGCCGCAGGGTTCGCTTTCACTGAAGGGCCCGGCGATGCTCCAATCATGCGGCAGGTCGACTGTTGTCCAATTGCCGCCGGTGTAGGCCGGCGATTCGGCGCCGGAGACATCGCCGCGGGTAAAGCTCCAGCTGTCGTCGAAACTTGAGACGCGCGTGAACGAGGGGGCGGCCGCCGGAGCGGCCATCGCCATTGGGCTGTCAAGGCCCACTGCCGAGGCAACGCCCACCAGAGCAACATCGCCCAGAAAGGCTCTACGTGTCAGTTCGCGAGTCATGCGTGTGGCTCTCCTTTGTCGCTTCGCAGTCCAGGACTTGCGGGTTTAGTACGCAGCGAGCGATACGCGCAGGACATCAGGCTCCAATGCAAAGTCAAGCCCCCAGTCGGTTTGATCGCCGTTGAGGATGCGTCCCGTTTTGAATGCGCAATTTTCATATGTGCCCTCTTCCACATGCAGGAATTGGCGATCTTGCCACTTGCTGTCGATGAGGGTCGAGGGCGTCTGGCCGGTCCCAACCACGATCTGCTGCGATTTTTGCAGCTCCAAAGTCCCGGCGGGACGGAAGTCGACGTGCCAATCATATCCGGTGACCAGAAACTGGTTATCGGCGAGCTGAGCTACGAGCGCGCGGCCGAGAGGCTCAGCATTCCCTCTCGCAGCCCCACCCCTCCCGCCGCCATACGAGATGACCGCGTCCCATGTCCCAAAGTGCAAGGTCTGGACAGGCTGGCCTTCCACTTCCACCACGGCCTGCAGCTTACCTTCGTAGTTCAGCCGCGCCACTTCGCGCATCATCGGCGCGAGCAGTTTGTAGTTGTGCGCCGTCGGATCCAGGAAGGCGTTCGGCGCATCGGGGGCCATTCTCTCCGGATGATTGGTCCGCGTGTGGTCGAGCCCGAAGGGCGAATAGCCGATGGTCTGCAACCCCAGGGCGGCAAACAGGAAGCGCGCAGCATGGGGCGTACCGGCGGTTTCAGGAATGAACAACGGATTATCGGGCTGGTGATACAGTTCCATCACCTTCGTGTAACTGGGCGTATCGAGCAAGTAGATATCGGGAGCAAGAACATCGATTGCCGACGCTTCAGCTTTCCAGATCGGAAGCACGTTGTCAGTGGGACCGCCGCTCTCGTAACTTCCCGGCGTGCCCTTGAACGGATCGCGCAGCGCGGCATTGACGTAGAGCGGCAGCGGATAGGCGGCCTTGCCTGCGGCGGCAATCTGACCGACGTAATGGGCGATCGCCCAAGCATGGAAGTAGACGTCGGCGTCAGGCCCGAAGACGTCGGCCCAACTCGACCCATTTGTATCTGTCTTGTTCATTGCCTTCAGCACTTCGGCCGGAACGGGCGCCGCGAAGAGCCTGTTGGCAGCAGGAGAATAATCGCGCAGCGTACCCCAGGTCCCAGTTTCGTTTTCGACCTGCACCATCAGGACCGTTCGCTCGGAATCGATCATTTTCAGGTGACGCATGAGCGCCGTGAAAGCGCGGCTGTCTGCGTCGAGCGAGGCTTGGGCAAACGGCGAGGGCGAGTCAACACGTTCTCCGTTTTTGTTGACAACGTGGGCATACCTTTCCGGATCGAGCTTCATCCACTCCGGCATGTAGTGTTGGCTNNTGGTGTCCACCGCGGTGTAATCGAATTGTCCCGGCTTCGCCTCGAACTGCTCCCAGTACACGGGTATCTCGAGCGTGTTGGCGTGCAGGTATTCGATCGCGGACCATACCCTTGGAAGCGTGACCGGCCAGTCGCTGGAGTTGTTTGCCTGCGCGCCGAGCATCAAGAAGGGCGCGCCATCCACCATCAGCGCATACCGTCCGTCCTTTTCCACGATGCGCGGGATGGGATGCTTTTCCACTTGCGCGCGCACTGCCATCCCCGCGGCGGACGCCGCGATGAGGGCAGCCACGATCAACGTTTTCGCTTTCATTCGCTCCTCATTTCTTCCCCGGGCCGGGTACACGAAGCTACTGCGATACGATGCGGATATCGGTGGAAGCAAGGCGGAGCGACGTCGCATGAAGCTTGATGTCGCCGGCCTCGCGTGTTGACTGCACAATCACCTGGGCGAGTCCATTGAAGACGCTGCGCTTCCATTGCGGAGCGGGTACGATGACCTGGATCGCCGCGGGGCCCGGGCCGTCCCAATGAAAGGCCTGCGCGCCTTTGTCAGTAAAGCGCGTGGAAAAGACGGTGACGACGTTGCGGCCGGGCTGCAGCGTGCTGCGATCCAACTTGTAGATGTACCCGATGGGATCGTGCTTGAGGTTCATGCCGAGAGCGTGGCCGTTCACATAGATCGACTGCGTGTCTCCCACGCTGCGCAGCACCAGCGTGATCGCCGCCTCCGGCGAGTCTGAGGGCAGCGTGAACGCGCCGCGAAACACGCTCGCCGGGGGATCGACGCGATGCTCATCCCAGCGCGGATCGCGTGCCTTCTCCCACGACGAATCGTCGAACTCCGGAGCAGACTCCGGGCCGGCATTGCGCGGATCGATGGTGTGGGTGCGCCACTCGGAAACGGGCAGTGAACCGACGGTCTCGATGTATTTGTCGGGCTCCTGCGAGGCAGGATCGCCATTGCCGACGCCGATGATCTTCCCCGGACCGGTGAGGCTGAAGGATACAAGGTTGTCGGCGAAGGGAACCATGCGCCCGGCAGAATCGTTCACACGCACCGTGACGACAGAAATGGATGCGCCGTCGGCCTTGATCATGTCGATGTCGGGAATCAGTTGCACGGCTGCGGAGGCGCCGGTGGTCTCGACCGTGTCGCGCGCAGTCTCCTTACTGTTGGCATCGTAGCCGCGGGCGACAAGGACGCCCGGCTGATAATTCACCTTCCACTGCAGGTGCGAATTTTGTGGCATGGTCTCGCGGCCCAGGCTCTTGCCGTTCAGAAAGAGCTCGACGGCATTCGTGTTGCTATAGACACGCACGTCGATTGGCTGGCCTTCCTTTCCCGGCCAGTTCCAGTGCGGCAGCAGATGCACCATAGGCTTCACGGTCCACCAGGACTGCAGCAGATACGCATTGTCCTTGAAAAACCCGCAGGTATCGAGCATTCCGAACTGCGAACTGATGGCCGGCCAGTCGAACGGGGTGGTTTCTCCGCGATAGTCAAATCCAGTCCAGTAGAACAGGCCCGCGGCGTAGGGTCGGGCGAGGTAGTAGCGCCAGCTGTCTTCGATCGAGGCATGCTTGCCGTCGCTTTCGAAGTCATACGCGACGAGATGTTGATGGGCAGGGTCGTCGAAGTAAATGCCGCGGGTGTGCTCGGATGACGATTCCTCCGTACCTACGACGGGCCGGTCAGGAAACCGCAGATGCATTTGGTCGGTGTGATGCTGCACATAGTAGTTGAAGCCGAGCACTTCAGTAGAAAGCGAATTGCCGGCTCCGGAACCGCTGAGAGCGACGGTGAATTGGCGTGTAGGATCGAGGCGCTTGCCGCTGGCCTGCATGTCGCGCGTGAGTCTCTCGCCGAATACGCTCCATTCGAGAGCCCACTCCTCGTTGCCAATCGACCACAGGATCACGCTGGGATGGTTGCGGTCGCGCACGATCATGCGCCGAAACTCATCCATGTCTTCGGGAGCAGTTCCCATCTGCCGGTTTTCATCCAGCACCAGCATGCCCAGACGGTCGCAGGCATCCAGCAGCTCCGGCGTGGGCGGATTGTGCGAGGTGCGAATCGCATTCGAGCCCATGGCCTTGAGGTGACTCACGCGAAATTCGTTCAGAGTATCGGGAACCGCGACACCAACGCCCGCGTGGTCCTGGTGGTCGTTGGTGCCCTTGAGCTCTACCCGTTGGCCGTTCAGGAAGAATCCGTTCTGAGGATCGAAGCGAATGGTTCGTATACCGAAGCTGGTCTCGCGGCGGTCCACCACTTTGTTCCGAATGCTGATGGTCGTGATCAGCTTGTAGAGGAACGGATCCTCTAGTGACCAGAGGTGGGCGGCATGGATGGGGATCGTTGCGGAGTGGTCGCTGCTGCTCGCTGCCGAGACGCCGGCGTCGAATGTGACGGAACGCGCTACCACTTTCCCTGCTGCATCCTCAATCTGTTCATCAATCGTGAAGTGCTCGCTTGCGTCTCCGTCGTTATCAATCGTGACTTGCGTGGTCACTTTGGCTTCAGGGTGCGATGCGGCGGCCAGATCGCTCACTGTTGTTGTAACGAATGTGCCGTCATGAGCCACATGCACCGGGCTGGTCTTGGTAAGCCACACATGTCGATAGATCCCGGCTCCCTCGTAGAACCAGCCTTCCTCGATGGTGGCGTTGGCGCGCACCACCAGAACGTTGGAGCCGCCGTAGTTGAGGTAGTTGCTTGCATCGTAGTGAAAGCTGGAGTAGCCGCTGTGTTCCGTGCCCAGGTAGAAACCGTTCAACCACACCTGGGAGTCGCGATAAACTCCGTCGAACTCGATGCTGATGCGGCGGCCGAGATCGGTCTTGGGAATCGTGAAGGTCTTGCGATACCACCCGATGCTGTTCTGCGGAAAGTTGCGGCCGATGGCCTTGGAGCCGTGATTACCGTCCCCTCGCCGATCGAATGGCAACTCGACAGCCCAGTCATGCGGCAGGTCGACCGTGCGCCACGTCCTGTCGTCGAATTTTGGTGATGCAGGACCATCCCCGTAGCCGGCCTTGGCGAAGAAGAACGGGACCGTGGCGAAGTCGAAGTCCTTTCGCTGGCTGTCGGCGTCGCCGAGAGCGAAGCGCCAGTCGGCATCCATCAGTATTCTTTCTCGAATGTTCGCGGAATTGAACGGGACGGACTGGGCCGTCCCATATGGCCTGGAGAGCAGGCACGAAAAGAGCACTAGAAAGAACTTCAAAGTTGAGCGAGACTTCACTTCTGGATCTCCTGCGCGTGTGTGTGTTGGAAAGGCGCTAGCTTGACTCGTAGGGCAAAGCCGTATTTGCAATCGGCATCCTGGGGCAGCTTTAGATTGAGCGCGTCAGTGGTTCGCCTCCACTCCACTTTTTGGCTTGAGCCCAGCAGGTCGACCGCCTGGATCACCAGACTCCCGCCGTCTCCGGCCAAGCCCAGTGCATGCACCGAGGCGGTGCCATCCTGAGGGCAAGCAAGGCTGATGACATAGAGATTGCTTCCCTTATGTGTGAAACGAAAATCCGCCGCGTTGTAAGGCTTCATCGACTGGTCGGTGGCGAAGCCGGTCTTCACCTCGGTGGGACCCTCGCCATACTTCGTCCATGGTTCGGTGCCATAGATGGCTTCTCCGTTGCGGTCGAGCCATGCGCCCATTTCCAGCAGGATTGTTCGCACTTCGTCCGGAATTGTCCCATCCGCGCGGGGTCCGATGCTCAAGAGCAGATTGCCATTCTTGCTGACGATGTCGACGAGCTGATGGACCAGGAATTCGGGCGTCTTGAACTGGTCATGCTCCATGTATCCCCAGGAAAGATTGCTGATGGAGGTGTCGGTCTGCCAGGGTCGCGGATCGATATCGGTGCGCATGCTGCGCTCAAAGTCGCGCGCTCCCGCGGTCCAGTCCATCGCATAATCCTTGAGGGTAATCACTCCGTCAATGTGATGGCCCACTGCGAAGTTATCGTAGAATGCTGCGAATTCAGTCATCCTGTTGCGATAGGCAGGCTGACCGTTGCCGCCGTCGAAGTACACCAGTTCCGGCTTGTATTTCTCAACCAGTTCGACGGAACGCGCCAGCCAGTCACGCATCCAGGCATCGCTCACGTAGGTCCACTCATTCACCGGGTTGAAGTGTGCATCGTTGAGCCATTGGTGGGCGGGGCCGTAAAACGAGGCATACTTCGGGTCGTTCACATCCGAGCGAATATTGCGGCCTTCATCGAAGTAGTAGTTGTGTTCGGCGCGATGCGAGGAGAGCCCAAAGTGCAATCCGGCGGCGCGGATGGCGTCAGACAACTCCGCAAGAACGTCGCGATGCGGTCCCATCTTGACTACCGTCCAATCCGAGAGGTCGGAGTCGTACATGGCAAAGCCATCGTGGTGCTCGGCAATTGGGACGACATACTTTGCGCCCCCCTGTTTGAAAAGCTTCACCCATTCATGCGGATCGAATTTTTCGGCGCGGAAGCTGGGGATAAAGTCCTTATACCCGCGGCTGTCCAGGCTGCCGAAGCGCTGCACGAAGTCCTCATGCGCCGGGTCGCCGGGCCTGTACATGTTATGCGGATACCACTCATTGACCGCGCCGGGGACGGCATAGACTCCCCAGCCAATGAAGATGCCGAACTTGGCATCCTTGAACCACTGAGGGATTTCGCGATTGCGCAACGTCTCCCAGTCGGGACGATACGGGCCGTCGTGAGCCTGCCGATCCGCCAGGTTTAGAAGTGCATTGCGGCGGGCATCGAATTTAGATACGGAGTCCTGCCATTCCTTGTCGATCTGCTCAGCAGACTTCACTCCGTGCGTGGGGGCCGATGAATCCGGCATTTCAGCGGCGCCCCGGGTTGGCGGAGCAGGGGAATTGCCGGATTGGGCAGGCGCAAAGAGGGACGCCGCAAACATGCCCAAAATCAGCGAGAGTGCGAGCGTGAGTTTCACTCTGGTCATCGGCGCGCGGCACAAGGAGTGATTCGAAGCCGGCACCAATTGTAAACGTTCTCAGACCCTCCCGCGCTACTTGTATCGGCTAGCCTCTTCGTGCCCATGGGGGCGGACACCCAGTCTAGCCGCGACGCCCAGATCCCCGATGACGCATAACTACGACCACGGCGGCAGCCGACGCAGCCGCGCTCTTCGAACATTTGTTGGCCTGCGGCCGCGGCGGCAAACACTTTGGTGGAGGCGCCCGATTCCGCCGAACCGACAGCGCCAGAGTGCGGCAATAAGTCGGGGGTCACGCGGCTTTCAGCCTGAATTGTGGGTACCAACGCCTGAAGACTTCTTCCAATTCGTCGTTGAGGACCTTGGTCCGAGTCTGGAGCAATAGATGTGCTCCACGGAGGGTCCACTGCATCTGCTGCTTCTTGACTACCCCTCCAACTCCCGAACGGAATACATCACCATCGTGCCGATTCGCGTGAATGGCGGTGCCGAATGCGACCCTTGCTCCTCCAATGTTGTAACGTAAAGACGCTCACGCCAAGTAATGCCGCTGCTTCCTTTTCGCGGACGTACCGTTTCTCCCCTGTGCCTGAAGCTTAGATGAACAGCCGACCCGAGCGGCCACTTTGCTGCAATCCTCTCGATGACTTCCTCGTCCTTCAATCCGGTGAAAGCAGGACGTTGCTCACCAAACAAGCAAGTCCGCCACAGAAACATAAAGCCCCCGAGATTGATGGCCTCGGGGCCTTTATGGGTGCGGTGAGAGCGAGTTACGCTGCTGTGGGTACGACCAGAGCGGCTTTAGCAGCCTTAGCTGCCTTGTTCTTTTCCCGCCTAACCTTGGCCCAGCGTTTTTGCTGACCAGCGGCAATCTTGGCGCGACTCTCATCGCTAATGCCGCCCTTAGCGGCCTTCTTTACTGGCACCCTTGTTACCTTTGCTGTCTTAGCTGCGGTTGCCTTCGCCTTTGGTGCAACAGCTTCACTTTTCAAACACAAGGCACGCGCCTTCTGCAAGGCGTTGATGCCACGCTCGATTTCAGCCAGTAGTTGTCTCGTGCTCATTCAAAATCCTCCTTTATGAGTTTACAGGACGTGCAAATACGGCTGTCGATCATTAAGCGCTCGCCGTGCCGTCACTACTCCTCGGAAATGAGCGAACAAGGGAGTCCGCCACGGAATCTCGCACGGCCTCGATGCGCTTCTGAAGCCGGGGTGAACTCCTGTTGAAGATGCGCCAATTCGCGGCTCCCGTACAAACGAAGCAAGTCGGGGACGGTGGGTTGCGCGGAGTAACATGGATCCAAGTCCGCCACCGGAGGTGCTTCAAGTCTCCATGACACTGCCCCAACTCCCGGAGGAACAGATCATTCAGGTGGCCGGATTTGTCGCCGACTACATTTCGGTCCAACGGCAGAGAGCGCATTCGCTTGCTATCCCGCTTAGTCGGCCACAGACAACTTCCCTAAGCGGTTTCTTCCGGTCAGACATACTAAATTCAACGCGGCTTCTGGTTCTCGAAGCGTCGCGGGTCGAGAACCCGCCGTTTTACGCCTTGCTGCGAGAGATGGGATTCACGAGCCTGCCCGACTTTTCGCAGATGGCGGCCATAACGTTCAGCAACGTGGTGGTCTCCCATCAACGGATGACCGGAGGTCCGCTGTTCCATGAATTGGTCCACGTGGAGCAATATCGGCAGCTCGGCATCCTTCGATTCGCGGAGCTATACGTTCGAGGGTTCCTAGTGGGTGGCGGGTACGAGGGAATACCACTGGAGAGGAACGCCTACCAGTTGGGCGAAAGATTCGAGAGCAATCCGCAAACTCAGTTCTCTGTCGAATTGGAGGTGAGCGGCTGGATCCGGGGTGGTAAGTTTTAGTTCACGCGCGGCAGCCATCCCAGGCGGCGAGTGAACCGCCAACCTGTGATTGACGATCGGAAGGATGAGGCTTTCACTGACTCATTTGTTGAACCCGGGAAGATCCACCCGCTTAGCGATGTGATCTTGAATCCAGTGGCTGTCCCACCATTCCTTTGGGTCGATCTGAACGCCGTCGAGTTGCATGGCGAAATGGATATGATCACCGCCGGCCATTCCTGTTTGGCCGCTCTGTCCCATCACCTGACCTCGTTTCACCATGTCGCCCTCGTGCACATCGAGGTGGCTCAAATGGCCGTAGATGGTCTGCAAGCCATAGCCATGGTCAACCACGATGCAATTGCCGTAGATGCCCAGCGGCGCGGCATACACAATCCGGCCATCGTTCGACGCTTCGACTCCAACATGCTGCGTGACTGCCAGATCGTAGCCGAGATGGACCTGTTGGTCGATCTTCTTCCCTTGGTAGATATAGTTGCGCAAGTCAGCAAAAGTAGCTTCGGCCTGCGAATGGGCCTGTCGCGCGAATGGCTGCGACCATAAGAAATGGTCTGCGGTTTTAAAGCGAAGGTCTGAAAGCGTCTTGTTGTTTGCGCGGCGCATTTCGTTGTTGATCTTTACGAAACGCGCAACTGGATCGCCTGAACCATTCGGATCAAGTTCGCCGACGACTTTTTGAATAAAGGCGTCGCTCACCTGCAAATCATGGACCGTATACCTCGGCTGCTCCTTCTTGGGAAACTGGAATACGATTGGGCTGGTGACGTCGTTCCCCGTCCCATTGGACGCGTAAACAAGCGGTACAGTATTGGCCGGCATATTCCATGCGAAGGCGAAGAGTGAGAAAAAGCCGCCTTTGCCGCCCGGCACAGGCCACGCGCGATAAGTCTGATCGCCGACACGAACACCCGCCTCTGTCCAGCTACCGGAAACGTTGAAGTTGGCAAGATCGGCCATGCCCAGGTACAGATAGTGTTGGTCGGAGTCAACGCTGATCGCCGGCGGTTTTGTCACCACTGTGACTTCGCCGTCCCAGTGGGAAGTCTTTCGAAGCAAGTCGTTCGATGTGGCCTCAACAATCAATCTTGCATTGCCGTCTTTGAGTTGTGGAGTGGTCTTGATGCCTATCGGGAAAGTCCATGTCTTGTCTGTCGCGACTGAAGGTTCAGTAGTCTCCCATACTTGGTATCGGGCCCCGTTCTGTTCAACGAATGCCGAGATTTTGCGGACGCCACGCGGGTCAAGTACGCGAACGGTAACGGGCGTGGCTTGGCCGAGAGACGGGATTGGGGGTGTCAGCTCAACCACAGGCGTTGCCGATCGTGTCAAGATCAGCGCAATCGAGACCAACACGATGAGAGCAAACACAGCAAGAATGCCTTTTCGCATGACCCCATTGTAGTCCCCTATCAGTTCCGCAATATCGGAGCGTTCCACCCGGCACCGTTTGAGCAATCGGTCCGGTTTCCCGCGTGGTTCTATGCACGGCCAAACGCGTCAGTTGGTCCCCGGAAAAAAGATAAATTCGCGAGAATTGTCCCCGATTAAAGCGCGACCTTGTAGATCGTTCCAGGGGGGACAGGCAATGCAAGCAGCGACCTCACAGCAAATCAGCGGGATGGCTCCAAAGTCGGAGACATGCCCGGCCTCAAATATCAGGCGTGTGAGTGCTATGGATGACTCGCGCCATCACCAAGAGGTCCGGTCGCAGGAAGGTCAAGACGAAAGCCTCATAAAAGGTGGGAATCCTCATGGGAGAACTGTTTAGTGCCGTGTTTGAGTTCGCCGGGATAATCGGCATTATTGTCGTGGTTGGGTGGATCATCATAGGCATCGTGATTTGGGGTTTGTTTTCGATCCTTGGCGTCTACGTTCTCCGAACTATCGAAACCGCGACGTTGGACCAAGAACGAGCCTCGATGATCGTTCGCCAAAAATTGGGGACGGTTTTGCAGTTCCCACAAGAGGTAACGCATATCTCATAAATACAGTTGAGTTCTGTGCAAGCGGGATTCGCTGCATTGGTCGGATGAGACAGGATTCTGGCCCATGAATCGCGAAGATCAGATGGTACTGGCGCGCAATCTCTCGCTGGGAGACACCGTGCCGGAACAGTTCCATTCCTCAGTGTGATTTCACCGTAATGCTCTCGAGAGCTTTTACGGAGGACCTCAGTCGCGCAGTTTCGAACGGGGGTAGCCATATTCTGTAGTGACCTCCGTAACGTAAATGGTTAGATTCTGATTGAACCTCATCAAAGTTCGCGGCCGCCGCCTGCACCAGTTCGCGCAATGCAGGCAGAAAAACGAATCGCACCAGCGCCAGAGGCTTGTCGGCGTCGGCGACGACAGCCATCTGTGCGTCCTGCCAGCCAGACGCAGGCACAGTATGCGTGTCGAGATAAGCAAGAGACTCGAGTCCAACCTGCCCCAGCGCGCCAAGCTGGCGGGCACGCGCCTCGGTGTCTGAGAGCCGGGGAGAGCGATGCGCCCAAGCTTCCATCACAGGCGCTACCTGTTCCCACTCCGTAAAGCGCCTCCGCAATTCCATTTCTGCAGCCTGTCGATTCCCAGCGCGTGCATGATTGACGACCGCATCAATCTCTTGGGCAATCTCCTGGCGGCCCGGCGGGTCGGCTGCTACAGCATCCACCAGGCGATCAAGGGATGTGAAGCCATCCGTGTGTTGTCCTTGATATCGCTCATGAAAGCTCACAGGTTCAATTACCGATGCAAAGACGTTGAGCAACTCAGGGTCTCGACTTCCAAACAGACTGCGACGCAATTTCTCCGGTCCGGAAATCTGCGTGAGCCCCACATCTTCCAGCTCCAGCGATGCCAACCGCAGCCTGCGGTACATATTCGCCACATCGCGATCCGATTGCGGCGACCAGAAGCGCTCGGCAATGGCCATGGTCCGCGGCCATATCCGCGAGTCGACGGTCTCGGAGTCAAGCTGCTCGGACCACATGCAGACTTCCCCGCCCAGGATCAGTTGTTGCTGCGCCGAGTTCAACTTGGTGTCGGCCGGCACCGGATCGGCCAGAAACATCATCTCTGAAGTCTTTTGCGCGTCGAGATAATAGGGCGCAGACAGAATGCCGGAGTAGCCCTGAACAGCCCCCTGGGAAAGTGAAGCCTCGCCTCTCCAACTCTGGATCATGATGTCCTTGGGCAGTGACGGGTTTAAAATCTCATCCCAGCCGACCATCTTCTTCCCGTGCTTGGCGAGAATGGGCAACAAACGCTGGTTGAAGTAAGCCTGCAGATCGGGGGGAGCTTTGAAGCCCTTCTTCTGCATGAAGGCCGAGATGCGCGGGTTGGCCAGCCAGCCCTTGCCTTCGGTTTCATCTCCGCCGATGTGAAAATAGGCGTCGGGGAAGATCTCGGCCATTTCGCCCACGAACGCATCGAGGAACTTGTAGGTCTTCTCGTTGCTCGGATCGAGTTCAGCTTGAGGAATCCCAAAGACGGTGGGCAATTCCTTGATATCTTCCCCCGACCCATACTCCGGATAAGCGAGAAGCCAGCTCGTTGTGTGGCCGGGCATGTCGAACTCCGGCACCACGCGAATACCGCGCGCACGCGCATAAGCTACCACCTCGCGCATCTGATCCTGCGTATAGAACTGCCCATCCGAAGCTGCCTCGGTAAACCGGGGAAACTTCTTGCTCTCCGCGCGGAAGCCCTGGTCGTCGCTCAAGTGCCAATGAAACACGTTTAGCTTTGCAACCGCCATGCCGTCGAGCGTCCGTTCAATCACGCTGACCGGTTCGAAATGCCGGCTTACATCGATCATGAGTCCACGCCAGCGAAATCGCGGTTCGTCGTCGATGGTGACTGCAGGCATGCTGCACGCTGCATCCCCGATCGTAACCAGCTGCAGGAATGTCTCCATTCCGTGCATCGCCCCAACGTCTGTGGCGGCAGTCAGCTTAGCCTGTGTTGACGTGATCATCAACTGGTAACTTTCGTTCTCATCTACGCTCTGCACGGCGTCACCCGGCGTGGCAACTTTCAGGGTCAGCACCTGGGACCCGCCGGATCCGCCTGCATATTGCGAACGGCGTATCTCTCCGCACTGCCGGTCCAAGCGCGTGATCATCCGGGCCAAAGCCGCATCCAGGCGCGCATCATGATCGCCCGCAAACCCAGCCTTGAAATGCGCGTCGAGGGACAAATGCCCTGCACCCATTTCTGTCGAGCGCGGCAGGGGCATCAGCTTCAGAGGTGCCGCCTCGCCCACATCCTGGCACCAAAGTGAGCCGGACGAAGGTAAACAGAAAAGGGCAAGAAGTAGCGAAAGCAAAACGCTTCTCCGTGGAAGTCCATATGCGGAGCCAAAGGCACATTTGGCAGTCAATGCGCTTGAATTCATCGGGGTAACCCTCCTGGATCAGCTGTGAACAGCAGTTGTGGCAGAAAGCGCAAAAATGCAGACGGGTCAAACAGTGACGATCATACAGCGGCAACTTGATCAACGGATCGAGATTCTTCCTGCTGCAACCTGGCCAAAAGACAGAAACTTGAACGATACTCCTCAATATTTGCACGACCCGTGTAGAATCAGTCCGTCATGTCGGACACACTCAGTCTGCGCTCGGAACAAATCGTCAAGTTCCTTCTGCGCGTCGGCACCGCCAGTATCGAGGAAATTCTCGATGTTGCCGGTTCATCCGCGCCCAGCATCCGCCGCGATCTGGCTCGGCTCGAAAATCGGGGACTGATCCGGCGCACCCACGGCGGAGCAACGCTGGTAGAGCCACTCTTCTACGAGCCTTTCCGCTACGACAGCTCATTTCTCGCCCGCGAACAAAGATTCGCGGGCGAAAAGCGCCGGATCGGCTTGGCCGCGGCAGAACTGGTGCAAGCGAATGAGACGGTGGGGCTGACGGCGGGAACCACCACCACTCATGTCGGCCGCAGCTTGCGTCATCGCGAAAAGATTCAGGTCATCACTAATGCCATCAATATCGGCATGGAACTGTGCAATCAGCCAGGAATCCGCACTTATCTGACCGGCGGCGTGGTTCCCTGGGCGTGGTCGTTCTCGCTTACCGGAGACGCCGCGCTCTCGTTCCTCGATAACGTCTACATGGACAAGGTGTTTCTAAGCGTGACAGGCCTGGATGCCGAACGAGGGGCCACATCGCTCGAAACGGATGAGGCACTCGTCTATCGCAAGATGTTGAAGCAATCGAAGCAGGTGATTGTGGTGGCCGACTCAAGCAAGCTGGGGCATGTTGGCCCAGCCTTCATTTGCCCATGCAGTGCCATCCACACCCTTATCACCAGCTCGGGGGCCACTCCAGAGGCCCTCGCTCCGTTTGAGCGGCAGGGCACTCGAATCATCCGCGCATGAAAACGTCCTTAACCAGATAAATCAGTTTTCCAAAGAGCTTTTCCCGGAAATTTCTCTTCTTGGCGGTTGGCCTGCCAGAGCATCTGAACCTGTCTTTCCCAAAATCTTGATCATTTTAGCCTCAATCGTTCATTTTTCACTTGTATTCTGTCGCTCGTCGTCCTATTGTTCTTGTCAACGCAAGTCGTCCCTTTAGTCGCCGCAAGAACGATCAGGACACCGAACAGTGCATTGATCGCGGCAACCAAGAGCTCGAAGGGCTCTACCCGAACGAGCCGCCAAGGGCGCAATGACGAAACAGTGGACTCCATTGCGGAGTCCTGGTTCTGGAACGTCATGTCCTATTTGGGAGGCACGTCATCTGTATCGACTGCTTCGTTCCACTGCTTTTCCTGAATATCCCAGGGTGAAACTCAATACGCCACAGCTCACCCGTCGGTGCGTGCCTGCGTATCGACGTCACAGGAATTCAAAAAAAAGAAAGGTGCGAGAGCAATGACTGATGTAAATCGGGTTTTCAACCCATCGCTTTCATCCCACTCTCTATGTCGAGCTTCTGATCGCTCTTCCCAGGGACAGAGTTCGACTAGCCCGTGCGGATGGCTTCTGGGGCTGTTGACGATACTGCTTCTGTTCTGTCCCGTGATTTCACGGGGGCAAGAGCTTGCGGCCACTCTCAGCGGCACAGTCACCGATACGAGCGGCGCCGTGATTCCGAATGCCACCGTCACCATCACGCTCAATGGCGTGAACGGAACAGCGCGTGTGGTGCAATCCGATACCTCGGGTTACTACAAGGCCACGAACCTCACAAACGGAACGTATTCCGTGAAAGTTGTTGCCGCGGGATTTGAGACCTCCAGCGGCAAGAACATCGTTTTGGATGTAGCGGAAAAGCACTCGTTCAATGTTGAACTCAAAGCGGGTTCCGTCACCACGACAGTCACAGTGGACGATAACCCGGTTTCGATCGACACGGAGAGCAGCGCCCAGGCCGGCACCATCTCAGGAGTCCAGGTGAGGGAACTGGAGCTGAGCAGTCGCAGCTTCGAACAGTTGGTCACCTTGCAGCCGGGTGTGGTCAACGGGTTGGGCGACGATGTTTCGGCGGGCGCCACGGCTCTTGCCATCAACGGAGCGCGCACGACCGCCAACAATTGGACGGTGGACGGGGCCGACATCAATGACAGCGGCTCCAACGGGACCATTACCAATGAGCCCAGCATCGATGCGATCCAGGAGTTCACCCTGCAGAGGGGCAGCTACGACGCAGGATACGGGCGGTCGGGCGGCGGCCAGATTCTGGTGGCCACCAAGAACGGTACCAGCGCTTTCCATGGCGACGCGTACGAGTTCGTCCGTAACACGGCTCTGGACGCCAACGCTTACTTCAACAAGACCCAGACGCCATTCACTCCGCGCAACGTTTACCACTATAACGATTATGGCTTTACGATAGGCGGGCCGATTTTCATCCCCAAAGCGTATAACACGGACAAGAAAAAGACCTTCTTCTTCTGGTCCGAGGAATGGAAAAAGGACACTGCGCCGGGGAGCCAAAGTATGGCGGTTGCGAGCGCGAGCGAACTCGCCGGCGGATTCACGGTCCCGGCTCCGGCGAAAGCAGGGGATCCGTTGATCGCTCCGCCAGCTGTGCCCGCGGGTAAGCCAGCCAGTTGCGAGACGTTTACTCGTAACGCCGATGGGAGTGGGCAGGGAACCATCGATCCCACATGCTACAGCTCGAACTCCAAGGTCTATTTGACCAACGTCTTCGACAAGTTCCCAGCCAATAGCGGCGGAAACTATGCTTTCTCTTATTCCGCGAAGAACGACTTGCATGAGGACATCGTCCGAGTCGATCACTACTTCAACGAGAAAGTGCACTTCTATGCGCGCGGCATGAACGACGACATGCCCGTGAATGCCCCCATGGGTCTTTGGGCAGGAGCCAACTACCCTGGCCTGGTGAATACTTTGGTGGATTCACCCGGCAAGAACGTGGTGGGGAACCTGACATGGAGCATCTCGCCCAAAATCGTCAATGAAGTTGAGTTCGTCTACGCTCAGGGTACATACAATTCGACAATCGCAAGCGGGCAATTTGCCACCTCGCCCACAGTGACCAGCGCCCTTACAAACAATTGGGCCTATAAAGACCCCTACGGGCGCGTCCCCACCGTTTCGATCACTGGGGTTCAGGGATTCTCGCCGGGTTCCGCTCCGTGGAAAGAACGCAACTTGGACCGCACCTACTTTGACAACCTTGCCATCACTCTCGGCAAGCACACCCTTCGCACGGGATTCCAGTTCCAGCAGATGATCAAGACTGAGAACGCCGTCTCTGGCGGCCCTGGCTTCTCTTTCAACACATGGGGTGATTTCCTTCTGGGCAACGTGCTCACCTATTCGCAGGGTAGCCGCGACATCATCCCCGACCTTCACTACATCAACAGCGAAGCATACGTGCAGGATGACTGGAAGCTCAACAAGAAACTGACCATCAACCTCGGTGTCCGCTGGAGCGCTTTCCCCTCTCCCTCGGATGTGAGGAACACGCTGAACAACTTCGATCCGTTGATTTATAGCTCATCGAAGGCGCCTGTCATCGACCCCTCAACCGGAAACTTCAACCCGCTCCTGACCAGTCTGATCCCGGCCACCTATGCCAATGGGATTATCTTCCCCAAGGGCGGGGCATGCGCCGCTGCGCAAGCCATTTCTTCGCAGGTAACCTGCTCGCCCTATGGAAGCGGCATCAATCCCAACAAAAACACCAACTTCGGGCCGCGTCTCGGCTTTGCCTACAACCCCGACGGTCGTGGAGTCACCTCCATCCGTGGCGGCTTCGGCATCTTCTACGATCGCCTCCTGAATGGCATCTGGGAACAGAATGCCTTCCAGGATCCGCCGCTCTTGCAGACCACGACAATCAACAACACCGCGTTCGACAGCCCCTCCGGTGCGAATGCAATTTCTTATGGCCCCAACGCACTCACCGTTACAGGTACTCCCACTTTCAGGGCGCCTAACTATGCCAATTTCAACTTATCCGTGCAGCGCCAACTCCTGCCCACCACAACCCTCGAGGTAGCCTATGTGGGTAATGTGGCTCGCCATCTGCTCGGTGAGTTCGATATGAATCAGCCCACGGTGGCTGCCAGAACCGCCAATCCAAAAGCGGATGTCAACGCAATCCGTCCCTACCTGGGGTATGGCTACATGCATGACAGAGCTCCCCTCTTCACCAACAACTACAACTCGCTGCAAGTCTCGATCAGCCATCGCTCCTCGCGCGGCTTGACCATGGGTGCTGCGTACACGTGGTCAAAGGATCTGACTACGAATTCCAATGATCGCGGCAGCTCAGCGACCAACAGTAACAACTTCAAGTTGGATTACGGCCCGGCCTCGACCAACACGCCGCAGATTCTTGAGGTTAACTACATCTACGAAGTACCGTTCTTCAAGGCTCAGCGTGGCTTCGAAGGGCACGTCCTGGGCGGTTGGGAGATTTCCGGCGTTTCATCCTTTGTCTCTGGCTCCTCGTTCACCGTAACCCAGCAGGTAGATCCCTTTGCATCTGTCGGTCCCAATGGACTGGGAATGGTGCAGGACGGGGACATCGCCATGCGCCCGAACCAGACTGGCCCGATCCACAAGACAAAAACCCGGACTCAGTGGTTCTCAACCTCATCCTTCACGCCGGCCAGCGGAGGCTTCGGCAACGAGCGCGTGGGGTCGCTGCTTGGACCCGGCGTGCAAAAGTGGGACATCGCAACCATGAAGAACGTGAACCTGGGCGAGCACCTCAGATTCCAACTACGCGGAGAGTACTTCAACGCCTTTAACCACACCAACTTCGCTAGTGTCGACTCTTCTCTGGAAGACGGCAACTTCGGACAGGTCACTACAGCACACGAACCGCGCATCATTCAGATTGGCGCCAAGCTCAACTTCTAGATCGCAAAGTCTTGATGGCGTACTTAACGAGGCCGGAGCGCAAGCTCCGGCCTCACTTTTGGTACGCCGTGCATGATTGACAGCTTGGAGGTGCAAGTCCTCTACCCAACCTGATGGAGGTGAAGGGTTACGGGCGCAAATCAACCGAGGCGGCGTATAGCTCCCAAGGCGGTGTTGCGCTTCAAGCAGAAGGTAAGGAAACTGACGGGACGGACGCGGGGCATCAGTATCGAGCGGATGACGAAGGAACTGTCCAGCTATTTACGCGGCTGGAAGAGCTACTTCGGCTTCTGTGAGACGCCCTCGGTGCTGATGAGTCTGGATCAATGGATACGGCGAAGGCTGCGGTCCATGATCTGGAAACAGTGGAAGCGCGGAAGGGTGCGGTTCGGTAAGTTGCGCGCCCGTGGGGTGAACAAGCATCTGGCTGCAAAAACAGCCGGTAGTCCTCACGGTCCGTGGCGCATAGCGAACAGCCCTGCCCTGAGTATCGCGTTTCCCATCGCCTACTTCGACGCGCTTGGAGTTCCCAGGTTGTCCACTGGAAAGTAGCTCAATCCATCCGAACCGCCGGATGCGGACCCGCATGTCCGGTGGTGTGGCAGGGGAGGAGAGGCAACTCTCCCCACTATGCCGATTCGTTCTCTGCGTAGTTTCAGTGGGGAACTTACTTATTCGTCGGTGCGGTCACTCCTGCAGGCGATGTGCGATTGCTGCCTGGAATTGTCGACATCACCTTCAGTAGCCTTTCGTCCTCTGCTTTATTAAGACTGCTTGCCTTGTCGAACTCGGCCTTGGCCTCTGCAGTCATCCCCATGGAACGGTAAAGGCGCCCGAGCCTCCAGCGGGCATTCACGTTGTCTGGCGCGATTTTGATGGCTATCTGTAACTCGGCGAGTGCATCCTGCTTGCGGCCTTGCTCGGCGTATACGATGCCCAGATCAAGATGTGCCATGGCATTGTCGGGACTCATCTTTACCAGCTTTTCGAGCGACGGCCTGGCGTCATCTGCCCGGTTCATTTGCATTTCCGAGTCGGCCAGGTAGAGCATCGCCTGCAGGTGTTGAGGGTCATTGTCGATCTCAGCCTGAAACTCCTTTGCTGCTTCAGGGTGTTGTCCCTTGGTCCACAGCAGATACCCCAGCCCGAAGTGCACATTCGGCTCCTTGGGATTGGCCTGAACGGCGGCGCGAAACTCCCGCATCGCTCCTTCCGGGTCTTTCATCTCGTCCAACGCCTCGCCCACCAGCATGTCAGCCTCGGCAGACTCCGCATTCAACGAAACAATCTGGCGAAACTCATCCAGAACACATTGGTATTGCTTCGAAAAAAGGCAACTATGCGCCAACGTCAGCAGCAGCGTCAGGTTCTGTGAATCGCGATCCGCGGCCCGCTTCAGATAGGGGTTCGCTGCCGCGTATTCGCCCAGTCCGTAGTGTGACATCCCCGTCAGCACCGTCAGGCGCTGGTCGTCCGGCTGCGCCTTCAACAGCGGTTCGAGTGTTTGTATCGTCTGCTTGTAGTCGCCGTTCTTGAAAAGCGCGAGTCCAAGGTTCAGCCGAAGACCTGGCATGACGGGATTAAGGTCCATTGCTTTGCGATAGAACCGAATCGCCTCCGGGTAGTGTTCCTGACGCGCTTCAAGCAGGCCAAGATGAGCAAGCGGTTCGGGACTCGACGGATGCTCCCTCGCTACGGTTTGCCACGCCGATTCAGCCTCTGCAGTCCTTCCCTGTTGTTCGAAAGAGATAGCGATTTGTCTTTGATCGACCTGCGACAATGCCGGCAGGCAGGATATAGCCCATGCGAGGCTGATCGCCAATCTATGCTTCAGAATGTATCGCACGCGCGTCTCCAATTGGATTCTCGCTCGTAGAAGCGATACCATGCAACCCGAATAGCACGGTGATTTTGCATTGAGAACGCTGAACGGCACACGAAGCTGCTAGCTTGAAATGCAAGCGAGGAACGATGGATGGGGCTGAACACGCTGGATTTCGCGGTGATCGTCGTATACCTCGTCGCGGTGACGCTCTTCGGCCTGCGTTTTCGCAGAAAGCGGCAGACTCTGAAGGGCTACTTTCTCGCGGACAACACGATCCCCTGGTGGGCGATCTCGTTGTCCATCATGGCTGCTGAAACCAGCACGCTCACCATCATCAGCGTCCCGGGCTTGGCCTATGAGAAGGACTTTCGGTTCCTGCAACTTGTTCTCGGCTACATTGTGGGACGCATCATCGTTTCGCTCCTTTTCATCCCTCAATACTTCCGCGGAGAACTGGTTACGGCCTATCAGTTCATCGAACGCCGTTTCGGCGAAGGACTGAGGTCTCTCACCGCCGGACTGTTTCTCGTGACGCGCGCAGCGGCAGAAGGAGTGCGGGTGTTTGCCGTAGCCATCGTGGTTAAGATCGCCCTCGGAAGCTTCTTGTCTGGAATGAGTGACTACGAACGCGATGTCGCTGCCATTGCCATCGTCACGCTACTAACGCTCGCTTACACTTTTGAAGGCGGCATGGCCGCGGTGATCTGGACAGACGTAGTTCAGTTGACCATATATGTGACTGGCGGGCTCGTTGCTGTATTCGTCATCCTGCACGCGGTGCCCGGCGGATGGGAAACGGTCCGCACCGTCGCAGGCCATGCAGGCAAATTCCGCATGTTTGATACCGCGTGGAATCTCTCCTCCACCTATACCTTGTGGTCTGGGATCATCGGCGGAGCATTCCTGACCACGGCCAGCCACGGCACAGACCAACTCATTGTGCAGCGGCTGCTTTCCGCGCGCAGCGAACGCCAGGCCCAAGTCGCACTGCTGGCCAGTGGCGTCGCGGTCCTTTTTCAGTTCTCCCTTTTTCTGTTCATTGGCGCCTTGCTGTTCGTCTTCTATCGGCTGGTTGCGCCAACCGTGCCTTTTACGCGGACAGACACGATCTTCCCCACGTTCATTGCATCCCGCATGGCCCATGGCATCAGCGGCCTACTGATCTCCGCGATTCTTGCAGCGGCAATGTCGAACCTGAGTGCCGCGCTTAACTCGCTTTCCTCAACGACGATCGTCGATTTCTATGCGCGGATCGCGCCGTTGGCCCCTGAAGAGCGCCGCGTTCGCCTCTCGCGTATCGTGACCATCGTATGGGGAATGCTCCTATTCGGCTTGGCGATCCTGGCCCGACCGGGCGGCAAGGTGCTGGAGATGGGATTGTCCATTGCTTCGGTGGCATACGGCTCACTACTTGGCGTCTTCCTGCTGGGCATAATAACCAGGAGGGCCTCAGAGTGCGGCGCGATGGTCGGCATGTTGTGCGGCTTTGCATTGAATTTGTATCTGTGGCGGTTTACTAGCGTCCCGTTTACTTGGTACGTTGTCTTTGGGAGCATTGCAACCTTTGCAATTGGATATGGCGCCAGTTGGCTGATGCCTCGTGCCCCTCTTACCCAGCAAGGCATGGGCACCACGTGACTGCGCTGCACACGTGCCTGACATTGCACATCAGGCGGAGGCCTATGACAAGGATAAGACATCGGTTGCTACGGTTCGCTTGTTGCGCGCTGCTGCTGAGCTGTTTGCTGATTGTTCGTGCGTTTGCGAAGCATGCGCATCCGACTCGGCAAGCCAACCCCGCAAAGATCGGTGCAATTCTCGATCCCCTCATGGAGAAGGCCGTCGCAGACGGGACAATCCCAGGCGGTGTGCTGCTGGTAGGTCACCATGACCGCGTCATCTATCGCAAAGCATTCGGATCGCGTTCGTTGGAGCCAGTGCGCGAGCCGATGACGGTCGACACAATCTTCGACCTCGCCTCGCTGACCAAGTGCATTGCAACCACGCCCTCCATCCTGAAGTTGGTGCAGGATGGCCGCGTGCGGCTGAACGATCCTGTATCCAAATATCTTTCCGAATTTGCGCAGAACGGAAAACAGGACATCACCGTTCGAGAGTTGCTTACCCACTACTCCGGTCTGGCGCCGGATCTGGATTTGCAGGTTCCCTGGAAAGGGCGAGACGCGGCATTCGCGATGGTTATGCAGACAAAGCCGGACCAGCCCCCCGGATCAGGCTTCGTCTATAGCGACATCAACTTTGAAACGCTCGGCTTTCTGGTCGAGAAGGTCTCAGGAGAGCCTCTGAACGAGTTTGCCAGCAAAAACGTGTTCGGTCCGCTCGGCATGCAGCACACTCGCTTTCTCCCGCCGGAGGTCTGGCGCCCGCGCATAGCGCCCACGCAATACGACGAACAGAATCAGATGCTGCGCGGCGTCGTGCACGATCCCACTGCGCGCCGCATGGGTGGCGTCGCTGGTCACGCGGGGCTGTTCTCCACCGCTGACGATCTGGCCCGATTCGCACAAGATATGCTACGCGGCTTCAAGGTGCTTAGCCGGCCGATGGTGGAGAAGATGTCCACCCCGCAGCAGCCGGCGAACGCTGCCAGCCTGCGCGGACTCGGATGGGATATCGATTCTCCTTTTGCCAGCAATCGTGGCGAACTGCTTCCCGTGGGTTCGTATGGCCACACTGGTTTCACCGGCACGTCATTGTGGATCGATCCGGTAACAGATACCTACATCGTTCTTCTCACCAATGCGGTGCATCCTCGCGGCGGAAACTCGGTGGTGTCTCTGCGGTCCCGCTTGGCCACTGCGGTTGTGCAGTCGCTTGCGCTTACCGTCACGGAAAAGGAGAAGCTGCGGCTCGCGCGCATCACTGGCTATAACGAATCACTGATGGCATCGCGACGATTCAACACGCGGAACGGCGAAGTAAAAAGCGGAATCGATGTGCTCGAGTCCGACGCCTTCCGTGAACTGCACGCAATTCCCGACCATCCTCTCATGGTCGGACTGGTGACCAACCAGACAGGCGTTGACTCACATGGGGAGCGGACGGCGGACGTGCTGGCTCATGCGCCGGGCATTCAACTCGCCGCGATATTCAGCCCTGAACACGGCATCGCCGGCAAGATGGATAGCACTGACATCGACAATTCTCGTGACGCCTCAACCGGTGCTCCCATCTATAGCGTGTACGGCGCGAGCGACTCCACACGCCGCCCATCTACAGAAGCTCTCGCCAGCCTCGACGTGATTGTTTATGACATCCAGGACGTTGGGGTGCGCTTCTATACCTACGAAACCACGTTGGGATACTTTCTTGAAGCCGCAGCCAAGGCCGGCAAGGAGATTGTTGTGCTCGACCGTCCTAACCCGGTTGGTGGCGCGTCTATAGAAGGCCCCGTCGCCGACCTTGGCCGGGAATCGTTCGTCAGCTATTGGCAGGCTCCGGTGCGCCACGGCATGACGATCGGAGAACTCGCAAAGATGTTCAACGCAGAGCGTGGCATTGGCGCGAAACTCACCGTCGTGCCCATGGAAGGTTGGATGCGAGGCGACTGGTTCGATTCAACCGGCGAGGTATGGATCGATCCCTCTCCTAACATGCGCAGTTTGACGGAAGCCATTCTTTATCCCGCGATTGGATTGATTGAAGGGACCAATATATCGGTGGGCCGGGGAACGGACACGCCCTTTGAGGTTGTCGGTGCGCCATGGGTCGTTCCCGCAGACCTCGCGCGATTCCTGAATGCCCGTGAAATCAGTGGGGTCAGATTTGTTCCGGTCAACTTCACCCCGAACAGCTCGGTATTCGCCAATCAGAATTGCGGCGGAGTGAATATCGTGGTCACCGACCGCAATGCGCTGGATACGCCTGAGTTGGGTATTGAAATCGCAGCCGCTCTGCAGCATCTCTATCGCGGCCAATACAAGATCGCGGATATGGACTCGTTAATGGTGAGCAAGGCGAGCCTTGATGCGATTATCGCTGGCCAGGATCCGCGCCGCGTCGCCGAGCAATGGCGTGATGACATCGAGCATTTCCAATCCCTGCGCGCCAGGTATCTTCTTTACTGACCACTACTCGCGCAATACCGTTCAGAAGAACGTCTGCACGATGTCGACCACCTGATACTGGCTGTCCAGCACCGGCAACGTGCGCCACTTGTCAAACGTCAGGCACGGATGGCAAATGTCAAACGCAATCATGTCGCCGACGCGCAGATCGTCTTCGGCGGCAATCTGCATGTACGCATGCTGATCCATCATCTTCGTGACTGCCCAATGTCCGGGAACCTCTTTCGGAGCCGTATCTCCCGGTCTGAAGTGCAGCGCCGGCACCGGCAGCCCGGAGTCGAAGGCCGCATCGCGCTTGCCCATCGTGATGATTGCCTTAAGTGGCTCCGGTACTGACTGCACATAGGCCCATACATGAAGTGCCGGCAGCAGCCCTGAGTGCAATTGGCGAGCGATCAGATTGCGCTCAAGAATCTTGTTCTGAACTTCGCGGTAGCTGCCGACGTCGTGGGTCAGATAACACCCAGGCCGCAGAACGATCTCGACGCTCTCGCCAAACCCCGCGGCAGAAAAGACCTCGGCCACAACGTCGTACCATGCAGAGCCTGCGCCCGAAAGCAGGATGGGCGTGCGCTGAAACCGCCTTTCCGCGTCGAGAGTGCGCGTAACGGCCGTCGCATGTTGCAGGAATCCGCGAATGGCCGCTTCGTCGTCGAGAACTCCTTCATACATCTCAACTCCGCAGAGAGCAACGGCATGGCCCCATCGCGATATCGCCGCCAGCGCGCTGCGCAATTGCTCACCATCGCGCACGCCGGCACGGCCACCCATCACACCTAACTCGAGCAGCACCTGCAAACGCTGGCCAAGCTGCGAGTAATATGCGCCTAACTGGTCCACCTGCGCCGCCGAATCGACCAGGCAGTAAAACTCAAATCCGGGGTCCCGCTGCAGGCGCGAAATAATCGCCATGTTCTCTTTGCCAATCAGTTGGTTCGCCATCAGCACGCGGCGTACGCCGTGCGTGTAGGCCACCAGCGTCTGGTGCGCGGTCGCCAACGTGATTCCCCATGCGCCGGCCTGCAATTGCATCTGGAACAATCGCGGCGCCATCGTGGTCTTACCGTGCGGCGCCAGCCTCACTCCATAAGCATCGATGAACTGTCGCATCCAGTTGAGGTTATGCAGCAGCTTGTCTTGGTAGAGCACCGCCGACGGCAAGCTCAGATCTTCGCGCAGCAGGTTCCAATCAAGGCGAGCGATGTCGCTGAGGCTGAGTGCGCCGTCGATTGGGCCGAGGCCTTTGTTCATCGACCCAATCGGTAATTCAAATCCCATTCGAGTGACGTCTTGATCGCGCAACGAATGAATCTCCTGAAGATGCGGGAACGACAGCGAATAAGTCTGGAACCGGCAACGAATATAGTCTATATTCTGATCCAGTCGACATGTTGAGTTGTGACATTCTTATACGAAATGCGAGCGTTTTGGACGGCAGCGGCGCCGAATCTGAGGTCCTGGATGTAGCACTTCGCGATGGCCGTATTTGCGAGGTCGGCTCTGCGCTCGAGTGGACCGCTCCATCGGTCGTTGATGCGGAAGGCCTCACGCTCGCGCCCGGCTTCATCGACGTTCACACCCATGACGACATCAGCGTGATCCGCACGCCGGCGATGCTGCCGAAGCTTTCGCAGGGCGTAACGACTGTGATCGTTGGCAACTGCGGCATCAGCGCGGCACCGGTGACGTTACAAGGCGAACCGCCCGATCCGATGAACCTGCTCGGCAACGCGGACGCCTTTTGCTACCCGACGTTCGCCGCGTATATCGAGGCCATTCGAGACGCGCAACCGGCGGTAAATGTTGCCTCCCTTGTGGGCCACACGGCCCTCCGCAATAACCACATGGACCGCCTCGACCGCACCGCGACAGAACCGGAGATTACCGCAATGCGCTCGCAATTGAGTGAGGCTCTCGAGGCCGGAGCGTTGGGATTGAGTTCCGGCCTTGCGTATCGGTCAGCCAACGGAGCCTCCACCGACGAAGTAATGGAACTCGCACAGCCGCTGGCATCGGCGGGCGCGGTGTACGTCACGCACATGCGCACCGAGGCCGATGGAATTCTCGATGCGATGAGCGAAGCTTTCGAGATCGGACGTTTGTGCCATGTGCCGGTCGTCCTCTCTCATTTGAAATGCGCAGGCATCGCCAACTGGGGCCGCAGCGACGAGGTATTGCGGGCACTTGAAACCGTCCGTACCATGCAACCCGCGGGTTGCGATTGCTACCCCTATGCCGCAGGTTCGAGCACACTCGACCTGGAACAGGTAGACGAGCGCGTCCGAATCACGATCACATGGAGCGCCCAGGATCCAGAAGTCGCGGGCCTGACCCTGGCGCAAATTGCCGAAGCTTGGAGCGTCACACAGGTTGAAGCTGCACAGCGACTGCAACCGGCCGGCGCGATTTATCACAGCATTTCTGAAGCGGATATGCGCCGAATCCTGGCGCATCCGGCAACGATGATCGGCTCAGACGGTTTGCCCAACGATCCGCGGCCGCATCCTCGCCTATGGGGGACATTTCCGCGCGTGCTGGGCCGCTATTGTCGCGATCAAAACCTCATTGCTCTTCCCGAAGCCGTTCATAAGATGACCGGAATGCCAGCGCAAAGATTTGGGCTCGCTGAGCGCGGGTTCGTTCGCAAAGGTTATTGCGCTGATTTGTCGCTATTCAATTCGAAGAAGATCATCGATACTGCAACGTTCGCAGATCCAATACGCGCGGCGGAAGGCATCGTGGGTGTCTGGGTCAACGGTGTTCTCTCGTACACTGCAGAAGGAGCTACGGGGAAACGTGCCGGCCACTTTATCCCCCGCGGCAAGACTGCCTGGATTCAGTGACTCAACAATTGGAAGGAACGCATCATGAGCATTAAGCGGTATGGCGTGGAAGGCGGCAAGGGCACGGGCGGCCAGTATCTTCCCTTTGCGCGTGCGGTCGAGGCCAACGGCTGGCTCTATGTTTCAGGCCAGGTCCCCATGCTCAATGGCGAAATGGTCACGGGGAACATCGTTGCCCAGTCTGGGCAGGCGATTCGCAACCTTCTTTCGATCCTGCACGAAGCTGGGTATGGTCCGGAGCATGTGGTGCGGTGCGGCGTGTGGCTTGAAGATCCGCGCGATTTCCAATCCTTCAACGCAGTCTTCAAAGAGCACTTTGGCGAGGATCCACCGGCGCGAGCCTGCGTCGTGTCGAGTATGGTTGTCGATTGCAAAATTGAGATCGATTGTGTCGCCTACAAGGCACAGAGCAATTAACCCTGACGATCCCGAATTCTTTTGTTTGTGGCAATTCATTCCTTTGAGCGGACCAACGCCGATAGCGAGCCTATGATCGATCCTCACAGTATGTTTCTGCTTGCCGCGGCGCTGGTTGCCGTGATCGGCCTGATTCTGCTGATTGCGGTCTTCAAGCTGAATCCATTCCTCACCTTGTTTCTCGTTTCTCTGGCGCTGGCAGTGGCTTCGGGCATGCCGCTCTCCACGGTGGTTCATTCGTTCGAAGTGGGAGTCGGCAGTACACTCGGGCATATCGCAATCGTGGTAGCGCTGGGCACGATGCTGGGCAAGATGATGGCGGAATCCGGCGGCGCGGACCGGATCGCGCATACCCTCATCCGGCTCTTCGGGGAGAAACGCGTTCCCTGGGCCATGATGGTGATCGGACTCGTGATCGGACTGCCGGCATTCTTCGAGGTAGGCTTCGTGCTGCTGATTCCGATTGCGTTTACGGTGGCGCGGCGCACGCGAACCTCTCTGATTCTGGTCGCTCTGCCCATGGTTGCCGGGCTTTCAGTTGTTCATGGACTGGTGCCGCCACATCCCGCAGCGCTGCTGGCGGTCACAATCTACAAAGCCGATGTGGGCCGCACGATCTTTTATGCGTTGCTCATCGGTATTCCTACAGCGGTCATCGCTGGGCCGCTTTACGCCAGGCTCATTGCACCGCATGTTCATCTGTCAGCCGAGAATCCGATGGCGGATGACTTTGTCGATCACGGCACGGAACGCAGCCTGCCCGGCTTCGGGCTCACGTTGTTCACTATTCTGTTACCTGTGATTCTGATGTTGATAGGGAGTGGGGCCGATGCCGTGTCGGCGCGCGGAAACGCTCTCAACCAAGGTTTGCACTTGATTGGCAACGATGATCTGGCCTTGTTCATCGGTGTGCTCGTCAGCTTTTTCACTCTCGGCAAGCTGAGGGGCTTCTCGCGCGAAACGATCCTGCGCTTCACGAATGAGTGTCTTGCACCGACGGCAACCATCACACTGCTTGTGGGCGCGGGCGGAGGTTTCGGCAGGGTGTTGCAAGACAGCGGCGTCTCCCAGGCGATTATCGGCGTTGCCCTACAAAGCCACGTGCCGCTACTATTTCTCGCATGGTCCCTTGCGGCATTGATGCGCCTTGCAACCGGGTCGGCTACCGTTGCCATGACGACGGCCGCAGGCATCGTGGCTCCCATTGCATTCCACAGTGCCGGTGTTCGCCCGGAGTTGCTGGCCATTGCGACCGGCGCGGGCTCGTTGATCTTCTCGCATGTGAACGATGGTGGGTTCTGGCTCGTAAAGGAATATCTCAACATGAGCGTTACTGAGACGATCAAGACCTGGTCGGTCTGCGAGACAATCATCTCGGTTACAGCGCTCATCTTCACCCTTGCTCTATCGTTCGCCGTGTGACAAACTGCAGCTTCAATCCCCCTTGGAATCCCCTCTTTGTGCCGCGGCAGCCGCGGTTGGCATTAGTTTCACCGGTGCAATATTCCACCCTTCGATCTCGACCGCTGGGTTGTCGCCCGCACTCTCCGGCAGCAGCGCAGTCAGCATTGTCGATTCGCCCGGAATGATCTCCACCCAGTTATCTGACCAGAAAACAGGGGCAATGAGCCCCCCGGATGTAGTACGCACTGCGGCGCGGACCTGGAAGGCTAGCACCGCGGATGTGTTTTCAAGATGCACGATCACCTTGCGGTTGCGCGGCCTGTTCTCGATCTCTGCGCTTGCCTGCACCTTTGCCGGCGGCAGATTCGTCAGAACGGTCAGGTCTTCATGGCGCAAGGCGGGCGTGTGCGTGTAATCGGTCTTCCCCCAATCGAAGGTCGTGAGCGTAGTCGGCACCCAGTAGAAATTGCGGCTGATCACGTGCTTGGCCGCATCCGACAAGGTTAGATCGATAAAGAGCAGCCGTTCTCCGCCTGAATATAGATTCTCCGGTATCGAGAAGACTCGCTGCGCGCTGTCGAGACCGGCGTCTACCACCGTCTGCGCACTGTACAGCTCTTTCCAGGCCAGGTTGTGAACGTGCACAGTGGCGTGGAGTCCGCCCACAGGCGCATAGGTGCTGTTCACCACTACAATCGACTGATCGTCGTAGGAGTACTGAATATGCACCGGCTCGCAGGCCTTCTTCGTTGCGAAATACCCGGCTCCGGCATCAAGATAATAATCGTAGAGGTGCCAGATCATCGACGGCCAAGCGTTGTTCAGCATCCATTGAATCACGCCGGTCGATACATACTTGTTCTTGCCGTAAGCCTCAAACATGGCGCGCTCTGAGTCGTACTCCATGGTCTGCGCCATACGCTCATAGTCGGCCGCCGATTGCGGCTTGGTGTAAACCGCCTCCATGGCCTGGTCGAAGACCTTCAGGTTCACGAACTCGCCGCCCCCAAAGTGAAGGCTCCACGTGGCCGTCGGAGGCCACGCCTGCGCGTCGGGCAGAAACTTCTCGCGGCTCGCAAGAGACGGGATCGCCGGCCCCGGGCTGGTCTCAGTGTTGAAGCCAAACGCGCCGCCATTATGCTTGTCCACATACCAGTAGCTCGGCGCGACGTAGTCATACGGCCCAGTCATCTTCACGCCGCTTGCGCCTGTTACGGTCGTGGAAGTTCCTGTCGCGGACGAGAGCACTGGGTTGGGCCAATGCGTTTCAGACTCGACCTGCAGGTAGGCGCGCTCAACATCAGCCGGCGGAGGATTGTCACTGCCATTCAGCCACACCAGCAAGCTGGCATGCTGGCGCAGACGCAACATCTGAGCACGCAACGACGCCGCGGCAATGGTCAAATCGTCCGGGGTCCAGTCCTTCCAATGTTCCCAGTGATCACAGCAACACCAGCCGAGCATCACCAGAATGCCCTGCTGATCGGCAAGGTGAAAGAACTCCTCCGTTTCGAGCTTGCCCTCCAAGCGAATTGTGTTCAGGTTCATATCGCGCACCATGCGCATCTGGTCGAGCAGTCGGCTCTCGTTGGAGCGAAGCAGCATGTCCTGCGACCAGCCGGCGCCGCGAATCAGGATGGGCTTGCCGTTTACGCGAAACAGACGATTACCGTCGACCGTGAATTCCGCGGTGACGTCGCGGAAACCAAACTCGACGCTTTGCTCGTCCGTGACTTGACCTTCAGCACTAAACCTCATCGTGAGTCGCTCAAGGTGCGGCTGTCCCATCTGGTACGGCCACCAGGGCTTGGGATTTTGGATATGCAGCACCGGAATCAACTCGGGAGTAAGAACCAGGCTCCGATCCTCATGCGCAGCCAACTCGACCGGCTTTTCAAAGTTGACTCCCGCAACCGTGCCGGAAACCACTCCCTTCACCGGATGTCCGGTGGCATTGTGCAACTCGGCATAGAGCGTCAGGTCCGCGGAATTAAGCGAGGTGTCTGTGAAGTGCGTGACGGCCATCGGCGACTGCAGAGTGACCGCGCCAGTGGTGACCAGATTGACCGCACCCCAAAGGCCCATGTCCTTATCCGGAGGGCAGGGATTCCAATCTACCCAGTTGATGCCCAGGTCTTTTTCGGTGGGCGCAAAGATCTCCACCGCGAGCACGTTCCTCTTACCGGGCATCATGAAGTCGGTCACATCGAAGTCGTAGGTGCGGTACGCTCCCGCCACCGTTGCGCTATCGGCGACCTTGTGGCCGTTGAGCCAGAGTTCTCCGCGATAGTTGATACCCCCGAAGTGCAGCCAGAAACGTCCATCCTGCGTGGCGGCCGCAGGCGCAATGAACTCAGTGCGATACCACCAGCCGCAGCGATAGGGGCTATCGGCGGGCATGGCAAAATTGGAAAAGTTCTGGCCGATGCGATAGCTGGTGCCGGGAATCTGGCGAAGATTCGAGCCGTAGTAGGGATCGGGGACCGTTCCAGCCGCAGCCTGCGCCGCCAACACGGTGCTGGGCACTGACGTCTTCAGCCAGCCCTCCACCGGAAATCCCGTCGAGGCAATGGCGTCGCCGCCTGCCTGGAGTTTGCAGGCCGATTCCATGCTCCAGCCATCGCGAAGAGGCGTTACCGTTTCCGCTTCCAGAACTATGGGCAGCACAATCAGCGCCAGGAGACAGGGCAGAGTCTTGGATTTCATTAGGCACCAGCGTATTTCGATTGACAGAGCTTTGCCTTCGATTTGGCGACTCCAGAGAGGCGCCATTTCAAACGTTTGAATAGACGAAATCTTCAATCACCATTACCGCCGTGTCAAGTGCCGCCCTTCTGGCATCGCGGCACCTTAGCTATACACCCGTTGGTGATGTCTCGACGCCATGAATTCGGCGATTTTTCCTTGACATGCGAAAGAGCAAATCCTAACATGTCCCAACGGATTTAAAACGTTTGAATGCCAACGTTTTTGATGGGGGCGTATACATGTCCAGGAAGCACGTAATCACTTCTCCTATTCGGTATTCTCTTTCTGTTCTTTGTGCGTTGATGCTCGTCCTTTGGACGGGAACAGGCGCATTTGCCCAGGCCGGCAGAGGCGGCATCAACGGTCTGATTTCCGACCCCACCGGCGCCATCATCCCCGGCGCCAGTGTCACTGCGCAAAACCGCGACACCGGAATCAGAATCTCCACTATCTCAACCGCGGCAGGCTTGTATTCTTTCGTCTCGCTCGCCCCGGGCGTCTACGAAATCACCGCCACTCTCAAGGGATTTGAAACGGTCGTTCAGAAGAATGTGGCGGTCAGCGTGGATCAAGTCACCACGGCCAATCTTGCCCTCCGCGTTGGAAGAGTCGAGGAGATAGTCACGGTCAATGAATCCAGTTCACTGGTAGAGGCCAGCAACTCCACCGTCGGCCAACTCATCTCCGCGGAAACCATTGACCGCGTTCCCTTGGTCACCCGCGATGTGTTCGAACTCGTACAGTTGAGCGCCGGGGTCAGCCCCGCCAACGGTACACCCAATTCCGCCGATACGCCGGGGATCTTCAACGCCCGCTCCGGGGCGGATGTCTCTGCCTACACCATCAACGGCGCCCTCCAAGGCACTGTGTATTACATGCTCGATGGCAGCCCCATCGGGATCGCTGAGAACAATTCGGCCAGCGTTATACCCGCTTTCCAGGCGCCTGAGGACGCTGTCGAAGAGTATCGAGTGGAAACCCAAAACACTCCCGCGACCTATGCGAGCGGTGGCGCCGGCGTGATCAGCCTGGTGTCCAAGTCCGGCGGGAATCAGTTCCATGGCGATGCTTTCGTGTACATTCGGCCAAACGCCCTCGCCGCGAACGATTACTTTGTAAAGCAAAATCAGCTGGCGAGTGGCACGCCCAACCGCCCTCCCGACTTTCACCGGTATCAGGAGGGCGGTTCAATTGGCGGGCCGATCCTGCATAAGAAGCTCTTCTTCTTTGCGGATTATGAAGCAACGCAGCAGCAAAGCCTCGAGACCGGGTCGTTTACGGTACCTACCCTTGCTGAGCGTACGGGCGATTTCTCGGCGGACGGTTTCACCGTCTATAACCCGCTGGCCCCGGACAACCCTGACGGCACAAGGCAGCCCTTCCAGGGCAATATCATTCCCAATGGGGACCTCAACCCGATCGCCCTCAAATTCGCCGCGCTGTTCCCCAAGCCAAACCAACCAGGCCAGGGCGCATATAACGTCAACAACTATTTTGCTTCGGGTCTCGATCCCAACAAAGCTCAGAAGTTCGACATCCGCGGAGACTACTTCCTCGGCGACAAACAGCGCATCTTCAGCCGGTTTTCCTTTGAGCGGCTCTTCTTTTCCAATGCCGACCTCTACGGCAGCAGCAACATGTATGACCCGCTCTACTATCAAAACATTACCAACGGCCGGAACATTCTCTTGGCGGATGACTACACCCTGAGCCCGACCTCGGTTCTCCAATTGCGCTACTCCTTCACCCGCCATTACGAAGACCAGACCGGCGATCCTCGCCAGGATGGCTTTGACATCACCACCCTGGGATTCCCGCAATCGCTCGCGCAGCAGGTCCAGTATCACACCATCCCCGTGATCACGTTTGGCAACTTCACCACCACGATCGGTGGCACAGGAAACTACGACACCTTCATCTTCGCCAGCGAAAACAGCGATGCGAGCGCGACTTATACTCACGTCGTGGGAAGGCATGAACTCAGCACCGGATTCGAATACCAGAAGAAATTCATGAACATAGGTCAGCCGCCCTTTCCCAGCGGCCAATACGCGTTCGATAATTCCTCCACTAGTTCGATCACGTTCGCAGGCGACGGCAGCGATTTCGCGTCGTTCCTGCTGGGCATGGGCCAGGCACCGGGATATGAGTCTTACAACTTTACGAAGGATGTTTTCGCCGCGGAGGCCAACCCGTACTACGCCGCCTTCCTTCAGGATAACTACCACATAACTCACTCGCTGACACTGAATCTCGGAATCCGCTGGGATATCTTTGGCGGCCGCACAGAACGCCATAACCGCTTGGAATACTTCAATCCCACGCTTCCGTTTGACATAAACGGCTTATCCTTGAAAGGCGGCGAACAATTTGTCCATGGCGGCGCGCGCTCGCCGTTCACCACTAACCTTAAGGACATCGGGCCTCGCGCAAGCTTCGCTTGGCAACCCGCCCACCACGTTGTCATTCGTGGCGGTGCAGGCATCTACTACGGCCCCAGCACACAGATGGTCGCCAATCCTGTCTTGAACAGCGACGGCTTCGGAACGATCAGTACATGGAACGGCACCAACTACAACAACGATCCCACAGCCTATAACAACAACCTTCCCAACGCGGTTCCGCAGGGAAATACGGTTTTCAACAGTACTGCGGATTGTCAGAATTCAGGTAGCGTCTCCGGCTGCTACTCGTTGAGCAATCCATTCCCCGAGGGCGTCATCCAGCCAACCAACGCCACGCTTGGGCAGGCGACGAATCTTGGCGGGACCCTCAGCACAGTGCTGCACTCGCAGCGCACACCAACCACATACAACTTCAATTTCGGTTTGGAGTATGAGTTCCCGCACCAGACCGTGCTAAGTGTGGCATTCGTAGGCAGCAGAGGCCTCTTTCTGCCCTTGTCTGCAGTGGATTTGAACCAGCTAAGTCTGGGTACCATCAAGCAGTACGGCGACGCATTGTTTAACAACATGGTCCCAAACCAATGGGCATCGGTTCAGCCAAACACCAACGCCAACTACGGATCGGGTACGGTCCCTCAATGGGTGGCTCTCCAACCGTTTCCTCAATTTGGCAATGGAAACTATGGCGCAGGAAACGGCGTCGTGGTCAATGGTTATCCGGAAGGGGATTCTGAATATAGCTCCCTGCAAGCCAAGGTCGAGAAGCGCTTGACCAGTCACTTTACAACCCTCGGCACGTTTACCTGGGGAAAGCTGATGACCGACGACTTTTCACCCCCGCTGGCGTTCATCGGCTATCACGGAGTTGCGGCCCCTCAGGACTGGAAGAACCTGAACCTGGAACATTCGCTTAGCGCCCAGGACATCAAGTATCAATTCAATTGGCAAATATCTTACGATTTGCCGATGGGTAAAGGCCGGATGCTGAACTTGAACGGACCCGCCAATGCCATACTGGGCGGCTGGACTGTCAATACGATCACCTATCTGAGTACAGGAGTTCCAGTCAATGCGCCTACCGGCACTGGGGATCCATACTTCAACCAACGCGTCAATATGACATGCGATGCCGGGAAAGGCGCACCGCGAACGGCCGCCCAGTGGTTCAGCTTTAGTTGCTTCGCCCAGCCGGCCGACCCGCTTGTTGCCGGAAGCGCTCCGCCATTTCTCTCCCACGTTCGCACCGATGGGGCTTCCGACTTGGACGTCTCCCTCTTCAAGAACATCCCCTTAGGAAAAGACAGAAGTATCCGGTTCGAAGTGTCTTCCTATAACATCACCAACTCCGTTCAGTTGGGTTATCCAAGCGTGTTCTGGAATCCCTCGCCCACGCCCGACAACATGGCGACGTTCGGCCAGATCACAAACACAGTCAACACGCCGCGCCAGTTTCAGTTCGCATCGAAATTCACCTTCTAAGTCCGCACGCGCAAGGCAAGCGACCACTGATCGTCCGCTGGCCTTGCGGATGGCCACAGTCGCGCTGACTCGCAATATGTCAAAGGAAAATGCGCATCATAGGTCGGCTTAGATTGTGAATGGGCCTTATGAGAAAGGGCAAGGTTCACCTGCTTCGCTTGAGCTGAGCCTTGCGAGTGGAATCGCGCTGAATGAGGCTGGGTTCCATTAGTTGCAGAAGCTTCCTCCTGGTGGGACTTGACTCCGGCGATTCAATCATCTTTAGAATAAGCTTGGTTGCAAGGCTACCCATGTCCCGCATCGGCTGATGAATGGTCGTAAGTCCGGGCGTGCTCAGCGCCGCCGGCAGCACATCGTCAAACCCGATGACCGAACAATCCTCAGGCACCCGCCGGCCTGCATTCCAAAGTGCTCGCATCGCTCCAAGCGCGGTTAGATCGTCGAACGCTAGGATAGCTGAAAACTCTTCTCCTGACTTTATAAGCTCTGCCGTGAGTTTCATACCGCTTGCGAACTCACAATTGGGATCGACATCGGGAGGAAGCTGCGCAGTAAGTCTCGAATCGATGGCGAGATGATGTTCCTTCGCAAATCGCCGGATGCCCTGCCAGCGCTTGAGGCTATCCGCAAGGCCCTCGGGGCCGCGCAGAATAGCTATCTTTCGATGTCCCAGTTCATACAGGTGCTGAAGGGCCATGTAACCGCCAGCGTCATTATCTACAACCACCGATGGGATCGTCCGCGAAGTTAGATCGCGTGCAACCACGACGGTCGGGATGCTGTTTCTTTCGATCTTCGAAAGTGGATCGACCTCTGCGAAGAGCCAGTTAGCCACCACGACCATGCCTTCCACGCGACGCTCAAGCAGCATATCGAGATAACTTGCAAACTGTTCGCGCCGGTTGTCGGCATCCATGATGATAGGCAGGTACGCAGTAGAGTAGAGCGCATGTTCAATACCCCGCAGAACTTCCATGCAGAATGGATCGGAAATATCGAAGATTAGGACGCCGATAGTGTGGCTGCGGCGGCGGCGCAAAGAGCGCGCAAAAGCATCCGGATGATAACCCATCTTCTGGGCCACGTTCTGGATATGCGCTTTAGTGGTGGCCGCGATATGGCGCGAGAGGGGTGCGCTATTCAATACAACGGAGACGGTCGATGTGGAAAACCCGCTCTCACGAGCTACGTCCACGAGGGTTACGCGCTGCGATTTGCTCTTGACTGTCGGCACGTTGATCGCCTCGTTGGAAACCACATCGATTATGCCCCATCCCGGCTACGGAACTCAACAACGTGATGGGCTGATGACTCTTCCATTCAAGAGGCGATGTTCATTGGCCCATGATGATGGTATAGGTTGGACAAAGTCATGGTCCATTGGCTGGTAATTGGAATTCGAGACATCACGCGCCGCCGCGTAATTCCTGCCATTCTGCAGGAACCGCGTTCGCGTTTACAGGCGATTCTCACACGCGATCCCCCAAAGGCTGTCGCTTTCCCGGGCGTGCATGTGTTCACCACCCTCGAAGACGCATTACAGCAGTCCTCCATCGACGCTGTCTACGTTGCCTCGCCTGTCTATCTCCATGCGCCGCAGACAATCGCCTCTCTGAATGCTTGGAAGCATGTCTTGTGCGAGAAGCCAACGGCCATGAGCTTCGCTGATGCCCAGTTCATGGTTGCCGCAGCTTGGCGCAACGATCGACTCTTGGGTGTGGCCTATTACCGCAGACTCTTCCCCAAGCTGATCCGCGCCCGCCAACTGATAGCCGCGGGGGCCATAGGCCAGCCTGTGCTGGCGGAGGCGAATTGCCATAGCTGGTTGGCTGCAGACGACCCCGGTGGGGCGAGAAACTGGCTGTTCAGTCCCGCCATGGCAGGTGGTGGGCCCCTCTACGATATCGCCTGCCACCGCATCGACGCTCTCAACTTCCTGTTCGGTCACCCGTGCCGCGCTACCGGCTTCATGTCGAACGCCGTTCATCAGACGGAGGTCGAGGACTCCGCAACGGTTCTCATTGAATACAAGCACGGCGTGCACGCGACCGTGGATGTTCGCTGGAATTCACATGTAAGCCGCGATCAGTTTCGAGTGGTCGGGACCGCCGGTGAGATGAATCTTGATCCTCTTAGCGGGCCGGCTTTGCGAATTCCAGGAGTCGAGGAATCCATCCCCACGCACCCAAATGTGCATTATCCGGCTATCCAGAACTTTAGCGCCGCAATTCTGGACCGAACGCCGCTTGCTTGCCCTGGCGAAGAGGCGGCGTGGACTGATTGGGTAACGCAAGAAGTCAGGTCGCAGAACCAATTCCAATAGCACTGCAACGAACCACCCGGATGGCCCTGCACGAGGTACGCGATGCATAGAAAGAAATACTTGACGGCAGCCCGACGGGAGTCGATATTAAATCGATTGAATTCAGATGCGGCGGCGGCTGGGACGTCTTGTCGCACAGCCGCAAGTTTTGAAATGCAGGCCAGTACATTTCGTGTAATTCTATTCTGCAAGGATCGTGATGTCACTCAATCATGAAGGCACCACGTCGCAACCAGCCGGTTTGAAGAGGACGCTTCGCTTTCGCGATTTGATTCTGTACGGCATCATCCTCATTCAGCCGACGGCGCCCATGCCAGTTTATGGAGTGATCTCGGCCGAAGCGCATGGACATGTGGTCACGGCGATTCTTCTCGCCATGATCGCAATGCTCTTCACATCGGCGAGCTATGGCCGCATGGCGCGGATCTATCCGCATGGCGGCTCTGCTTTTCTCTACGTCGGCAAACAGCTTCATCCCAGCCTGGGCTATCTCACCGGCTGGTGCATGATCATGGACTACATTCTCAACCCCCTGATCTGCACCATCTGGTGCAGCAGGGCCGCCATCAACTTCGTCCCCGAAGTGCCTTACGTTGTGTATGTCTGCCTCTTCGCTGTTCTGTTCACAACCCTGAACTGCAATGGTGTGGAGACATCGGCAAAGATCAATGCCGGGGTAGCGGCAGCACTGGGCATCGTCATCGTGCTGGTGCTTGTATCTGCCGTCCGATATCTGCTTCACCTGCCGAGCTATCCCGCCAACTTCTTGACACATCCGTTCTTTGACCGCAGCACGTTCACTTCGTCCGGACTTTTGCGAGGCACTTCAATCGCGGTCCTGACTTACATTGGCTTTGATGGAATCTCGACACTCTCCGACGAGGCCAAAGATCCGGCGCACAACGTACCGCGAGCGATCGTCGGCACCTGCATCATCACCGGAGTTCTGGCCAGCATAGAGGTATACCTGGCGCAGCTTGCCTGGCCGCTGGGCGCATTTCCAGATATCGACACAGCCTATGTCTACATCTCCGGCCGCATTGGAGGTCCGGCCCTGTTTGCCATTGTGAATGCAGCGCTGCTGCTGGCTACGATTGGTTCAGGAATGGCCTCGCAGCTAGGAGCGGCAAGATTGATGCTAGCCATGGGTCAGGACGGCGCACTGCCGAAACGGTTCTTTGGAGTCGTCCATCCAAAGAATCGAATCCCACGAAACAATGTGCTGCTGGTCGGCGGAATCTGCCTCATCGGCGCATTGGCCTTCAGTTATCAACTTGGGACCGAACTGCTGAACTATGGCGCTCTTTTGGCTTTCATGGGAGTCAATGTCGCCGCCATGCTGCAAGCGTGGAAAGAGGGCAAATTCCGGCTTTGGTTCCCCATGGCCGTCGGCATTTGCGGCTTCATCACCTGCGGGTTTCTGTGGCTGAACCTTGGGCTGCTGGCGCGCATCGTAGGATCGATCTGGGCAGGCCTGGGAATCTTGTTGTGGCTCGTCCGGCGTCGTTATACGCATCTGCCGGGTGCAGAACTGGAAGAGACACTGTGACCGCAACACACCGGACACCCATGAAGATATGGCTGGAAAGCCATATCCCGGCGAGGCGC
Organism: Acidobacteriaceae bacterium; assembly: GCA_003151435.1. Lineage (GTDB taxonomy): Bacteria > Acidobacteriota > Terriglobia > Terriglobales > Acidobacteriaceae > Telmatobacter. The sequence continues at coordinate 39,903 of PLXP01000113.1, forward strand.
GAAACACACAAGCGATCCGGATCGCCAGGCACTGCGTCTACTGCTTCGTATCCAGCGGATGCAGCGATTGCTCGAAGAACTGGTTTTGAAGCTTCAAGCTATTCTGATCGGCCTTGACGGCCTTGATCGCCTCGGCAATCTGGCGCGACCACGTTTTCTGATCAAATTCTCCCAGTTCCTTGTTTGCCGCTCCGCCTTGGCCGGCGTAATGATTCGGGAACCGCGCATACCACCAGATGCCGGTGTAAACCGACTCGGGCAGAGGATCTCGATTCTGGTCTGCTCCCGATTGCTGGTCTGCGCGATCAACATGGACCAGGTCTGGCCGCGCGGCGAGCATGTGCGAAGTCTCCACTTCGCCACCGTGCATATCCATCGGAGTCTTTAAGGCTGGACGCCCAGGCACGTTCAAATTAGGCAGCCCAAACTCGTACACCACAAAAGCGCGCGGAGTAGCCAATTGAGCCTGTGCGAACAGCGGCAGCAGCGACTGGTTTCCTCCGTGGCCATTCACAATCACCACTTTCTTGCAGCCATTGCGCGCCATCTCGTTTACAGTCTCCTGCAGCAATGTGAGCTGCGTCGACAGGCTGTAGGCGAGCGTTCCAGGCTGTTGCTGCGCTTCAAAGATCTGCCCGAAATAATATTCGGGAAACACAACGGCGTACTCGAGCTTGACCGCATTCATCACCGCGAAGCGAACGTCCAGCAGGTCTGTGCCAAGCGGCAGGTGCGGTCCATGCTTCTCGATGATGCCGAAAGGAAGCACACAAACCCCTTGCGACTGATGAATAGCCTGGACGAAGTCGGGCCCGGTAAGTTCCTCCCACTTTGCCGGCAGACTCGCCTGGCAGAAGCCAATCTCGGCGATGGTCAGAAAGAGAAATAGTATGAGGCTCATGCTGCGTGTGATTTTCATTTTCATCACTCCTGGCGTTCAAACTCCTGCGCATACGATTTTCTCACGCAAAGATTTCATTAATTCAACGTAGGCGGATTTCGACGGGTGCGCCTGAGTACACAACGTCTTTTGCAGACTCGCTCGCAGCCAATCCAGTTCCCACCGACCGACTCACAAGCGTCACGTTGAACACCATCTTCTGCGGCATGCCGTTGTAATGCCCTTCTCTGCCGCCGATCCGCAACGTGCCTGCCGCGTCGTTCCACTCAAGCGGGATCGTTGCGTAATCGCCTTTTTCGTAGCGATAGCTGTCGCCTTCATCCTGGTAGAACGTGAAGCTGCCGTTAGCGCCGGGGTAGACGCGCACTTCAATCGGCCCTTCTGGATGTTGATCGGCATATTCACTCTCCGGCCCGAGCGGCACAATGGCTCCGCCGCGGACGTAAAGCGGAATCCGATCAAGCGGAGCCTTCGCTGCAATCTGCTGCCCTCCCTCAAGTTTCTCGCCGGTCCAGAAGTCGTACCATGCGGCCGCGGGAGGAAGGAAAACCAGCCGCTCCGTCGCGCCTGCCACCGTCACCGGATTCACCAGCAGCGAAGGTCCAAACATGAACTCATCATCAATGTCGCGCACCCGCTCGTCCGTTCGCCAGTCCATCACCAGTGGCCGCTGCATCGTGTAATCGTCGTGCGTCACCTTCCACGCCAGCGAGTAGGAATACGGCAGCAGTCTCGACCGCAGCTTGTCGTACGCAATCAGCGTGGGCGCCTGCGGTCCGTAGGAGAAAAGCTCATTGGCGGTGCGATGGCCGTGGGTGCGGAGAATGGGGCAGAACGTGCCGAACTCGAACCAGCGCGTGTAAAGCTCCTGGTACTGCGCGTTGTTGGTCTCGTCTTTATACGGCCCCGTGTATCCAGCAATATCGGTCGTCCAATACGGCATTCCCGAAAGAGCAAAGTTCAACCCCGCCGCGATCTGCCGCTTCAACACCGGGAAGGTGCCGTAGATATCGCCAGACCACTCCACGGTGGAGTTCCTCTGCTGCCCCGCAAACGCTGATCGCGTCAGGATGAACGCCCGCTTCTCCGTGGTGGCCTTGCGCCAATGCTCGTATACATTACCCGAGTGCATAAGTGGAAAGATGTTGAGGTAGCGAGCGCCCGATCCGATATAAAGCTGCTTGTCCTCCAGCGCCGCATCGCTCTCGCCTTTCCACGTCTCCGGCTCTGAGCTGTCAAGCCAGAATCCATCCCAACCCTGCACAACGAGTTTGCCGATCAAGTAATCCCAGTAGTAATCACGCGCCTTCGGATTGGTCGGATCGTAATCGGGAGTGTCCGGAATGATCAGGTTCTGCGCCTTCATGGCTTGATAATTCTCTGACGCCGGATCCATCACCGCCCACGTCGAAATGATGGCGTGCACGTGCTCTTCATGCAGCTTGTGCAGCGCCCCGGGAACATCAGGAAACGCCCTCAGATATGCGTCAGTAAACTCGGGATCGCCCTGCCTCTTCCACCAGAACCAGTCTTGTACGATCAGATCGAGCGGCACATGCTGCGCCCTGTATTCGCCTGCGATATCCAGCAGTTGTTGCGCAGATGTATAACGATCCTTCGACTGTACGAAGCCATACGCCCACTCGCCGAATAGCGGAGCATGACCTGTGAGATCGCGATAATGATGGATGATCGTGTCCATCTCAGGCCCGTAGAAGACGTAGTAATCGACTCCGTCCGTCACATCGGCGGAAAGCTTCAGTTCTCGTGCGAAGCGATTATCGACCCAAGCCCGCGACGCCGTGTTCCAGAAAATTCCGTAGCCGTTGGTCGACACGAGCAGCGGCACCGCGATGTCGCTGTTGGCCTGCGCCAGCTCAACCACTGCGCCGCGATAGTTGAAGACGCCGGCCTGGTGCTGCCCCAGCCCATACAGACCCTCCAGAGTGTCTGGAGAAAAGCGGTCGCTCACCTTGTACACCTGCTCGCCCGCCACCGTCACCGGCGTGTACCGGCGCGGCTCGATATTGTTTTCGCGCAGAATCACCTTTCCGCTCGCATCCCGCACTTGAAGCGCACCCGTCGCCAGGTTCGCCGACACCGTCAACTCCGGCGTGCTCGCATGCGCCTCGGTGGCGCTGCTGCCATACTCGCTCTTGCTTGCGTTGCAGGGTGCAATGATCCACGGCTGCGCAACGGCTTTGCGCACGGAACCGCCGGCCGGTGTAGAGACCACGTGCACAACGCCTGCCCCGCAGAATGTAACCTGCACGCTCTCGCGGCCATCCTGCAGTTGCATGCCGCCATCCATTGCCTTCGCAGTCATGGTGGCGGCTGGCGCTGCATCCATCATTTGCGCCGAGAGGCAGATCAGGCTTCCGATGAGTGTAATACGGAAGCAATGCGCGATCGATCTTGAACTTTGCACGAGTCGTCTCCATTAAGCGTCATCCATCTTATCAATCCCAACCGGTGTCAGGTACGGCCGCAGTGCGTCTTGCCTGCGTGCTACCCTGCTATCGATTGCTTTTGCAAGGGAAGTGGCAAGCCACTTCCGGGATGAGGCTGCATGTCGTCACTGCGCGGAATCGTTACTGCCTTCGTGTTTATCTTCTGTCTCCACTCCGCATCGAGCCAGGTCTCAACCGTTGTCTTTTCCGAACCGGGATTTCCCGAGGCCGATTCCACTGCTGTGTCGCAAGAGTCGTTGCAGAAAGGATTCTCAAATGCGCGCTTCGTCAACGTAGCGCAACTTGGCTCCGCTCTGGCCGACGCGCAAACGAGGCTGCTGGTCTTGCCGTATGGCTCTGCGTATCCTGAGGCGGCATGGCCTGCAATTCTCCGGTTTCTCGACCGCGGCGGCAACCTGATCGTGCTGGGCGGCAAACCATTTACGCGCGCAGCGTATCAGGAGGGCACAGCGTGGCATCTGCGTCAGACCAGCGTGGCGGCTTCACTTGAGTTATTCATTCACGACTACCAGAACACTCCCGGTTCGCAGGATATGCACTTCGAGCCCAACGCCGATGTGCAACCGCAAATCCTCGCATTCCATTGGAAGCAATCGTTCAGCCCCGTCATCCGGCTGTCTGTCACCGATCAGTCCAAGCAGATGGGATCGACTGGAAACGAAGACGCCTACCTCACGACCCTGGCATGGGGAACACGCGACGCGCATCGCCTCTCCGCGCCCGCATTCCTCATCGACCACGTGGCAGAGCGGTTTGTAGGAGGGCGATGGGTATTCTTTGCCTGCGACCCGGAAGAAAAAGCCTTCGACAATCCGCAGTTACTTGCAAACTTGCAGACCCTCGCGTTACGCCACGACGATCGCTTCACGTTCCGTCCGCGTGTGCCGCTGTTTCTCCCCGGCGAGCCGCTCGAGTTCCACTTTCAGCCTGCGGGATCCTCCAAAGCCGATCCCACTGATGAGCTGAAAATCAGTGTCCACGCGGAGGAAGGCGCGGCCCAGACCTTCACGTTCCCCGCGGACTCGACCCACGCGATCACACTCCCGCAGTCGGCGACGGCTGGCCGCGGGTTGCACACTATTGATACCACGTTGTCGCGGCATGGCACTCCCATCTGGACCTATCGTTCCGGCTTCTGGATGCGCGACCGTGCGTATCTGCTCAGCGGTCCCAAACTTAGCGTCGCGACAGACTACTTCGCGCTTGATGGAAAGCCGCTGCCGGTCGTCGGAACCACCTACATGGCCAGCGATGTGAACCGCATGTTCCTCGTTGAACCCAATGCGTATGTCTGGGACCAGGACATGAAGCAGATCCGCGCCGCGGGCATCAACATGTTGCGTTCGGGCATCTGGTCCAGCTGGAACCTTCTTGTGAATTCCGACAAGTCGATGAGCGAAGACACGCTTCGCTCCATTGAAGCTTTCCTCATGACTGCCCGCCACTACGGCCTGCCCGTGCAATTCAACCTGTTCGCATTTGTTCCCGATATGTTCGGCGGCTCTCACGCCTATCTCGACCCCGTTGCAAGAGAACGCCAGGACCGCTATGTCTCCTCCGTGGTGAGCCGTTTTCACGACATGCCCTTTCTCGCATGGGACCTGATCAACGAGCCCAGTGCGAACAACAATGCGTGGAGGACACTGCCGCAAAAGGAAGAGCAGGCCGCGTGGAGAGCCTGGCTGAAGCAGCGTTATCCCGATGACGCGGCATTGCTGGCAGCATGGGCGGAGCCGTCCTTCGGCATCGGCCGCGCACTGCAATCCAAGCCAACCAGCACTCCTCCTGAGGTCGCCACCGCCGATCCGTTCGCCCTTCCCGATGCCGGTGCATTCGACGCCGACGCCGTGCGCAGCGGCTACAACACGCTCAAGGTCTACGACTACAATCTCTTCTCGCAATACCTATTTCGTGATTGGGTTCAGCATCAGCGCCAGACCATTCGCGCCGCGGATTCTGAGCAACTGATTACCATCGGCCAGGATGAAGGCGGCGTGGCCGGGCGCCTCTCCCCCGCATTCTTTTCTACTGACCTGAGCTTTACCACCACGCACACATGGTGGGACTTCGACAGCATTCTGTGGGCGTCGCTGATGGCGAAGATGCCCGGAAAGCCCATGCTGGTGCAGGAGATGGGCGAGCAGCGGCGCCTCACGCAAGACGATCACCTGCGACTTTCCGCGGAAGAGGAGAGCCGGCAACTGGAGCGCAAACTCGCTATCTCCTTCGCCCAGGGCGCGGGCGGCATCGAGTGGGTGTGGAATGTGAACGCCACCATGGCCAATGACAACGAAACTCCGATTGGCGCCATCCGTCCCGATGGCACGGAGAAGCCCGAGGCTCAAGTCCTGGCCAGCGTCGCACAATTTGCCCGGCGCAGTCCCGCAAGCTTCACCGGCATCGAGCCGCCCGCCGTCACCGTGGTCACATCGCAATCGCTGCTGTACACCGGCATGTGGTCGCTGGCTGTTGACATGCAGAAGAAAGCCGTCCGCGCCCTTGCCTACTACGATCACACCCCGCTCAGAATGTTGCCGGAGAATCGCCTGGCAGAGCTGGGACATCCGGAGCTGGTCATCCTTCCCGCGCCGCAAGCTCTAACGGAAGCCGCGTGGCACCAGCTGCTCGCCTACGTAGCCGACGGCGGATACCTGCTCATCTCGGGACCGGTTGACCGCGACGAGCATTGGCATAAAGTCGATCGCCTTTCGGCTTTGAAGATCGATGCTGAGATCTTGCCGCTCGCTATTCGGCAATCCACTTTGACTCTCCCCCGCGGAGATCGCGCGCTTGAGGTTGCGTATCCATCCGTTGTGCAGACCGCCCCAATCGACACCATGCGCTTCGCGGACAAATCGTCGGTGAAGGTGATCCAGCATGGCAAGGGAACGATTGTTTGGGCAGCCGACCCGGTCGAGTTTGCCGAGGGCTACGGTGCCACCGCCGCTCTCTATCGTTATGCGGAGAAGATCGCAGGCGTGGTTCCATCCTTCACGCAATTGCAACCGCTGTCTCCCGGCATCCTGGCCTTCCCCACCGTCATGAAGGATGCGATTCTCTACAGCTTCTCCTCTGAGTGCTTCGACGATCAGCCAGTCGATATCCAGGATGCGCAGACAAAAGCGCATGTGCACTTCACGCTGGCCGCTCAGCATGGCGCAATGGTCCTGCTAGACCGCGCGACGGGAACCGTACTAGCCTCCTATGGCACTGGAAAAATGTAGAGTGCAGGGGTAGTGTGCCCGGCACAGACCGCGAGAGGTGATGCCCACCCGCCCAAAGCGATAGGATGAATCTTTGGAGCAAAGATGCCAAAGGTACTCGACGGCGCGGCCATTGCTGCGCAAATCAAGCAGGAAGTCGCGGAAGAAGTAAAGCTGCTGGCCGTGCGGGGCGTTCGGCCGGGCTTGGCCGCCGTGCTGGTGGGCCATGTGCCTGCCTCGGAGATTTATGTGCGCAGCAAGGTGCAGACCTGCGCCGACCTCGGCATTTTTAGCGACCTCATCTCACCGCCCGACACCGTCACTACGGAAGAGATGCTTGAGCTGGTCGAGAATCTCAATCAGCGCGACGACATCGACGGCATCCTGATCCAGTTGCCGCTTCCCAAGCAGGTGGACACGAAAGCGCTGCTCGATGCCGTCTCCCCAGCCAAGGATGTGGACGGCTTTCATCCCGTGAACGCGGGCCGTTTGCAGTCCGGACGTCCTGCGCTTGCGCCCTGCACGCCGGCCGGTGTCATCGAAATTCTCAAGCGCAGCGGCATTCCCATCTCCGGGCAGAACGCGGTGGTGGTCGGCCGCAGCGACATCGTGGGCAAACCCGCCGCCATGCTGCTGCTGCATGAGAACGCGACGATCACCATCTGCCACTCGAAGACCCGTGACCTGGGTGCCGTCACGCGCCAGGCCGACATTCTGGTCGCCGCCATCGGCCGCCCCGGATTCATCACTCCAGAGATGGTGAAGCCCGGCGCCACTATCATCGACGTCGGCATCAACCGCGTCACCGACCGCGCCGAGTTCGACCGCTACTTCGCCGGCAACGCCAAACGCGAGGCCACCTTCGCCAAGCGCGGGTCCACTATCGTCGGCGATGTGCATCCCCACGCCTTCGAAATCGCAGGAGCCTATACGCCTGTCCCAGGAGGCGTTGGACCGCTCACCATCGCCATGCTGATGGCCAACACGGTCCGCGCCGCCAAGATGCGCCGGGGCCTCTAAACGATGCTGAGGGTGGGACTTACCGGCGGCTTGGGCAGCGGCAAGAGCACCGTCGCGGCCACTCTGCGCGAACTGGGAGCCCACGTCATCGAAGCCGATGAGCTGGGCCGCGTTCTCATGGAACCGGGCCAGGCCGTTTATGCCGAAATTGTGCGTGCGTTCGGCCCGCAAGTCGTCGGTCCCGATGGCCGATTGAACCGCCCTCGCCTTGCTGAACTGGCTTTTCACGAAGGCCGCCTGCAAGACCTGAACGCTCTTGTCCATCCCGCAGTCATTGCCGCGCAGCAGCGCTGGATGGACGAGGTCTTCACCCAGGATCAGGCGGCGGTAGCGGTGGTCGAGTCCGCCCTGATCTTTGAGGTGGAGCGCGATGCCCGCGCCCGTGGCGAGCAGCAGGGCGCGCTGGCCGACTGGCGTCACCGCTTCGACCGCATCATCGTCCTCACCGCGCCGGATGAGCTTAAGATCGCCCGTTATGCCGCCCGCATCAGCGCCGACCCGGCTGGCCGCGAAGCCGCGGCGGCCGACGCCCGCATCCGCCTCGCCCGCCAGATTCCCGACGCCGAAAAAGCCGCCCGCGCCGACTACGTCCTCGAAAACACCGGCGATGTCGCCGCATTACGCGCTCAGGTCGAGTCCCTCTGGCGGCACCTCAAGACCGAGAGCAACAAATCTTCAACGGCCCGTTCATTAGAATAAGAAGAGATATCTGCGGCCATTCCCCAGGGCTTTGCCTCTAACAAGGCGTGGGTCCGCAGCGACTCAAGAGAAAGGCTTCCTGGTTCAACAGCTATGAAACTGCGCCGGATTGTTTTGGTTGTGCTGCTTGTGGGTGGGTTTTGGTTTGTCACCACCCATCTTCCCGATCGTCTGGGTCATTTCTCGCTGACGGGTTCCAACGGCAGCAATTCTCCGCTCCAGCTCACCGAAGCTGAAGCCGCGCCCGCCTACGACGCTGAAGAGCAGAACAACATCGCCGTCTACAAGCGCGTGCTGCCTTCGGTAGTCAACATCACCTCGAAAGCACTGGTTTTCAACTTTTTTCAGGGCACGGTGCCGCAGGAGGGCCAAGGCTCGGGGTTCATTCTCGACAAAGGCGGCCATGTGCTCACCAACTTCCATGTCGTTGAGAATGCGAACCGCGGTATCGAGGTAATGCTCAGCAACAAGCACCGGTACGCTGCCAAGATCGTGGGCACCGACAAGGTACACGACCTCGCGCTGCTGCAGATTGACGCGCCGAACCTCGATGCGGTCACGCTGGCCGACTCCAGCGGGCTTTCGGTCGGCCAGAAGGTCTACGCGATCGGCAACCCATTCGGCCTCAGCGGCACGATGACGCGCGGCATCATCAGCTCCATCCGGTCCATTCGCGGAGCTGAAGGCGCTCCCATTGAGGACGCCATCCAGACCGATGCGGCCATCAATCCCGGCAACTCCGGAGGCCCGCTGCTCAACTCGCGCGGCGAAGTCATCGGCATCAACACCATGATCGCCTCCAACGGCGCCGAGCAGAGCTCCGGCATCGGCTTCGCGATTCCGATCAACACGGCGAAGGCGGTGCTGGCGGATCTCACGCGCTATGGACGGGTGAAGCGGCCGTCACTGGGGATTGTCTCGTATGCCATCGGCCCCGATCTGGCTGAGCAGATGGGCCTTTCCGCAGACTACGGCGTGCTCATTCAGAAGGTCATTCCGGGCGGCGCTGCCGAACGTGCCGGTCTCCATGGCGGCAACCAGCAGGCCTACGTGGGCAACACGCCTATCATGCTGGGCGGCGACCTCATCGTAGCCATTGACGGGCAGCAGGTCACCGATCCCCAGGACATCAGCGCGATCATGGACAAGCACCAGGCCGGCGACACGATTAGCGTCAGCATCCTGCGCGGACGCAAACAGATAACCCTCAAGTTGATTCTGGGAGAAGCCCGGGGCGAAAACGCCTGAAGCAAGCGGCAAGTTTCGGAGGCCAGGTCTCGGAGGATGGATCCGGGCTCGTAGGTCAGGGCTTTACAGGCTGCGGGAAAAGGGTTGATCAAAGACTGGAAGCGCAAAAACAATCCGTCAGGGGCTAAAGTCCGCCCTTTATTTTGAGGCATTTGCGGCACCCTTCGGCTGCGCTCAAGGCAGGCTAGAAGTCGTGCCCTGTTACAAAACGTCAGTTTTCCGCAGCCTGCTGAGTCGTTTTGCACCGACTTTGGNNGGGGGGTACCGCGATGGCCTCTGTAAGGCTGGGAACTTGTCGCTCCCTCTACCTTTACGATTGTGCTCCCGCGGAGGGCTATTCTCTGCAATGGACTGACGGAGGGGTCCGCAGCCCTGAATAGTCGTCTCCCGTCATATTTCAAAACAAGGACCGGGCTTTAGCACCTGAGGAAAGCTCATCGAGAAATCTCCGCTTCGCTTCTTCAAGAGCGCCCGTTGCGTCCAAAGTACCGATGCCAGGCTCTCCACACCATGTTATGCATCAGTCGCATCTGCTCCGCCTTTAGCGCGGCATACGAGCGCTCGACATAGCGGTCGAACTCGGCGGGCCAGCCAATGGTGGAGCGGCGCTCAGTGTAGTCGCCCTCGGCCCACTTGGACAGCACGGCCTTGTATCCCACCACGTGCGTGACGAACTGCAGCAGGCAGTGTGGCATCTTCTCCTCGACGATCAGGTGCGCCTTGTCGATGATGATTTTCTCGCGAAGGTCATTCAGCGGTATGAAGATGGTGGTCATCCACAGCATCCAATCCTTCATCTCCGAATCGAGAATGGGTTCGCTCTGTGTCTTGCCCTGCCTTGCCAGCAGCGAGCGATAGGCGATGTCGCCGGCCTTGGAGGCAACGTAGAGGGGGCCGTAGAACTCGTTGAGCCGCTTGTTCACCAGCTTGAGCTTGTCGCGGCGGCGCGCCAGCATGTGGGCGCTCATGAAGGTGATGGCGTAGCCGGCAAAGGCGACGATGATGGTCAGAATGGCAGCATTCTGCAGAATGGTGGGAGCTGACGACAGAGGAGAGAATTCCATTGGCTGGCCTTTGGCGACGAGTATACGCGGGAATTCAAGGCCCGAAATGTGATGGGCGCTTCAGCCTGCTATTTGCGCTTGGGGGCGGGAACGGGCTTGACGGGTTCGGGAATGACCTTGATCTCGAAGAGCTTTGGCCACAGTTTGCCGGTGACGAAGAGGCGGTCGTGTGCCGCATCGAAGGCAATGCCGTTGAGCACGGCCTCCGGAGTGGAATGCTCGGCGGCGGGCAGGAGGCCAGTGAGGTCGATCCAACCCAGCACCTTGCCCGTGGCGGGGGCGATGCGCGCAATGCGGTCGGAGTGCCACACGTTGGCGTAGATCTCCCCGTGCACGTATTCGAGCTCGTTGAGTTCGGTGACCGGTACGCCATGATCCTTGACGGTGATCTGCCGCTGCTCGTCGAACGTGGCGGGGTCAAAGAAACGCAGATGGGCGGTGCCGTCGCTAAGGATCAGGGATTTGCCGTCTTCGGTGAGTCCCCAGCCCTCGCCTATATACGAGAAGGTGCGCAGCAGGCGGAAGCTGAACCGGTCGTAGACCAGTGCCACGTGCGTTTCCCAGGTGAGTTGAACCAGCGTGCTGCCCCAGGCGGCGAGCCCCTCGGCGAAATACTTGCTGGGGACTGGCTGCACCTGCAGGGGGCGGCCGGTTTCAATGTCGACCATGCGCAAAGAGGATTCGCCATTGATGCCGGTGCTCTCGTAGAGGTGTCCGTCGGCGTAGAGCAGTCCCTGGGTAAAGGCCTTTGGATCGTGCGGGTAGGTGTGGACGATGCGGTAGGTGTCGGCGGAGGCCAGGGCGGTGGTGCCTGCCAAGAGGCACAGGACGAAGAGAAAACGTGTTGTGGCGGGGAAGCGCATCTGGTTGGATTTTAGTGGGTTGAAACACTGGGCCATCGGGGTTCGTGGTTTCCCACCCTTTTCACGATGAAGCTGTGAAAAGGATGGGGCACGGAGGTTCTTCCTGCGGTCCGGCCTTTGAACTGAGTTGGTTTGAGAGCTTAGTTGACGTCTTTGGCGATGACGACTTCGACGGGGGGATTGCTGGTCAACTGGCTATCGACAATGACCACCGTTCGCACCTCGCCGCCGCTCAGGCTCAGGGGGGTGGACGTGTACTTCGGCGTGACGGCCCCGGTGGGCGTAATCACCATGGTGACGGCCTGCGAAGCGAAACTGGTGTAGCCGCAGGTGGCGCCCACCGGCAACGCTGTACACAGGGCAATGGCGTTGGCCAGTGTCGTATCGCTGGGGACCATGTAGACGTCCACAGCGCCGGTGCGGGGAGCCTGGTTGAGAAACCGGAATGCGGAGTGGCCCGAAGCCGCGGCGGTCTGCTGATCTTCGAGGACGGTCAGGGTGTACTCGGTCGGTGCTGCGCCGTTGTCGGTGAGAAAGACGGAGTGCTGGGCACCGGCGTTCAATGTCGCGGCTGCCGCCACAAGCGAGGCGCCACCCGTGGCCTGGGTCACCTGAATCTGCGCGGCGGCGGAGGGCGAAACGGTGCCGTAGTTGGAGATGTAGCCCTCGCCGATGTTGCCCGCGAAGATCTGCTTCTCGACATAGATGTTGACGGCTGGCGCAATGTACGAGGCGTCGATGACGCGGACCAGGCTGGGCTGCGAGAAACCGGCTACGTTCTGGCACGCGGAGAGCCCCAGCGCGACCGCCAGAGAGGCTGCCGCAGCCACTGCCAATTGGGGCAGCGTGTGGGCGCCCACGGTCTTCCGGTTCCCGGTCATTCTCATCTGCTTCTCCGGCAGGAGCTGGTGCGCGCCCACAAATCGACAGGGCGCGGCTCCCACTCATACTACAGGGGTGGCTTGAGAAGAGTTTACGACTTTTGGGCCATCGCGGGATACGAGGGATACAGGTTGGTAAGGTTTCCAGAGAACGTGCCGGTTTCGGTCTGCGATGCTAGCTTGCGCCCAGGTAGATGAATCGCGCCAGGAACAGCGCGGCGAGCACGTAGAGCAGCCAATCCTGCCGGCGGAATTTGCCGGCGACGAGGTGAAGCACCGCCCAGGAGATGATGCCGAACCCGAGCCCGTTGGCGATGGAATAGGTGAGCGGGATCAGCACCACGGTGAGAAAAGCCGGAACGGCGACCAGCGGCTCGTGCCAGCGAATCTCAGTGACGGTGGCCAGCATGAGCGACCCCACCAGGATGAGCGCGGGGGCCGTGGCGGCGGGGGGCACCATGCCCACGAAGGGGGCGGCGACGATGGCGCCCAGAAACAGCAGCCCGGTGACGATGGCTGTGACGCCGCTGCGGCCTCCCGCAGCCACGCCGGCGGTGGACTCCACGTAGCTGGTGACGGTGGACGTGCCGGTGAGCGAACCGAAGACGGTGGAGGTGGCGTCGGCGAACAGGATGCGGTTGAGCCGCGGGATGGAGTGGTCAGGGGCGATGAGGCCCGCGCGCTTGGTGACGGCGACGAGGGTGCCCAGGTTGTCGAACAGGTCCACAAAGAAGAAGACGAAGATGATTTCAAGCAGGCCCTTGCTGAGNNGCCCACGCGATGCCGGTGACGCTGAGTACGCCGATGAGGATGGAGCCGCGCACCTTTTTCACTTCCAGGGCGACCATGAGCAGCAGGCCGAAAAGGGCAAGCGCGGTGGTGGGGTTCTTGATGTTGCCCATGCTGACCAGCGTGTTGGGGTCGCGCACGACGAGGCCTGCATGCTGAAAGCCGATGAAGGCGATGAAGAGGCCGATGCCGCTGGCGACCGCGGCGTAGAGCTCATGCGGGATGGCCCTCAGAATCATCTGCCGAATGCCCGCGCCCGTGAGAGCGAGAAAGAGGATGCCGGAGATGAACACCGCTCCCAGCGCCGTCTGCCAGGGAATGTGCATCTTGAGGCAAACCGTGTAGGTGAAGTAGGCATTCAGGCCCATGCCCGGCGCCAGCGCGATGGGATAGCGGGCCACGACGCCCATCAGGATGGAGCCGAACGCCGCGGAGAGGCAGGTGGCCGCGGTGACCGCGGCCAGGGGCACGCCGGCGTCGGCCAGGATCGCCGGGTTCACCAGCACGATGTACGCCATGGTCACAAAGGTCGTCACACCGGCAAGAATTTCCGTGCGCCAGTTGGTTCCCAAGCGCCGGAATTCAAAATAGCGTTCGAGTCGGCTGAGCATGAATGTCTTTAGAAGACCACAGGGAACAGGGAACAGGGAATAGGGGATAGGGAACAGGGATCTGCGATTCTTGATAACATTTGACATCCATGGCATCGAATGCAACAGACCGGCGTCCTCTCGTCCCTGCCTTCCGGGCGGTCATCGAAGTTGCGTTTATCGTGTTTCTTTTTTACTCGAACCTTTTGATGGGGGAATTCACCGTTGCCAATGGACATGGGAAGACCCTTGCGCAAGCCTTGTACGACATCTTCACCGGAACCAACCTGCTTATCGCCACGATCTCGGCACTCATCGGCTATGTTGTTTTTGAGCATCTTCGAAAAAAGCTGTAGTTGCGTCGCCTGGCAACTCGCGGCGCGGCAATCTGCGGCGAACTGCTACTATTCCAGCGACGGGCCTGAGCACTGAACGGCGGAGTTTGCAACGTTCGCCAGAGCGGCGGGCCCCTGAACCGCCAGCACCTTTCTCAACCTCCTCACCTCCCTAATCAACAACATTCCCCAACCACGAAATTAGGAGAAATTCCGATGCCCGTAATCACGACCAAAGACGGCACTGCGATTTATTACAAGGACTGGGGCAAGGGTCAGCCGGTGGTGTTCAGCCACGGATGGCCGCTGAGTTCAGACGCATTTGAAGATCAGATGTTCTTTCTGGCTACGCACGGTTACCGCGCCATTGCGCACGACCGCCGCGGACATGGCCGGTCGGGCCAGCCGTGGAACGGCAACGACATGGACACCTACGCCGACGACCTGGCCGCGCTGACCGATGCCCTGGACCTGAAGGACGCGGTGCATGTGGGCCACTCCACCGGCGGCGGCGAGGTTGCGCGCTACATTGGCCGTCACGGCTCCGCGCGAGTGGCCAAGGCCGTGCTCATCGGTGCGGTGACGCCGCTGATGCTGAAAACCGAGGCCAATCCGGGCGGATTGCCCATCGCAGTATTCGACGGCATTCGCGCGGGCGTGCTTGCCGACCGTTCGCAGTTTTTCAAGGACCTGACGGTGCCGTTCTATGGCGCTAATCGCGAGGGGTCGAAGGTCTCGCAGGGTCTGAAGGACTCGTTCTGGCTGCAGGGGATGATGGCGGGATTTCCGGCTGCGTTCGACTGCATCAAGGCTTTTTCTGAGACCGACTTCACCGAGGACCTGAAGAAGATCGACGTGCCGACACTGATCCTGCACGGCGACGATGACCAGATTGTGCCCATCGGCGCTTCGGCGCTGCTGTCGGCCAAACTGGTCAAGGGGGCCACGTTGAAGGTGTATCCGGGCGCTCCGCATGGAATGTGCTCGACGCTGAAGGATACGGTCAACGCGGACCTGCTGGCGTTTATAAAAGGCTAGTGATCAGTGATCAGTTTTCAGTTGTCAGTAAGACAGGTCGTCGCGGGCTGGATTCGTGGTCTCCCACCCTTGCGCCAGAAGAAAAGCGCAAGGGTGGGGCACGGAGATTCATCGGTCCTACTGACAACTGACCACTATTTTTACAGCACCTTCGCGGCGTCTTTGGCGAAGTAGGTGACGATGAAGTCCGCTCCGGCGCGGCGGATGCCGAGCAGCGACTCGAGCATGGCGCGGTCGCGGTCAAGCCAGCCCTTCTCAAATGCCGCTTGCAGCATGGAGTATTCGCCGGAGACCTGGTAAGCGCCTACGGGCACATCCACGCGCTCGCGTGCGGCGCGCACTACATCGAGATACGGCATGGCGGGCTTCATTAGGATCATGTCCGCGCCTTCGGCAAGGTCGAGATCGATTTCGCGCATGGCTTCGCGGATGTTCGCGCCATCCATCTGGTAGGTCTTGCGGTCGCCGAATTGGGGCGCTGAGTCGGCGGCTTCGCGGAAGGGTCCGTAGAAAGCCGATGCGAACTTCGACGCGTAGCTGAGGATCGGAATGTCGGTGCTGCCGTCGCCATCGAGGGCGCGGCGAATGGCGGCGACACGACCGTCCATCATGTCGCTGGGAGCCACGATGTCAGCTCCGGCGCGCGCCAGGCTGGCGGCGGCACGGCCGAGCAGATCGATGGATGAATCGTTGTCCACTTCCAGGCCGTTGCGGCCCTCAACGATCATTCCGCAGTGGCCGTGGCTGGTGTATTCGCACAGGCAGACGTCGGCGATGAGCACCAGCTTTTTGGCGGCCGCGGACTGCTTGAGCGCGCGGAGACCCTGCTGCACGATGCCGTTGTCGTCCCATGCGCCGGTGCCCTGCTCGTCCTTCGACTCAGGCAGGCCAAACAGCAGCAGCCCGCCGATTCCCAGGCCGGCAGCTTCTTCGGCCTCGCGAACGGCTTCATCCACAGAGAGATTAAAGACCCCCGGCATGGAGCCGATGGCGTGACGGACGCCTTCGCCGGGGCAGATGAACAATGGGTAGATCAGGTCGCCGGGATCGAGGGCGGTCTCGCGGACAAGGGCGCGCAGAGACTCGCTGCGACGGAGACGGCGCATACGCGTTTCAGGGAAGCTCATGTCTTGATTGTAAGGCAGTTGTCAGTTTTCAGTTGTCAGTTTTCAGCGAATAGGGAACAGGGGACCGTGGTCAGAGAGGGCGGTCACGATTACCGATGCGACCTTAGTAGGCCGGAGGAGTGGAGGGGTCGCGGAAGACGTTGTTGGAACGGCGAATGTCGCCGACTGAGCCGAAGTTCGCCAGCGTGAAGCTGTAAAGATACTGCGTTTCGTCGCGAAGCTGTCCGAGGGCAAATCGACGATACCCCACCGTGATGCCGCAGCAGTTCCAGTTGTAGACGGCTTGCACCCCGGCATACTGCAGTGCGCCATGCACAAAGTCATAGCCGCCGTTGGCTGCCAGGTTGAATCCTGAGTCGCTGGGCTTGCCGATTTGCAGAAAAGGCTCCAACTGCTGGCTCTGAATGATGGAGGCGGTACTGCCCTGCTCGTCGACGGCGTTCAGCAGTGAGTGACCGATGCCGACAGTCGTGTTGCCCCAACTGTAGCCCGCATACATGTTATCGGCTCCAAAGCGGCCGGCCCTGGAGTCGTAGTCCAGGTCCCACTCGATGCGCAGATTGTCAATGGCCTCAAAGCGCACGCGCGAGATGAGAGGCGAGAGGTTGCGCGGCGAGGTCAAAAAGGCTACAGCGCTCAGGTCCAAGGTCGAGTCGAAGACGTTGCGGCGGTTGGGAATGAGCGCGCCGCCGAAGTTGGGATCGAGGTAATACTTCTGCGCAATCTGCCAACTGGCCCACTCGCGCGGGTGCGGGTCACAGGTGTCGGCCTGATCGGCGGCGCAGGGCTGCTCATCCTTGGGGCGAAGGTAGAAGCGCTGCGTGAGCGAGAATCCCAGTTCATTGGTGTTGGTGGCGATGTCGGTGGTATCGACCAGGAGCACATTGCGGGCCTGGCTGCCGATGCCGCCCACGAAGTGGTAGGTGAATTCAGGTTCGATTACGTGGCGCAGTTGCCGGTGCCAATGGCCGACCGTGAAGTCGCGCTCCAGCGCAGGCGGCCGGACGTCGATGAAGGCCTCGGCCTCAGTGCGGTGCAGTAGATCGTGGCTGACAGCCGGAACGCCGCCGTTCGCTCCGGTGAGGTCAGGGGTCTGGCTGCCGGTGTACATGGTGGCGCGGATTGCGGCTTCGGGAACGATGCTCCATCCCCCGCCCACCAGCGGTAGCGAGAGATGCGGGTAGACGTCAATGCGGCCCACATTGTGGGCATGGAAATCCGGTTCGGAGCGCGCCAGATGGCTCACCGACGAAGCCAGTCCCCACTCCACCGGGGACGTCCCCAAGGGCCGGTCGAGTATGTCATAGCGCAGGCTGGGCAGGTGGAGGATGCGGGCCTCATCGCCTTCGGTGGCGCCGGCAAACGTCTGGTGGCGGGCCATCCACGCCGACGGAATAAATCCGTTGCGGGAGTGGGTGAACGACAGGTCGCTCTTCACGTCTGAACTCACGGCCAGCCAGTAATTGTCATTGAAGACCAGCCGGTAGATGTAGCTGGAGAGGTATTCCACGTTGCCCGCAATGCGCGTGTCGGGGGAGAGGTCTTTGCGGCCCAGCGCCACCATGTCCACGCCGCCCTGGTTCACCAGGATGGTCTGGCCGGCCCGCGGACCGGAGGTCTGCAACTGCTCCACGCCGCGGTCGAGCAGGGCGTTCCAACGCGCGGTGAGGTGATCGAGCCCCGGGCCTTTGTAACGAAAATCGCCATTGGGCGCCCAGCCCCGCCTGCTGTAGTACTCCGACCCGACGATCATGTCCATGCTGCGGTTGATGACCACGTAAACCTGTTCGCCGAACGTGGACCCGCGGATCGACGAGCCGTTGCTGATGACCGGAATGAGGAAGCCGCTCTCACGGCCGCTCTCGTCGATGGGGTGGCGCAGGTAGGGCAGATAGAAGATGGGTACGCCGAACAGCTTGAAATAGGTGTTCGAAGTGGAGGCTTGGCCGTTGGTCACATTGATGGCGCGTGACAGCAGTTCCCAATCGGGCTTGGGCAGTCTGCAGTTGGTCATGGAGCCGTCGATGATCTTGTAGCTGCTCTCACCGGTCTGTAGCAGCACGCGCGCGGAAAAGATAAACGGATTGGGCGTGGAGTAGACGATTGCGCGGCTGGTTCTGCGCACTCCCATGGTTCCGGTCACGTCGTAAAAGCGCGCGGTGTGCATGTTGAGGCGCATATCGCCACGCGAGGCATTGAGAACAATATCGTTGATGCCGCCCTCTACTTGCAGATGGCCGTCCGCCTCAAGCTCCGAAGTGGATTGGTGATAGACCACCTTGTCGGCTCGCAGAGTGTAATCGCGATAGTGAATCACGACGTTGCCGCTGAGTGTGAAGGTGTCGCCCAGGCGAGTCTGCCGATCGGCATTCAACTGCACGGGCACTCCGGTGACGGGCTCCGGCTCGGGCTGGGCTATGGGCAACGCCTCCTGGCCCGGGTCGTCAGGAAGCGACGCGGCGGGCTGTTGCGCACTGGAACTGTTCTGGCTGCTTGTGTCCTGTTGGAGAGGGGGTAACGCATTGGTCAACGTCTGTCCACCAACTATCGAGTGACAGAGCATGACCATCGTGATAAACACAAAAGTGCGTGGACGCATCCCAGGACCAAGGCTCAGCATAGCAAATGCGGGCTCCACTGATTGGGACGCGCGCCGCGCAGCTCTGGCAGCAGGACAACCCGGCTCATCACCGCCGCGCGGATCGCATGATTCGGGCGCTACCTGCTTGTTCTCTCGTGAACCTCCAACCTTTCGCAAGATCAACGTCTGCGCGGCAGACCAACATCGCGGCTCGAATTGGGGAGCCGCACTTGAAGGGAACACTGGAGCCTTGAGCACACAGCCCAACACCTTGCCCTCCTGGAAGCAGGAAGTAAATCAGCGCCTGGCTGCGCACAAGAACAAGAAAGGCGCAACGCCGGCCACGGACACACGCGAGACCGTGCAGGGCGGGGCCAGCAGCCGCGCCGCGGAGGCAGCGGCACGTGTGGCAGCGCGTTATGCCAAGGCGCCCAGCTACAGCGAGATGCAGGCGGCCGAGACGCGGGTAGCGGTGCGTGCTGCGGAGATTGCCACGCAGGTAGCCCTCCAGGCGCAGGCAGCGGCGGAGACGGCACTGGCCGAGATGCATGCCGCGGTAGTCGAGCAGCCCTCGCGCGGACCCGCGGTGGTGGAGACGTTTGCTGCGCCGGCGCGGAAGCAGGTGCAGGAACCCGTTCCCGAGCCGGTGCGAGTGGCCCGGTCGCCCGTCGAGGAACCACCTCGTCTGGTCGCAGAACCGGAGCCGGTGCAACCGCCGGCGGCGACGGTGGCTGAGCCCGACCTGTTTTTCGCGCAGAGCCTGGCGGAAGGTCAGTCGTTCGGAATTCGCTGGGAACCGGACATGCCAGTGCGGCCTGTCGAGCGGAAGTCCGCTCCGTCACGGCGGCAAGAGGAGTTTGAGCTGTCGGCGGAGGACTGGTGGACGCCGGCAGAGGTTCGCGCGACCCTGCGCAATGAGCCCATCGAGGTTGAGGCGCAGTCGACTCACGCCAACCTGATCGAGTTTCCGCGCGAACTGGTGGCGACGCGCAAGATCCGTCCGCGTCTTGCAGAGGTGGCTTGCGGCGCGGTCGACGAGGCCGAGGATCAATTGAGCATCTTCGAGGTGGACCCGCGCTCCGTTTCCACCGAGGTGGCCCCGCAGGAAGCGATGCAGGAATACAGTGCGTCCGAGATAAGCGGCGCCGAATGGTCCGGCATCGAACTGGACGCCCAGGTCAGCGAAGACAAGACGCCGTCCCGCGATGCGGTTCGCGCAGCCGAGGGGCCGTTCCTTGCGCCTGTGGGATCGCGGATGATGGCAACCGTGGTGGACGGCGCGTTGATTGCCGCGACGTTCTTCGCGGCGGCCTTCGTGGCCATGTCTCACATGCAGACCCCGCCGGTGGCTAAAGCTGCGGAACAAATGGGCGTGGTGGGAATTGTGCTGACGGGTCTGGTGTATTACGCATTCTTTTTCTCGCTCGCCATCTGCACCCCGGGCATGAAGTACGCCGGCATCGGCCTGTGCACATTCGACAATGAAAGCCCCACTCGCGCGCAGTTGAGGCGCAGGCTGGGGGCAATGGTGCTATCGCTGCTGCCGGTCGGTCTGGGATTGGTGTGGGCGGTCTTCGACGACGACCACCTCAGCTGGCACGACCGGATTTCGCAGACGTATTTGCGGAAGGTGTAAGGGAGGCGGGCAGTGACGACTCGACGGAATTAAGACGGTGGTCCGTTGCCGTCTGACTCAGACTCTTGTGCTCGTCCTGAGGATTGGGCGGAATATCTTGAGACGGGTTCTGTCGCTTCCGAGGAGTTTATGGACGAGGTTGAAGACCTTCCGGTGCAGGAAAGGCGCTCTGGTGGTATGGACTTAATTTCGCAGGCGGCTCCCGATACCCTGGATACCCAGTAGGCAAAGGCTCCGGATTGATGACCCGGAGCCTTTGTATTTGCAGGCTATCGTCGCGACCCAGGTTCGCTGATGATTGTGCCCTTGGCGCAGATGACGGATGGGCTGACGCTGTTGAATTCCAAGGTGGCACCGGTGACATGGGTGGTGCGCACACGGCTCGATCCGCACCAGGTGGCTGCCGCAGTCACCGAACAGCTCAGAAATGCAAGCGGTGGCTTCCCGGTAGCGCGGGTGCGGTCCATGGATGAGGTGGTAGTGAATTCGGCCGCGCGGCAGGATTTCAACATGCTGCTGCTCACCATTTTTGGCGTCTCGGCGCTGGTGCTTGCGGCTATCGGCATTTACGGGCTGATGGCCTATTCGGTGCGGCAGCGAATCCAGGAGATTGGCATACGCATGGCGCTGGGGGCGGACCGCGATCGAATCCGGCGCATGGTGGTGTGGCAGGGGATGCGACTGGCGCTGGTCGGCGTGGGCCTTGGCGTGGGGCTGGCTTTTGGGCTGACCCACCTGATCGCCAGCTTTCTTTTCGGCGTAAAGAGCTGGGACCCTGCGGTGTTTGTCGCGGTGCCCATGGTGCTGAGCACTGTGGCGCTGGCGGCGGTGTGGATGCCTGCCATGAGGGCTTCGCGGCTGGACCCCATGCGGGCGCTACGGGTGGAGTGAGGGGAGATACGTGGCTTCCCACCCTTTTCACGATGAGGCTGTGAAAAAGATGGGGGTACGGGGGTATGGATCGGAGTCTTACCAGGTGAGTGCGCGTAGTGCGCTCACCCCGGCGCCGATGAGGGCGGTTTCGTCGTCGTTCGGCAGTGCTTCAAGAGAAAAGCTCTGCAGCGGGCTCATCTTTACCATGGTCTCCAGGTGCCGGCGCAGCACCGAGATGTCGAGGAATCCGACATTGTGGCCGGTGAAGTAGAAGCGCCCCGGGCCAGCCAGGTGAATGAACGACGCCGTGGCCGCTGCCAGGGCACGGTGCCACAGGTCCACGAACTCGCGGCAACGCTCGTCGCCCTGCTTGGCCTGGGCAAATACTTCTTCCGGCTCACGGTCAAGAAAACGCATGCGCATGGCGCGGTAGCCCATGATCCCTTCCAGGTGGCCCACGCCGCCGCATCCGCAAAACCGCTCCTTGGGGTCGAGCGTGACGGTGACGTGGCCGCCCTCCCAAACGCCTTCGACATACGGCCAGCGGCCGTAGCCGATGCCGTTGCCGATGGTCCACACGCGGGTGAGGCGGTTGAGCTGACCGCGCGTGGCGGCCACTCCAGCGGCGATCGCGTCGGCATCGTTGGCGATGTGGACTGGAGCCGTGATGCCCCTTCCCGAGAGCACGCCGGCCAGTTCCTCGGCAAGGCGCATTCCCTTGATCTGGGGCAGATTGGGGCTGTCCTCCACAACGCCGTGGCGAATCACACCGGGTACTGCGACGCCGATCGCCTCGATCGGCGATCCGCCGTCGCCGGCGAGAGTGGCGATCAGCGACGCGATGATCTCGACCAGCTCGCCGCCGGGAATGGTCACCAGGGCGTCCACTTCGTCCAGGTCTTCCGGATAGCGAACCGGCTTGCCAGCTAGCTGATGATTCTCCAGCCGCCCAGCCACAATATGTTCAGTCATTACCACGCCGATCGCGGTAGCCATTGCGCCCTCCTTGAGGACTGTTACGGGAGAATATCCTCCTACTCCGCCTGGTAGCGGTGCAGGCGGCCCAGGCCGTTGAAGGCTGCCACCTTGTAGCACTCCGCCAGGGTNNTCGCTGGCGCCCTCGCCGATGATGTGGACGCCCAGTACTTTCCGCGTGTCGCGGTGGAAGACGAGTTTAAGACGGCCGGTCGTGTCGCCTCGGATCTGTCCGCGGGCCGTCTCGCGGTAGTAGGCCATTCCCACCTCGTACGGCACATCCTCGTCGGTCAACTGCTCCTCGGTCTTGCCGATGAAGCTGATTTCGGGGATGGTGTAGATGCCGTAGGGGTAGAAGCTGGGGTTCGAGTTTGTGGCTATGTCGTCGAAGGCCCGATGCGCGGCGATGCGTCCCTGCTCCATGGAGACGGACGCGAGCGCGGGGAAGCCGACCACATCGCCCACGGCATAGATGTGGTCAACCTTGGTCTGGTAGTTCGCGTCGACGGGGATGCGGCCGCGATTGTCGGCTTCGAGGCCGGCCGCAGCCAGATCGAGATCGTCCACGGCGCCCTGGCGGCCGATGGCATACAGCAGCGCGTCGCCGGAGATGCGCTTTTTGCTTTCAAGATTGGCGATGACGGTGCCGTCGGGCAGCTCTTCGACGCTCTCGACCTCTTCTCCCAGGCGAAGGGTGACGCGGCTGTCGCGCAGGTGGTAGCTGAGCGCTTCGACAATCTCCTGATCGGCAAATTCCAGCAGCTTGTTGCGTTTCTCAATAATGGTGACGCGCACGCCGAGTATCGCGAACATGCAGGCATATTCCACGCCGATGACGCCGCCGCCCACTACGATGAACGAGCGGGGCAGCATGGGCAGGTCGAGAATCTGGTCACTGTTGACGATGGTGCGGCCGTTGATGGGCACCTTGGGCGAGAAAGAGGGACGCGTTCCTACGGCGATAATGATGCGGTCGGACTCGAGCGTTGTGTCGCCCTGCGGGCCCTCAACGCGCACATGGCGCGGATCGAGAAAGTGCGCAATGCCATGGACCACATCGATGCCGTTGCGCGAGAGCTGCGCCTCGGTTACGTCCACCTCGGTCTTGATCACGGCCTGAACTCGAAACGCGAGGTCGGCCATCGTGATCTTTTCCTTCACGCGGTAGTTCATTCCATAAACCGAGCGGTAGTTGTAGCCGGAAAGATGCAGCACGGCTTCGCGCATGGTCTTGGAGGGGATGGTGCCGGTGTTGACGCAGACGCCGCCCACAACCGATCGCGCTTCCACCACGGCCACGCTCTTCTTCATCTTGGCAGCGGCCACAGCGGCGCGCTGCCCTGAAGGCCCGGAGCCGATGACAGTCAGGTCGTACTTGACGGCGCTCATGCGAGACTCTCCCCAAAAAGGTTCGATGCGGTGCGGCGGGTGGCGCATCGCGACGGGAAAACGCGACGGCCCATAAATCGGAGCCTACCATAGGGCTCGCCGGTTGGGGGCGAAGAGGCATCTTGGATTCTGAGATTTGCGAGGTGGGCGAGGTGTGGGTTCGTTGTTTCCCACCCTCCCGCGATGAAACTGCGGAAGGATGGGACATGGAGGGGATAAGGCCCAACCAGAGGCGGTCTTATGAGTGTGCGGGGCGCAGCGTCTGCTTGAGGACGGGTTGGCTCCTGCCGCCAAGCGTAGCGCCGGGCTGCTGATCGTCTTCCAGGCGGAACTGGCGAATCATGCCGTCCAGATCGCAAGCCAGGGAGGCGAGATTCTTGAGAGCTTCGACGGCTTCCTCAGCGCCATGCGAGTTCTCGACGGCTAGTTGTGAGATCTGACCGGCGGATTCGGAGATTTCACCGGAGGCCGAGGTTTGCTCCGTGGCGGCGGTGGCTATGAGGTGAATCTGGTGCTCCACCTCCTTTGAGGACTCGATAATCGCCTCCAGACTCTTGCGGGCACGGCCAGTTTCGCCCATGCCCGTCTCCACCGCCAGGCGGCTGTCTTCCATCACCTGCAGCGTGGCGCGGGTTTCATCCTGAATGCTGCGGATGGTGCCGGCGATCTCCTCGGTAGCTCCCTTGGTCCGTTCCGCCAGCCGGCGTACTTCGCCCGCAACGACGGCAAAGCCGCGGCCATGCTCGCCGGCGCGTGCGGCTTCGATGGCGGCGTTCAAGGCCAGCAGGTTGGTCTGTTCGCTGATCTCCTGGATGACGTTTACCACTTTGCCGATTTCTTCAGAGCGCTGCGCCAAAGAGGTCATCTTTTGAGACACGGAACTGGTTGCGACGGCGATTTTCTCCATGGTTTCAGCAGCGGTTTGCATCACGGCTCCGCCCTGGTCGGCGGTTTCGGCAGACAGACGACTGGCGTTGGCGGCGCTCTCGGCGTTGTGGCTGATTTCGCCGATGGTAGCGGTCATCTCCTGCGCGGCGGCGGCAATCTGGTTAGTCCTGCTGGATTGAATATTGGCGTTGCCGGCGGTCTGGACCGAACGGGCGCTCATCTGGGTGGTGGCGGCGGAGAGCGTCTCCACCCCGTGCGCTACCGAGAGCAGGACTTCACGCATGGAACTGACGGACGTGTTTAGCGCATCGCCCAGGCGGCCAATTTCGTCTGTCCCTGAGACTCGCATGTGGGTCGTCAGGTCTTTGGCGGCCAATCGTTCCAGTGCAGCCGTGGCCCTGCCAATGCGGGGGGCAATCACCCTTGTCAGGGTCGCACCGATGAGCGCGCAAAGGCCGACAATCAGAATGGTGACAGCAAGATTGATCCAGATGGCCCTGCTGCTGACGCTGGTTGCGTGCTTTGAACTCTCAGTTCCGTATTTCACACTCAGATTCAGATTCTCAGTGAGATCGGTGGCGGTGTCGTCAAAGGCTGCGACTGCGGAAGCGGACGTGAGGGTATCGAGCGCATCTCCGGTCTTGGCGGCTGCCAGAAGCGCAACAGTGCGATCGCTTACGTCCCGGTAGCGCGCTATTCCGGCTGTGACTCTCTGGTAGACTTCCCGCTCTCCTGGATAACTGATCGTAGGTTCGTACAACTTCAGCGCCGTCTCATAATCGTTGATCGCTTTCTGGCGCAAGGAACTCTGTTGGGCGGAACAGGATGGCGTTTGGCAGAGCAGCAGATTCAGGTCAGCGCGCCCGAGGCGATTGAACGCCCCTCTGGCGTCCGACAGTGTGACCACCGCCGGGAAGCCATTCTCACTCACGTCGATACTGCTCGCGGAGATGGAACGAAACGTGAAAAGGCTGTATGTGCCCAGTGTGACGCAGAGAATACAAACCAGGCCGAACGCCAGTGAAAACTTGCGCGCGATGGGAATGTTGCGAATAACAGACATCTTGAAATCCCTTTCCTATGCCGACGGTGGACCGCTTCCCGCATGGGGAGCGAACTTCGCTTCCGCGGGGTCTCCGTGAATGCTGGACATGGAAGTCATCGGCAATTCGAAAGGAACCTTGAAGGAATTGGCCCCTCGGCTTGGTGAGGAAGCGGAGTCATGCCCGACAGTTCTCTTCCTGGATGCAGCTTGCATCGCCGCGCAGCCTTTCGGATCAGACCCGCCAGATCATCCTTGCCAGACCAGGAGTAAATCGATATTCTTGGGCCGCTCCCGCCAGTGTTCATCGGCGGAGCCGGAGGGCTCTTGATGCTTTCTTTTGGGCTGGTTCTACCTCGCGGCCTGGCAGCGATGACGCTTTGCATGGTTGTGTATGGAGGCGCATTGCGGCTGGGCGCGCAGACGGCTCCGGCCACCACGCCTCCTCCCTCTCCCCGGCCCGCTTTCACTCCCAAGCCGGAGATGCTGGCGATTCAGGCCGCGTCAGAGAAGGATCACAAGCGGGTGATGGACGAGCTTGGCATCAAGGAACTGCGGCCGGGAGCAGACGGGGATGCCAAGTCGCCACGCGCCGCCAACTACGACGAATCGAAGGCAGATGTGTATCCCTCGCTGCCCGATGCGCTGCGGTTGAACGACGGCAAGCGCGTGACCTCCGCCAAAGCGTGGTGGACCCGGAGGCGTCCTCAGATTGTGGAACTGTTCGACCGCGAAATTTATGGGCGCATGCCGGCGCATCTGCCCAGGGTGACCTGGGAAGTGGTGAGCACGACGCACGAGAAGAACGGCGATGTGCCCGTGATCACCAAGACGCTGGCGGGGCACGTGGACAACTCGGCCGACCCCAGATTCACCGTCAACATCGACCTCACCGTGACCACTCCCGCCGGTGCCAGGGGGCCGGTGCCAGTGATCATGGAGCTGGGATTCAGCAAGGAATTCATGGCGGAGATGGCGAAGCGGTTTCCGCAATTCGCCGCAGGGGCGGCAGGCCAGGGGCCGACATGGCAGCAGCAAGTACTGGCGCGAGGCTGGGGCTACGCCGAATATGTGCCCACCAGCGTGCAGCCCGACAACGGCGCGGGTCTGACCGAGGGAATCATCGGCCTCGTTAACAAGGGGCAGCCGCGCAAGCTCGACGATTGGGGAGCGCTGCGGGCGTGGGGCTGGGGTGCGAGCCGGGCGCTGGACTATCTCGAGACCGACAAGGCTGTCGACGCGAAGCAGGTGGGCCTGGAGGGCCACTCGCGTTACGGCAAGGCCACGCTGGTGACCATGGCTTACGATGCGCGGTTCGCGGTTGCGTACGTCAGTTCCTCCGGCGAGGGAGGCGCGAAGCTCTACCGGCACATCTTCGGCGAGCAGGTGGGCAATGTGGCGGGGACGCAGGAGTATCACTGGATGGCCGGCAACTTCCTGAAATATGCCGGTCCGTTAACGCCGGGAGACCTGCCCGTGGATGCGCATGAACTGATCGCGCTGTGCGCGCCGCGGCCCGTGTTCATCTCCGGCGGCGCGACCAACGGCGACGGCTGGGTGGACGCGAAGGGAATGTTTCTGGCGGCTGCGGCTGCGGGGCCGGTGTACCGGCTGCTCGGCAAAAAGGACATGGGAACGTCGGAGTTTCCGCCCATCGAGACGCCCTTGATCGATGGCGATATTGCTTTCCGGCAGCACAGCGGCGGACACACGCCGGGGCCGAACTGGCCCACGTTTCTCGCCTTCGCGGCGCGTTACCTGCATGCGCCGGGGGCGGCTGGTCAAACAGATTCACTGGATCCAGCGGCACCGCCCCCAGTCCACCTGACGGCGGAGCAGGACCGGAGGCGGATGCTCGATCTGCTGGGAATCAAAGAAACGCAGTTCCGACGCCCTCCTGACGGCAATGCGAAGTCGCCCAACGCGACCAACTACGACGAGTCGAAGGCAAATGTCTATCCCAACCTGCCTGATCCGCTGGTGCTCAAGAACGGCAAGCCGGTGACTACGGCCGAGGGGTGGTGGCATGATCGCCGGCCGGAGATTGTGGCCGATTTCAACCGCGAGATCCTGGGAGCGGCGCCCGCCAATCTGCCCAAAGTCACGTGGGAGGTGGTCAGCAACACTCCGGAGAAATCCAGCGGGGCCAGGATTGTCGTGAAACGGCTGGTGGGGCATGTGGACAATTCGGCCTGGCCACAGATCAAGGTCAACATTGAGATGATGCTGATCACGCCGGCCAACGCTCCAGGACCGGTCCCGGTGATCATGGAACTGGCTTTCAGAAATGATTTTGAAGACGCCATTCGAAGTCCGACGCCCGAGACGACCCCGACCGGCGCGGGTCATTACGGGATCCCGTGGCAGCCTGTGCTGGATCGCGGATGGGGCTTCGCGATCCTGTCTCCCACCAGCTACCAGGCTGACGATGGCTCAGGCCTGACGGAGGGCATTATCGGGCTGATGAACCGCGGTCAGCCGCGCCAGCCGGATGATTGGGGCGCGCTGCGTGCCTGGGCGTGGGGCGCCAGCCGCGCGCTGGACTACTTTGAAACCGACGGGGCGGTGGATGCGAAGCAGGTAGGGCTTGCGGGCCACTCCCGATTCGGCAAGACGGCGCTGGTGACCGTGGCGTACGATCCGCGTTTTGCCATTGCCTATGTCAGCTCTTCCGGCGAGGGCGGCGCCAAGCTCTACCGGCACATCTTCGGCGAGCAGATGACCAACCTGGCAGGTCCAAGCCTGTACCACTGGATGGCTGGAAACTTTCTGCGCTATGCCGGCCCTCTGACGGCGGGCGACCTTCCGGTGGACAACCACGAATTGATCGCGCTGTGCGCACCGAGGCCGGTGTTTATCGGCGGCGGCGCAAGCGTGGGCGATGGCTACGCCGACCCCAGCGGAGACGCCTGGGCCGACACGAGGGGGATGTTCCTGGCCGAAGTGGCTGCGGGGCCGGTGTACCGGTTGCTGGGCGAAACGGGCTTGGGGACTGTGGAGTTTCCTCCGGTTGGGAAGGCGTTGATCAACGGAGATCTGGGTTTCCGCCAACATTCGGGAGGGCACACGCCGGTGCCGAACTGGCCGGCGTTTTTAGAATTTGCGGACCGTCATTTGCACGCGCCGGTGTCGAGTCCGGTGCTGGCGGAGGTTTCACCCGGGCACTAGGCGCCTCGATTGCGAATTTACTGCGCCGACGCGCCCTCGAGAATCCGCATGGTTGAACCGAAGCGGTGATAGTTGGTAAAGGTGGCATCGTTAACACGCCGGATCACCCTGTACTCCTCTCGACTACTCCGAACCACAACCGAAGAAATAGCAATGCTTCGGACCGGACAGATATAACTGTTACCGTTGATTTCTACCGCGCCGTATTGGATCGAAATGGCGGCGCGACGGATTGGATCATAGCTTTTCAATCTTGTTTCGAGTGTGAGACCGAGGCAGCGCCTGTTGCGGGGTCGAGATAGAGTTGGCCGTAATACCCCGGTCTCCCGTTATACGAGTCGGACGTCTCAGGCCCCAAGACTGGGTTCGTGTCGGGAGTCCTTGCCCACCCACGCAGCAGTAAGTGACGGTGTAATGAAGAAACCGTCTTGGGTACCTCATAACGAAAGACCGCTGCCAAGCCTGAAGCCGTCTGTTCCCAACGGCTCCAGGTCACAGTGCCCTTGGACGAATCGGCAAGAACAATCGCCAACACGGGTCCGAATTCGCCCGTTGAGCGAAGGCCACCAACAGCGTTTGTCGCGGTTGTATTCGTGATTGATGCGCCGGGTGAATCGCGGACGACCTCATGTCCATCGCGATAAGTGATTTCCTGGCTGAGGGTTCCGGACGAATGCAGGTAGGTTGATTGCGGAGAGGAGCCGTCTCGCATCGTTAACAGTGGACTGTTGTCATAGCTCCGCGTGATGCGAGTCGCCAGAAAGTTCGGCAAGTGCTGAAGAGTGACCCGCGCGAAATTGCCCGCCGCATTCAGCATGAACTCGCGGGTGGCGGTATCCGGCGGTTCCAGGTGCGGCAGTTCGCCGGGGGGAGGCTCAAGAAACGCCGAGGTATCGGCGAGCAGATCGAGGGCCAAGACGGTTTGCCGACCGGGCTTCAACTCGGAGGTGAGCCGTTGCAGCGTGAGGCTGGTCAACTGCTCAGACAGCTCTTGCGAAGACAGCCGTTGTGCAAGAGAGCTATCTGACTGATGAGCGGCCAGCCGAGACACCAGCATCTGCCGCAACTGATCAACTGTGATGCGACGAGCCGCCTGCGCGGGAAGCGCCAATGCGGCAAACAGAGCAAGCAACAGCACTCTCCGCATATCTCAACACCCGGGGTTATGCCCTTTCTTGAATACCCACCATTGTGTGCGCACCTATCTGGCGAGCTTCTTCGACATCACGACGCAATGGCATTCCTGCCCGTCCTTGATGGGGTGGGGATACGCGAATTCCTCGGTGCCGGTTTCGACAAAACCGAACTTGCGATAGAGCGGCGGCAGCTCGGGGCGCAGGCTGAGAACCGTGATGTCGACGGCCTCGCAGCTGTGGCGTCGCAAATGCGCCTCGGCTGCCTCCATCATGCGGCGCCCCAGGCCTGACCGCTGATGTGCGGGGTCGACGGCCAGCATGCCCGCGTAGCCGCGAGCACCGCGTAACTCAGTGTAGATTGATGCCAGCAGGCGGCCGTTCCCGCCTTCCACCCCCAGGTCTTCCACCGCCAGCTCTTCCGCCAGCAGGATGACGCCCTTCTCCATTGAGGCGGCCAGTCGCTCCTGGTCCGTGCGCGGCCCCTGCATGAAAGTTTCGACAGAGAAGGCGGAGTTGATGAGCGGGATGAGGCGTTCGCGGTCGGCTGCTGTGGCGCGCCGAATGCGGAAGGAAGAATCGGATCCGGAGCTGGAACTTATGTTTTCAGCCATACTTTTCAGCCATACGATGATAAGAGCAATTGTAGATTAATCTGAGTCGTTGTCCTTCGTAGACGGAGCAAGACTACGCCTCAGAAAAGATCAGAGGCGGGGAGTTTGCATGCGGGAACCGGAGCAGCAGGAGATTCTTGAGGCGCTACGAGCGGGGCGCGCCGCCCTGGGTGACGCGCTGGCCGGGGTGGACGAAGCCATGGCCGCCCGCACGCCGCCGGCGGGCGGATGGTCGATCTTGGGGTGCGTCGAGCACATGGCGGTGACAGAAGAGTATCTGCTGGGGCGATTGCGCGCCGGTTCCATGTCGGACCGGTCACATCACAATCCGGAGAGAGAGGCGAAGATCGCCGATCGAGCCCTCAACCGTGTACGGCGGATCGAGTCGCCGCAGGAGGCATGGCCCTCCGGCCGCTACGGGAGGCTCCGGGAGGCGCTTTCGTTCTTCGATTCCGTGCGCGCCCAGACGGTCCGATTCGTGGAGGAGTTCGAGGGCGATCCGCGATGTTGGCTCACGGATCATCCGCTGGCCGCCTCCCCGGTCAACTACTACGAGATGCTGTCGATGATCGCGCTCCACCCTGTCCGCCACGCAAAGCAGATCATGGACATTCGCGCCGGTCTGGCTGCGCACGGCCCGCAGGGCTGAAGCTGAAAGTCGGCTTCACCGCAGCCATTGACGCCCGGATGTCCGCGCCGTAGGCTCATACGTATGGAATTCAAAGTGAGCGAGCTGGAGCGGGAGCCCATTGAATTTGACCTCGAATTGGGGGTTGGGGCCGTCGATTTTGGCGAAGAGGCCGAACAGGTCGGGGCGATGGCGACTGCTGGACAGGCGGAGGTGCTGCATGAGCACCGCGGACCGAAGGATATCGTGGCCGATATCCGGCTCAGGGGCAACTTTTCGGGCAAGTTCCAGGTTCCTTGTGCGCGCTGCGTGGAGCCGGTGGAGATTCCGCTGGCGGCCGATTTTGACCTGATTTTTCGACCCGCTAAGGCCGATTCCGAAGCCACCGAACGGTCCATTACGGCACCGGAAACAGAAATCGGGTATTATCAAAATGACAGTCTGTTGCTTGAGGATGTGCTGCGGGAGCAGGTGCTTTTGTCTCTGCCGGTCAGGACGCTGTGCAAGGACGACTGCAAGGGACTTTGCCCGCGCTGCGGCCAGAACCGCAATAGCCAGGCTTGCTCCTGCGATGAGGGTCCGAGTGACCTCCGCTGGGAAGCGCTGGCTGGTTTGCGTGGCCGGATCAAGTCCTGAAAAGTTAACTCCATGAGAATCAGGGTGTTCTAGCCCGTGCCGTCAGGCGGTTGAGACCTTTTGCGGTCGGAAGCCTGCACGGAGCGCAAAAACGGGCGAAACACGAAAGGAATAGCACCATGCCGAATCCGAAAAGGCGTCACTCCACGCGCCGCACCGCACTACGCCGCTCACACGACTTTCTGACCGCCGTGGGCCTCTCCGAGTGCCCCAACTGCCACGAGAAGAAGCTGCCCCATCGCGCCTGCGCCAAGTGCGGAGCGTACAAGGGCCGCGCCGTTCTCGAAGTCAAGGAAACCGCCAAGTAGTCAGTCAGAGCACCCATGCTCATCGACATTGCGCTTGACGCCGTAGGTTCCGATAAAGCACCAGAGCCGGAGATCCGGGGGGCGATCCTCGCCTGCCGGGCTCTGCCTGTGCGGGTCCATCTTATTGGGCCGGAGGCGGAGTTGCGCGATCTTCTGGACGAACACCTCGAAAACGAAGATTTGCCTATCGTCATTCACCATGCCTCCGAACGGATCGGCATGGATGAGAAGGCGGCGCACGCCGTTCGATCAAAGAAAGACAGTTCCATGCGCGTGGGGCTGAAACTGGTGCGCGAGCACAAGGCTGCAGGCTTTGTGACCGCGGGCAACACCGGCGCGGCCATGGCGACGGCCAAGATGGTGCTGGGCGCATTGCCCGGTGTGGACCGTCCGGCGCTGGCGACGCCCATGCCTACTTCCAAGGGCAATCCGTGTGTTCTGCTGGACGTGGGCGCCAACGTGGATTGCAAGGCGCACAACCTGGAGCAGTTCGCGGTGATGGGCGAGATGTATGCCCGCAGCGTACTCAAGATCGAGGCGCCGCGAGTCGGCCTGCTTTCCATCGGCGAAGAAGAAGCCAAAGGCAACGACCTGACCCGCGAGGCGTTTCCGCTGCTCAAGGCGCTGCCCATCAACTTCATCGGGAACGTGGAGGGGCGCGACATTTTCAACGGCCACGCGGACGTGATTGTCTGTGACGGCTTTGTGGGCAACGTAGCGCTGAAGACCAGCGAGGGCATCGGCCGGTTTGTGCGCGATGTGCTGCGCGAGTCGCTGACCCGTACTGTGACCGCAAAGGTGGGAGCCCTGCTGTCGCGGCAGGCCTTCAACGACTTTCGCCGCCGGCTCGATTACACCGAATACGGCGGTGCGCCGCTGCTGGGTGTGCGCGGAGTGTGCATCATCGGCCACGGGTCGTCAAACGAGGTGGCCATCTACAACGGCATTCGCGTAGCCTACGAGTTTGCCAGGGCCGGCACCAACGAGCGCATCGAGCGCGAATTTGCCAGTCGCCCGCAACGAAGCGCCAACGGATCGGCCGCCAACCCCGATGCCACGATCCAATAGCGGGCAAGCCTGATGCCTGTCGACCCCAAAGTCTCCGATTCCTCGAACCCCTCGGCGCTCCTGCGATCAGTTCTGGATCAGCTGGCTTGCCCAAAATGCCTTGGCAACTTGCGCCTCGAGGGGGCCGGGCTGGTTTGCGTTAGCTGCAAACGTATTTATTCCATCATCGATGGCATCCCGCTACTCATCCCGGAACGATCCGAATGTCGACGCGCCGGAACACCCCGCTCCTGCGATCAGCCTGAGACTTACCCGGCGAGGAAGCTATGAAATTGCCGAAAGGCGATGCGGCAATCGTTGATATCGCGAAAATCCGGGATTATTGCCTCAACCCAAGCCACCCGCGCGGAAAGCACAAGGCGCGAGTTTTTCACTCAGTTCTGGGAATTACCGCTGTTCATGCTGAGGAACTTCGCGAAGCGCTGGCAATAGTCGCACGGGACGGAGACGCCACGATCGGTTCTTCCGATTCTTACGGTACCCGGTACATAATAGATTTTGAAATGAAACGAAGTGATCGGACAGCTCGTATTCGAAGTTGCTGGATCGTGCGGAGCGGCGAGAGCGAGGCGCGCTTTGTTACCTGTTTTGTGCTTTAGGAGTATTGAGATGCCAGAGATGGAACTATTCTCGGTGGTTGCAGTGCTTCGAGATTTACCAGAGCAAGGATTGGTGCGCGGCCAGGTGGGAACCATCGTCGAAGAACTAGCACCCGATGTGCACTTGGTGGACTTCTGTGACGAAGAAGGACATACGTACGCCTTGGCCACCTTGCGGTCTGAGGAGTTGATTCGCCTTCACCACCGTCCGCTGGAGCGAGTGGCATAACTCCGGCCAAACCTCAGTTTCAAAGTTGCGGCCACCTCACCTGTGGGCGCAACGCCAAAATGGGTTCCAGCGCCTCCTTACCCCAAACCTTTTGAATCGAATAACGCCGCAATCTCAGACATGTAAAGAGTCTCTTCCGTGAAGGCGAATATTCCGTGGTCGATGACCTCGCGGGCGGCATGCAAAAAGGCTGTGATGGCCGCACGGCTGAAGCCTGAGCCGATACTGATGCGGCGAACTCCAAAGCCCCAAGCTCCTTCACCGAGAGCGGAGGCGCGGCATCGCGATCCCGGCCGGGCTACAGATCCGACGTAGCTGTACATTCAGAGGGTTGCGCAGGTTACATTACTTGGCATGAAAAACTTTGCCATCTTTGCGGTGCTGGCCGCGTTGCTTGCGTCGTTCTCGGGGTTCCGTGCAGAGGGTCAGGCCACTGCCGGGCAGCCCGCATCGGCACCTCAACTCGTGATTCTCGACACGGATATTGGCGACGATATCGACGATGCGTTTGCGCTGGCGCTGGCTTTGCGCAGTCCGGAACTGAAACTGCTGGGGATTACGACAACATTTGGAGATACGGAGTTGCGGGCGCGGCTGGTTGATCGCTACGTCGCTGCTGTCGGCCGCAAGGATATTCCGGTAGCCGCTGGCCTTCCCACTCCGCACGACAACGTGTTCACCCAGGCCGCGTATGCGGGGCACGAACCTGAGCGCAAGCATCCCGACGGGGTCACGTTTCTGCTTGACCAGATTCGCGCTCACCCGGGCCAGATCACGCTGATCGCCATTGGGCCGTTGGCCAATGTTCGGGCGGCCATCGAGCGCGATCCCGCGACCTTTCGCAAGCTCAAGCGGGTGGTGATGATGGGCGGCAGCGTCTATCGCGGCTATGGCGATGAACACCGGCTTCCCGATGCCGAGTGGAACATTGCGCGCGATCCAGCGGGCGCGAAGGCGCTGCTCGCCTCCGGTGTTCCAGTCTTCATGATGCCGCTCGATTCGACGCAAATCCACCTGGAAGCGGCGGAGCGGGAGCGCATCTTTTCGTTTCGCTCGTCGCTGACCGATCAGTTGACCCTGCTCTACCACCAGTGGGTTGCGCATACCGATAACCATGCCCCAAATCCCACGTTGTTTGACCCGGTTGCGGTGACATATGCCATCCACCCTGAACTTTGTCCAGCGAAGCCGCTTCGGATTGAGGTGGACGACAAGGGCTTTACCCGGCCGGTGGAGGGTCCTCCGAACGCCCAAGTCTGCCTGCACTCTGACGAGAAAGGGTTTATGGACTTGCTGCTGGGCCGCGTTGCCGCTGGCGGACCCAGGTGATTTGGGCATCAGTTTGGCTGTCGGGTCTGCGGCGGATGAATGGAAAAGCCGGCGTTTTGTGGATCTTTCCACAGAAAACCAATGGGTGTGCGCTCGATCACTTTCATTTTCATTGACATGGAGGAAAGTGGGGATAAAATGGCAGGTCGAATGGAGTTCGACCGTTGGACGTGCTGAACGTGGGAGGAGAACCGTGAGGAAGGCATTGAAGTTTTCTGTTTTTGGAGTTGCGGCGTTTATGGGTGCCGGGCTGCTGCTGTCGGGGTGCAAATCGACGCCTGACCTGTCGCTGGCGGATGCGACGAAGATGATTCAGGCCGAGTATGACAGCCGCCCGGCGGCGGGTGCGGGCATTTATGTCAACGAATTTGGTCTCAAGCAGGGATTGACCGCCAAATACTGGCAACTGGTCAAGATTTATCCCAACAACCGCTGGGCGGACTACAAACTGACGGACGACGGCAAGAAGGTACTGACGCTGCAGAGCGGGGGAGACACGATCGAGTGGCGTCCCGAGCAGGGCAACAACTCGCACTTTTACGTGATCACCGTGCAGGCCAACCATTTCAAGGCTAAGGATGTCGAGGCGCCTCAGGACGAAATAGTGCCGGGTGTTACAACGGCGAAAAGCTCGGTATTCAATGAGACGCTCAGTCTGGATGGCGTTCCACAACCGCTGGTGGACCTCGCTCACAACGCAGGAAACAGGCTGAGCAGCAAGAAAACTGCCAATTTCTCGTTTGAGGGTGACTCCTGGAAGCTGCATTCCATCAAATAGAGCGGATTGAGCTGAAATTTCCTTGCGTGCGGGGTCGGATTCGTTGACCCCGCATAAGGTTTCTTGCTATTGTTAGAAGGTTCCGCAAGAACGTCTCTCGCCGTGTGTCATGACGGAGAAGGATGTACGGGCAGCCCGGGCTGGAAGTTTGCCCGGGTTGATCACCAGGCCAGGTGCGGTAAATCCAGGCTGATCGGCCCTCAATAGCTCTCTTCTTGCGGAGGGCAAGGGCAAAATCGGTTTCACGCTGGATGTGAACTGGAGCGGAAAAGGCTCCAGGGAGGCGTGGAAACGCAGAAATCGCTACGGCGCTCGCGCGTTCTCCACCTTGGAGGGCTATGCGAGCCGGAACCAGCGAAACGGAGTCGGCTTTCCCTCAAGGCGAAATTGGGGTGAAACGCGCGGCCACCGTCCTGGTTCTCGTCTGAGATGGGAACGAAGGCAGACGCGAAGCAGCAACAGAAGGGCTTCCGTGCGCGTGCGCGCCAGATTCATTTTGCGCGCGATCGCAGCGGGAGGCCCCCTAAGTCTGCGCGCGGCAGTCGGAATGGGCCAGGACGGTTGTTCGGGTCAGATGTTCAGGTCAAGGGTTTTTGAGGTAAGGAGTTTCAGTTTGCCGACATTCAATCAGTTGGTTCGCAAGGGGCGCACGGCCCCGCGGTACAAGACGGCGTCACCGGCCTTGCAGGCCTCGCCGCAGCGGCGCGGCGTTTGCACCCGCGTATACACACAGACGCCGAAGAAGCCGAACTCGGCTTTGCGCAAGGTTGCGCGCGTGCGGCTGACCAACGGGATTGAGGTCACCACCTACATTCCCGGCATCGGCCACAACCTGCAGGAGCACTCGATCGTGCTCATCCGCGGCGGCCGTGTGAAGGATCTGCCCGGTGTGCGCTATCACGTGGTGCGCGGCACGCTCGACTCGGTCGGCGTGGCCAACCGCAAGCAGAGTCGTTCCAAGTACGGAGCCAAGCGCGCCAAGGGCGGCGCGGCGGCACCGGCAAAGAAGAAGTAGTTAACGGTTCCCGGGCGAAGCGTCTGGACCGGGACTAGGGCAGTGCGGCGCGTGAGCGCGAGGATTTGAAGGACTATGCCGAGAAAAGGGCACATTGCGAAGCGGGAAGTAGCGCCGGACCCAGTCTATGGTTCCACGCTGGTCACCAAGTTTGTGAACTCCATGATGTGGGGCGGCAAAAAGTCGACGGCCCAGAACATCTTCTACCAGGCGATGAAGAACCTGGAAGAGAAGGGCGGCGGCGACGACGCTCTCAAGCTCTTCAAGAAGGCTGTCGAAAACTGCAAGCCGCTGCTGGAAGTGAAGACCCGCCGCGTGGGCGGAGCCAACTACCAGGTGCCGATCGAGGTCAATCCCGACCGGCGCACGTCGCTGGCCATCCGCTGGCTGATCACTTACGGCCGCAATCGCGGCGAAAAGGGCATGACCGACAAGCTGGGCAACGAGCTGCTGGACGCGGCCAACGGGCGCGGCGCGGCGATGAAGAAAAAGGAAGACGTACACCGCATGGCCGAGGCCAACAAGGCCTTCGCGCACTATCGCTGGTAGTACAAGTGATTTGGTAGCCGGCCTGAACGTCAGGTCCGGCGAAATTGGGTCCCAGCTTGGACCGCTGCAAGTGAAAACCGCGGGCTACGACGCCCGCAAGGATGAATTGACCGTGGCTCGCACCATACCTCTGAATCGTTGCCGGAACATCGGGATCATGGCGCACATTGACGCCGGAAAGACGACAGCGACAGNNGAGCAGGAGCGCGGCATCACCATCACGTCAGCCGCCACCACCTGCGTGTGGCACGACTACCGGATCAATATCATCGACACCCCAGGCCACGTGGACTTTACGGCCGAGGTGGAGCGTTCGCTGCGTGTGTTGGACGGCGCAGTTGCGTTGTTTGACTCGGTGTCCGGCGTGCAGCCGCAGACTGAGACTGTGTGGCGCCAGGGTGACAAGTACAAGGTGCCCCGTATCTGCTTCGTCAACAAGATGGACAAGAACGGCGCCGACTTCGAGCACGTTGTGGATACCATCCGCAAGCGGCTCGGCGCGCGCCCGGTTGCCCTGCAGATTCCCATCGGCGCTGAGGCGAACTTCAAGGGCGTCATCGATCTGATCGAGATGAAGGCCATCCTCTGGCACGACGAGACCATGGGCGCGAAGTATGACGTGGAACCCATCCCCGACAACCTGCTGAAGAAGGCCGAGGCCTTCCGCCTGCAGTTGATTGAAGTCATCGCCGAGACGGACGACGTTTTGCTCGAGAAGTTCCTCGAAGGCGAGACGCCGACCATCGCCGAGCTGAAGGCTGGCATTCGCCAGGCCACCATCGACCTGAAGGTCTTCCCGGTGATCTGCGGAAGCGCCTTCAAGAACAAGGGTGTGCAGACGCTGCTCGACGCAGTGATCGATTATCTACCCAGCCCGCTGGACAAGCCCCCGGTAGAGGGGCCGAATCCTTCGCATCCCGCTCAGAATGAGATTCGCAAAGCGGAAGACAGCGAGCCGCTGTCGGCGCTGGCGTTCAAGATCATCAACGATCCTTTCGGCAAGCTGTGCTTCGTCCGCGTCTACTCGGGCTCGCTGAAGACCGGCGACACGGTGCTGAATCCGCGCACCGGCAAGACGGAGCGCGTCGGACGACTGGTGAAGATGCATGCCAACAAGCGCGAAGACGTGACCGAGATCCTTGCTGGTGATATCTGCGCGTGCGTGGGCATGAAGGAACTGAAGACTGGCGATACCCTGTGCGATCCGCATCATCCGATCGCCCTGGGCGCCATCATCTTTCCGGAGACGGTCATCTCGGTAGCTATCGAGCCCAAGACCAAGGCCGATCAGGAAAAGATGGGCATTGCGCTCTCTCGCCTGGCCGACGAAGATCCGACCTTCAAGGTTCGCACGGATGATGAATCGGGTCAGACGATCATCAGCGGCATGGGTGAGTTGCATCTTGAGATTCTGGTCGACCGCATGAGGCGTGAGCACAAAGTCGAAGCCAATGTGGGCGAGCCCAAGGTCGCCTTCCGCGAGACCATTCGCAAATCGGCCGAAGCCGAGGGCAAGTACATCCGCCAGACCGGCGGCTCGGGCAACTACGGCCACTGCAAACTACGCATTGAGCCGAACGAGCCAGGCAAGGGCTACGAATTCATTAATGCGATCAAGAGCGGTTCGGTTCCGAAGGAATACATCAAGCCCATCGATCAGGGCGTGCAGGGAGCTATTGAACTGGGCATCCTGGCCGGCTATCCGCTGGTGGACATCAAGGTGACCCTGTACGACGGCAGCTACCACGAAGTGGACTCGAACGAAATGGCCTTCAAGTTTGCCGGATCGATCGCGTTCAAGGAAGCCGCACGCAAGGCTTCGCCGGTTCTGCTGGAGCCGGTAATGGCCGTCGAAGTCACGGTTCCCGAGGAGCACATGGGAACGATCATCGGCGACATCAACTCGCGCCGTGGACGCATTGAAGGCATGGAACACGCAGCAGGTTCGCAGGTGATCAAGGCGATCGTGCCGCTGAAGGAGATGTTCGGCTACGTGAACGACATTCGCTCGTCCACCCAGGGCCGCGCTTCTTACTCGATGCAGTTCGCACGGTACGAAGAAGCTCCGCGCATGATTGCCGACGAGATTATCGGCAGGTCGCAGGGCAAGTGAAAAGGCAAGCTTCTAGCTACTAGCTGAATCTTGCCGAAGCTGGATGCCATTGTTCTAGCACAGAAATGCTAGAAGCTAGTGGCTAAAAGCTAGAAGCTGATTTTAAGGTTTTGGAGCTGGAGCCGGATGGCCGGCGCTCCGGGTTGAAACAGGCAGTACCAGCTACGAAAGGGATTCAGGGATTCTTATGGCGAAGGAAAAGTTTGATCGTTCGAAGCCACACGTGAACGTGGGTACGATTGGGCACATCGATCACGGCAAGACGACGTTGACGGCGGCCATCACGAAGGTTTTGCAGAAGCACAATCCGAAGAACACGTTCCGTTCGTTCGACTCGATCGACAACGCTCCTGAAGAGCGCGAGCGGGGCATTACGATCGCGACGGCGCACGTGGAGTACGAGACCAAGAACCGTCACTACGCGCACGTNNGCGCAGATGGACGGCGCGATTCTGGTGGTTGCGGCGACCGACGGCCCCATGCCGCAGACCAAGGAGCACGTGCTGTTGGCCCGCCAGGTAGGTGTGCCCTGCATCGTGGTGTTTTTGAACAAGTGCGATGCGGTGGAAGACGAAGAACTGACCGACCTGGTCGAGATGGAAGTGCGCGAACTGCTTTCGAAGTACCAGTTCCCGGGCGACGATGTTCCGGTGATCCGCGGCTCAGCATTGGGCGCGTTGAACGGGGAGCCCAAGTGGGAAGCGCAGATCGACGCGCTGATGGAAGCGGTGGACAAGTACGTTCCGCAGCCGGAGCGCGCGGTGAACCTTCCGTTCCTGATGCCGATTGAAGACATCTTCTCGATCTCGGGACGCGGCACGGTGGTGACGGGCCGCATCGAGCGTGGCAAGATCAAGGTGGGCGAGGACTGCGAGATCGTCGGCTTCCGCGAGACGCGCAAGACGGTCTGCACCGGCGTCGAGATGTTCAAGAAGCAGCTGGATGAGGGGCTTGCGGGCGACAACGCGGGCCTTCTTCTGCGCGGCATCGCGAAGGAAGATGTGGAGCGCGGCATGGTGCTGGC